>JAFXQT010000044.1 GCA_017526905.1 Bacteroidaceae bacterium | reverse complement strand
GTGTATTTATGGGTGTATGGGTGTATCCTACGGCTTGGGAAAATAGTAGTCGGCGGTAACACTGTCGTAGTGCGGCTCACTGGTGATGCCATACTGGTGTAAGAGCGATGCGTTGCTGCTGAAAAAGCCGGGAAGATCTGTGACAACCGCCTTAATTTATGTTAAATCGATCACTTAGTGATAGCATTTTCAACCATAAATCACTAGTGTAAGCCACACAGAATCAATGGATAAGAGTGCATTAGTGATAGAGTGATTGATATTTATGGGGAAAACATATATGGAGGCTTCTTAAGAAGTAGTTATGCCTCTGTAAGTAAGCAGTACTCAAGTTTCGCAAGCGATGCCGAGGCATCGGCTGTGAGGAACTTCCGAAACTTGAAACGGTTACTAAAAAAAGTGCTGCAACTGATTGCCATTCGGCAGAATAAGTGTACCTTTGTGGCCAAGATGAAGAGATTAACGCTTATACTATGCCTTGCGCTGACGGCGATAGCCATCAACGCAGCAGGCCCAAACGGCTCCGGCACCTATTACAAGAATGCCGACGGCAAGAAAGGGGCGGCACTGAAAACGGCTCTGTGCGCTATCATTTACAACCGCACGGAACTGACATACAACGACCTGTGGACGGCCTACAAGACAACCGACGTGAGGGCCGACGGCTACATCTGGGACATGTACTCCAATGCCACAAGCTATGAGCCCGGCGGCACGGCACAAGGTGCCAATTTCAGCCGTGAGGGCGACAGCTATAACCGCGAGCACTCCTTCCCAAAGAGCTGGTTCGGAGGGCAGAATAACACCATGCCCATGTACACCGACCTGCACCACCTGTACCCGGTGGACGGCTACATTAACAACCGCCGCAACAACTACCCCTTCGGAGAGACCAATGGCGAGAAGTACAAGTCGGCCAACAACTTTAGCAAGCTGGGTGCCTGCACCTATCCGGGCTATACCGGCACGGTGTTCGAACCAGCCGACGAGTACAAGGGCGACTTCGCCCGCACGTATTTCTATATGGTTACGTGCTACGAGGAGAAGCTGGCCGACTGGGTGACGAACTTCGCCGCCACCGAAGTGGAGGATGTGCTGGACGGGCAGGCCTATCCCGGGCTGACGACGTGGCAACTGAACATGCTGCTGGAGTGGGCTCGGCAGGACCCCGTCAGCGAGAAGGAGGTGAACCGCAACAACGCCGTCTATGGCATTCAGCGCAACCGCAACCCGTTCATCGACTACCCCGGGCTGGAGGAATATATCTGGGGCACGAAGACCAACGAGGCTTTCAGCTACGATGACGAAGGCACCATGGGCGACACGGAAGTGGCGGCCTCTTTTAGCTATGCCGCCATCCCCGACGGCTATGCAGCTGATGGCACCAGCGGCACGTTCACGGTTTCTGGCTCCGTCAGCTTCACCGTGGCATACGCCGGCATTAATACGAAGAGCGCTAATGGTAGTGTCTACGGCTATGCCATGTTCCTGCAAAATAAAGGCTTCCTGTATAACACTACAGCCCCCGAGGGCTATTATCCGTCGAAGGTGGTTGTCACGTTCAGCAACACAACAGGCGAAAGTGGCAAGGCTGGCATCACATTCGGCACAGCGGTCCTTGATTCACGCAACAGCAGTGTGACCGGCACCGTGGCTAAGAGCGGTACCCTTGAGCTGAGCAACACCGATGAGTCGAAAGTCTATTGGAACTTCTCTACCACGGGCGCCAACGTGCAGGTGGACAAAGTAGAAATCACCTACACGCCCAAGACACCGGAGCTGCTGGCACCACAGACGTATGCCTCTGCCGTCACCATTCCTTACGGCGAGTCGTTCACGCTGCAGGCCGGCACCCACTACGTGACCGACGGCGCGGTGACGCTGGTAAGCATGAACCCGGCTGTGGCCACCGTCGAGGGCAACACCGTCAAGGCCGTGGCTGTGGGCACCACCACCATCAATGTGACCTACGGTGCCGGCACCCGCTATGATGCCGCCACCAGCAGCTTCACCCTTACGGTGACGGCACCTGAGGGGCAGACGGAAGCACCTGCCGTCACAACAGAGCCGCAGGCGCTGTTCGCCGAGTCCTTCGGCAGCAACGGGGGCAGCGCAAGGGCATGGAATAACGACTATAGCGTAAAGAACGGATCAAGTGCCGTGTATGGCGATGCGATTTACACTGTGGCCGAAGCCAAGCAAAGCAAAAACACGATGGGGCAAGCTGGCTCGGCGTTGGTATCATCGCAGGGCAAGACTGGCAGCTTCACTGTCGGTCCGCTGCATGTGGCAGCCTATTCGAGCCTGACCGTGAGCCATTACTTTGGCATGAGCAGCAGTTCGTGGGCCGAAGGTTCCTATGTCCGCCTTTCCTATTCGACCGATGGCAACACATACGCCACCGTGGCTCGCACCAATACGGCCGTGCCCTCCAAAGCCGTCTCGGCCAATGCCAATCTGGTACAAGCCACCTATGCCCTGCCCGAAAGTGCGCAAAGCAACAGCCTGTACCTGAAGCTCGAGTTCTACGTTTCGCAGACGAATATAAAAGGGGAAGAAATAGGACAGGCGTATCTGGATGAGGTGTGCCTGACAGGAAGTACTTCCGGTGCATCCCTTGCCTCCGTCCAGCTCAACGCCAACGGCTATGCCACCTACTGCTCGCCTTATCCTCTGGATTTTTCCCAAACCGCCGACTATTCGGCGTGGGTCATTACCGGCATCAACGGCAACAAGATTACGTTTGAGCAGCTGAAGGGTTCCGTGAAGGGCGGTACGGGGATGTTGCTGAAGGGCGAAGCCAACGCTGAGGTGGAGCTTCAGAGTGCCGCCAGTTCCACCGTGCCGGACAACCTGCTGGTGGGCACGCTGGCTCCCACATTTGTCGAGGCCGACAGCTACTACGGCCTGTCGGGCAATCAGTTCGTCCATGTGCTGGAAGGCACGGTGTCGGCCAACAAAGCCCTACTGCCTGTCTCGGCCGTTCAGGGGTCAGCAGTCAAGGCTTTCACGTTTCAGTTCAAAGGGACTCCGCTCGGCATAGAGGCGGTACAGCCTGAACGGCAAGCCAGCGACCAGGGGCGGCCAGACATCTACGACCTCGGCGGCCAGCGCCTCAGCAAACTACAGAAAGGCATCAATATCCTGAGCGGAAAGAAAGTGGTGGTGAGGTAACAAGCTTAATTCTCAAGCAACAACAGCACAAGCAACAGCCCACAAGAACAGCCCACCCCCAACCCCTCCCTGGGGAGGGGAGTCCGTTCGTGCTTACTCTTAGCTCGTATGAACTCCCCTCCCCAAGGAGGGGTGAGTTATTTCCGAAGCTTGAATGCCCTCAATGGCGTAGCCTTCTCCCCCTCCTTGAAAGGGAGGGGGCTGGGGGGGTGAGTCTTTTTTTCTCCTTGAAAGGGAGGGGTCGGGGGTGGGCTGCTAGTCTTTCTACTTCAGCGACCAGGTGGCTCCGTCCTTCGTGTCTTTGATGTCGAAGCCAAGGGCAGTGAGTTCGTTGCGGATCATGTCGCTGGTGGCCCAGTCCTTGTTGGCCTTGGCTGTGGCCCGCAGTTGCAGCAGCATATCCACGGCCTTTCCGAAAGCCTCTTCGCGGTGGCTACCACCTTCGGCCTCGGCCTGCAGGCCCAAGATATCGAAGGCAAAGGTGCGGAACACCTCCGTCAGCGCCTCCAACACGTCGGGGGCAATGGTGGCCTTGTGATCCAGGACGGTGTTGACGACGCGACAGGCATCGAACAGTTCGCTGATTACGGTGGGCGATGCCAGGTCGTCGTTCATGGCGTCGTAGCACTTGCTGCGCAGCGTCTCCACATAGTCCATCGTCACCGTTCCGTTCTTGTCGGGCTGAATGCGCTGCAGTCCCTTCCAGCCTTCCATGAGTCGTTGCAGCCCCTTCTCGGCAGCCTGCAGGGCTTCGTTGCTGAAATCCACGGTGCTGCGGTAGTGTGCCTGCAGGATGAAGAAGCGGATGGTCATGGGCGAGTAGGCCTGCGAGAGCTTTTCGTGGCTGCCGGTGAAGAACTCGTTCAGCGTGATGAAGTTGCCCAGCGACTTGCCCATCTTCTGTCCGCCAATGGTCACCATGTTGCAATGCATCCAGTAGTTGACCATGTCGGAGCCCTGCGCGGCCACAGCCTGCGCTATCTCGCACTCGTGATGCGGGAACACCAGATCCATGCCGCCGCCGTGGATGTCGAAGTGTGCCCCCAGGTACTTGCGGCCCATGGCCGTACACTCGCAGTGCCAGCCGGGGAAGCCGTCGCT
>JAFXQT010000043.1 GCA_017526905.1 Bacteroidaceae bacterium | reverse complement strand
GAAGAAAGTGAAAAGTGAAAAATAAGATGATGTAGTTTAGATAAAGAGTGAGGAAAGTGAAAAGTGAAAGAGTGAAAAGTGAAAAATAAGAGTAACTCAGCTTCCGCTTGTACTCTAACAGTTTAATGCATACATGCCCCCGCCCTTCGTCCCCTCTCGCTAGGCCCGAAGGGCGGGGGCGTGTGTTTGGTAACCAGTAAGCTGCTGTGCACTCTGGCTGGACTGCAATTTAAGGGACATGTCTTGCCCTTGCATTATCTTACCCCCCTAATTAGCTAAACTACATCATCTTATTTTTCACTTTTCACTTTATTTAATCCTGAACCTCGGGCTACAACGCAGATAAATGCCGAAGGAGAAGTTATTGCTGAAGGCCGATGGCAACCGAGTGCCGTCGGCCTTTGTCATGGCACCTGCCACGGCCGGATAGGCATCAATCTTGGCCCCCAGTGTGTAGTCGCGTGCAAAGGTGTGGCACCATTCGGCTCCTACATGCGGAGTGAGCATGGACGAGAAACGAGCGCCATGCTTCTGCGACAAAGTGCTGTAGAAGGGAATGCCATACAGCGAGACGAAGTCGCGCACATAAGTCAGACCGCCGAACAGCCGGAAATCCGACCACAGCACGGCACTGGCCGAGCAGGAAACGCCGCCGCCGGTGTCGAAGGGCCACAGATGTCCGCTCTGCTGCCATGCCCCCAGGGCCAGCACGTCGGCGCTGAGCGAGTTGAGCACACGTCTGTCGGCATGCCACTCCATGCCCAGACCTACCGCTGCATTGCAGAGGGTCTGCACACCCATATCCGTGGCATCTTGCTCGCCACCTCGGTGCTGCACCAGCACGTCGATGGGAACATAAAAACGGAGCGCCCGGTGTGGCGGGGTCAAGTGAATGCGTTGTGAAACACCCACGGTGAATGCCTCCTGGTGGGTGTCCTCCTCAAAGATATAGCTCTGCCAGTTGATCCAGGCATCCAGATGGTAGCGCTGACGCTGCACCAACAGCTGAAAGCCCATCTCCGGGTCCTGCGTCAGCTCCAGTTCCGGGTTCAGCAGCGGCTCCACCACACCATGCTGCAACGGGCCGTACAGGTCGCCCAGCACAAAGGTGCAGTCCTTGAGCCGTGCCGTGGCACGGAAGAAAGGCAGCACATGTGCGCCACGCTGGTACTGGTGGCCCTTCCACGTACCTATGTCGTGGTAGGCATAGCATGGGTACTTGTTGGCCCCGTCGTAGATGAGTGCATGGAAACCCGCCTCCAGGCGCACAGCAGGCAACGGCTGATAGGCCAGCAGCGGTCGCACCCATAGGCCCGGCAACGAATAGCCCTTGGCCTGTTCGCCTTCGAACTCATTGTCTTTGAAGAAGCTAAGGCTCTCTATTTGCACCCACAGCTTGTCCGTTCCGGTCGAGTCAGCATCGGCTGCCAGCATCCTGCCGGCAGGCAGCAGGAACAGCACACACATATATATAAAGAAGGCGAAACGATTCATAAAGATGTATTGTCAGGGGCACAAAAGTAGGCAAAATCGGCTTAGAAGCCAAAAAGTTGGCCGATAAATTGCGATTCAGATGGGATTTGGCTACATTTGCCGCCCTGAAGCACCATCTGCTATTCACCCTT
The DNA here is from genome assembly GCA_017526905.1 of Bacteroidaceae bacterium. GTDB lineage: Bacteria > Bacteroidota > Bacteroidia > Bacteroidales > Bacteroidaceae > Physcousia. The sequence continues at coordinate 17,248 of JAFXQT010000043.1, read as the reverse complement.
AACGCCATCCGTCATGACAACAGCCCAACGCTTTCAAGCCGTGATCGCCTATTTTGAACAGGCCATGCCCGTGGCCGAGACCGAACTGCACTACGACTCGCCCTTCCAACTGCTGGTGGCCGTGATGCTGTCGGCCCAGTGTACGGACAAGCGGGTCAACATGGTCACCCCTGCGCTCTTCCAGGCCTACCCCACCCCAGCCAGCATGGCTGCGGCCAGCGTCGATGAGGTACTGACCTTTGTAAAGAGCGTATCCTACCCCAACTCGAAAGCCAAACATCTGGTCGAGGCAGCCCGCCAGCTGGTGGAACGCTTCGGCGGAGAGGTGCCTGCCACACGCGAGGAACTGGTCACGCTGCCCGGCGTGGGGCGCAAAACGGCCAACGTGGTGCTGAGCGTGGTATGGGGGCGCGCCACCATGGCTGTGGACACGCATGTGTTTCGCGTCAGCCACCGCCTGGGCTTAGCGCCGAAAAGTGCCACCACGCCGCTGGCGGTTGAACGGGCACTTACGCGGCACCTGCCCGAGGATGTCATTCCCCGAGCACACCATTGGCTCATCCTGCACGGACGCTACATATGCACCGCCCTGCGGCCCAAATGTATGGAATGCGGACTGACGGAAGTCTGCAAATTCTATCAAAGAGGCGATTAAAAAGGGTTAATTGCTTGCAGAGCTCAAATGAAAGCTGTACTTTTGCGCTCGCATTCAAGGCAAAACACATTGCAGTTAAACACATAAACTACTCAACTCATAAATCAAACCAACATGACTATCCACGATTACAAGTTCGCTGGCAAGAAGGCCATCGTTCGCGTTGACTTCAACGTACCCCTCGACGGAAACGGTAACATCACCGACGACACCCGCATCCGCGGTGCCCTGCCCACCTTGAAGAAGATTCTGGAGGACGGCGGCGCTCTCATCATCATGAGCCACATGGGCAAGCCCAAAGGCAAGGTGAACCCCAAGCTGAGCCTTCAGCAGATTGTGCCTGCCGTGAGCGCTGCCCTCGGCGTGGACGTTCAGTTCGCCCCCGACTGCGCTAAGGCTGCCGATCAGGCCGCTGCCCTGAAGATGGGCGAGGCCCTGCTGCTGGAGAACCTCCGCTACTACCCCGAGGAGGAAGGCAAGCCCGTGGGCATCGACAAGGAAGATCCCGCCTACGACGCCGCCAAGAAGGCCATGAAGGAGAGCCAGAAGGAGTTTGCCAAGACGCTCGCATCCTATGCCGACTGCTACGTGATGGACGCTTTCGGCACCGCTCACCGCCGTCATGCCTCGACCGCCGTCATTGCCGACTACTTCGATGCCGACAATAAGATGCTCGGCCTCCTCATGGAGAAGGAAGTGCAGGCCGTGGACAACGTGCTGAACAACATCAAGCGCCCCTTCGTGGCCATCATGGGCGGCTCGAAGGTGAGCACCAAGATCGGCATCATCGAGAACCTGCTGGGCAAGGTGGACAAGCTCATCCTCTGCGGTGGCATGACCTACACCTTTGCCAAGGCTCACGGCGGCGAAATCGGCGAGAGCATCGTCGAGCTGGACAAGCTGGATGTAGCCCTCGGCGTTGAGGAGCTGGCCAAGAAGAACGGCGTAGAGCTGGTTCTGGGCGAGGACAGCGTATGCTCCACCGGCTACGACTTCGCCACCTTCAGCCAGAAGCCCGGCGCTCAAATCAAGGTGTTCCCCTCCAACGCTATCGAGGCTGGTTGGGACGGTCTGGATGCAGGCCCCATCAGCCGCGAGAAGTTTGCCAAGGCCATCGAAGGCGCCAAGACCATTCTCTGGAACGGTCCTGCCGGCTGCTTCGAGTGCGACGACTTCACCGCAGGCAGCCGTGCCGTGGGCGAGGCTGTGGCTAAGGCTACTGCCGAAGGCGCCTTCTCGCTCATCGGCGGTGGCGACAGCGTGGCTTGCGTGCATAAGTTCGGCCTCGAGGACAAGGTCAGCTACATCAGCACCGGCGGTGGCGCTCTGCTCGAAGCCATCGAAGGCAAGGTGCTGCCCGGCGTGGCTGCCATCAAGGGCTAACCCACACCTCGACACGTAACAACACACCGAGGGCAGCAGACATTGTGCTGCTGCCCTCTTCTTTTTTCTATGAGACACACACTCTACCTCCTGTTTCTTGCTTTCTTGATGGCAAGCTGCCACTCAGAGCAAGGGATTCCGCCCGAGGAGCTGGCACGGCGCGACTCGGCTGCCTTGCATGTGGCCGTGATGCCCACTGCCGACTGCCTGCCGCTGTTTGTGGCCGACCGGACGGGACTGTTCGACTCCGTGGGCGTGGATGTGCGCCTCATCACCTATCAGGCACAGTTAGACATCGACACGGCCCTGGCCAAGGGCCACATCGAACTGGCCTACAGCGACTTGATCCGTGCCATGATGCTGCAACAGGACACCGTGGGCTTGTATGCGGTGGCGGCGGCCGACGCGCACCTGTCGCTCGTCACGGCGCGCCGTGGACGTGTGCGCAAGCTGAACCAGCTGAAGGAGCGCATGGTGGCCATTGCCCGCCACAGCATCACCGACTACTGGAGCGACCGCCTCACCGACTCGGCCGCCCTGCAGCGAGACGATATCTTCCGGCCGCAGATCAACAGCCTGCGCATACGCCGCGGCATGATTCTGAACAACACCATGGATGCGGCCTTCTTCCCCGAGCCTTACACCACGCAGCTCCGTCTGCAAGGCAACCACGTGCATTTCCCCACCCAGGGACAGTCGCCCCAGTTGGGTGCCTGGCTCATTCCCACACGTGTGTACACCGATGCCACGCGCACAGAACAGATACGAAAGCTTTGGCAGGCCTATAACCGGGCCGCCGACCGCCTGAACGCGCACCGCACCGACCGCCAGCGCAGCGAGCACACCGACAGTCTGGCGCGCATCCTGCAGCGCACCTACGAGGTTCCCGATTCGCTTTGCGACACCCTTCTGCACCTCCTGCCCCGTTTCTCGCGCATTGTTGCGCCCCAACGGGCCGATGTCGATGCCGCCCTGCTGTGGCTCAAAGCACGCAAGCAGGTGCGCAAGGGCTACAATGCCGACACGCTGTTCAGGGAACTTTTGCCATAAGCACACTAACTGAACTTTCGGAAGTAGGGTGTACAATTTGTTGTACCTAAAAACACTAAAAGAAGCCTTTGACGAGGCTGAACATGCGTCCCACCAGGCGGTGGCCGAGGCTGAAGCGCTTGCGCCAATCCTCGTTGCGATAGGGCTCGCAGTTCTTTTTCTCCTTCTCAAAATGAGCGTTTAGCTCGCCGGTGGTCTGGCTGTTCAGGATGAACGCATTCACTTCATAGTCATACAGGAAGCTGCGTGCATCCAGGTTGGTCGAGCCCACCGTGCAGAAACGTCCGTCCACCATCATCACCTTCGAGTGGTGAAAGCCATCGTTGTTATACCACACCCGGGCGCCGCGTTTGGCCATGTGCTTCATTTCCAGCCCCACCACATCGGGTGTGATGGGCACATCGCTCTTGGCCGACACCATGATTTCCACATCCACGCCGCGTTTCAGCGCCCGCTTGATGGCGCGCCGCACCGATTTCACGTTGGTGGGATAAGGGTTGATGATCTGGATGTGCTGCTGTGCCGCATCGATAGCTGCCACGTAAGCCTTGCGCATCAGTTTGGAGTAGCGGTGCGGACGGCGGTCCACCACGCCGATACGTGCGTCGGTTACCATCGCGTCGATGCCCTCCGAGGGCCGTTCCAGACGCTGGTGCAAGGCATCCATCTCGCCTTGCGAGCCGCCCAGCGATCCGGCCGACAGGGGCTCGTTGGACTCGTTGGACTCGGCGGCCTTATTTGCCTTGGCCCGGTTCAGTCGGTGGGCCTTGATTGCCCTGAGCCCTCCAGTAGCCTCACGGGCCTTATAGGCCTCGTAGGCACCCTCCACAATCACCTCGCCAGTGACCTGCCACCACATCCGTTCAAACACCTGCTCATACTGCGCCACCACGGGGCCGTGCAGCTCCATGTGCATGTCGCGCCAGGCGCCAAATTCAGGACGTCCGTGAATGTAGTAGTCGGCCACATTCATGCCGCCGGCATAGGCCACGGCGCCGTCGATCACCACAATCTTGCGGTGGTCGCGGTGGTAGGCGTGGTTAATCCAAGGGAACTTGATGGGGTCGAACTCATAGATGTCGATGCCCGCTTCGCGTATCAGCTTGATATGTTCGGGTTTGAGTGGGCTGTCGTTGCTCCGGTTGCCGAAGCTGTCGAACATGGCCCGCACCTTCACCCCCTCGCGCGCCTTCTCGCCAAGCAGCGTGAACAGCACGCGTCCCAGCGAGTCGTTGCGGAAGTTGAAGTATTCCAGATGTACGTAGTGTTTGGCATGGCGGATAGAGTCGAGCATGGCGCTGAACTTCTTCTGTCCGCTGTCCAGCAGGCGCACGCTATTGCCGTCGGTAAAGGTCACACCCAGCGCTTCCAGCTTCTGCTGGACAATGGTGTCGCTGGTCAGCTCCTGCTGAGTCGAGGCGATGCTGGTGAGTTCTTGTGAAGCAACAGTCATCACAGCAATCAGGGTTATAATCAGGGTTCCTATCCGTTTCACAGCATGCAACTGAAATGATCCACCACACCGAGCAGGTGCCGCTCGTCGTCCACCACCAACACCGTATGAATCTTGTTCTGGTGCATGATGCGTTGTATCTCTTCTATTTTTGTTTCGGGCCGCACACATTTGGGCGTGCGTGTCATCACCTGGCTCACGGGCACGCTGAAGAAGTCCTGTTTCAGGCTCTCCATGGCGCGGCGCACATCGCCGTCGGTGATGAGTCCGGCTATGCGGTTGTCCACCATGGCCACTGCCAGCCCTAACTTGCCTCGGCTCACCAGGATGATGGCCTCGCCCAGCGTTGTTTCGGGCGGGATGGTGGGCAGGTCGTCAGAGCGCATCACGTCGCGCGCGGTGGTGAGCAGCCGTTTCCCCAGCGAGCCGCCGGGGTGGAACTGGGCATAGTCGCGCTCCGCAAAGTGGCGCACATTCATCAGTGCCACGGCCAGCGCATCGCCCAGCGCCATCTGTGCCGTCGTGCTGCTGGTGGGTGCCAGGTTCAGCGGACAGGCTTCGTGGGCCACATGCAGGAGGATATGCACGTCGGCATTGCGTGCCAGGAGCGACTGGGCGTTGCCCGATATGCCCACGATGGGAATCTTATGCTCCTTCAGGAAGGGCACGATACGCAGCAGTTCGTCGGTCTGGCCGCTATTGCTCAGGGCCACCACCACATCGGTGTTGCTCAGCATGCCCAGATCGCCATGGAAGGCATCGAGCGGGTTCAGGTAGAAGGCGGGCGTACCAGTGCTGGCCAGCGTAGCCGCTATCTTGGCTCCCACATGGCCGCTCTTGCCCACGCCGGTCACCACCACTTTGCCGCGGCAGTCGTACAGCAGCTGCACGGCCTGTTCAAAGGCCTCGTCCAGCTGCGGAATGGCACTCATGATGGCCTTTGCCTCCTCTTCCAGGCAGTGGCGGGCCACGGCCTTCACATCGACATCGTATTTCATTTCACGTGTTTTCTATTATTCATCTTTCTATCAGCTTCGCAATCAGCGCTTCCAGGTTGTTCAGCGCAATCATATTCGGTCCGTCGCTGAGGGCGTGGTCGGGATCGGGGTGGGTCTCGAAGAAGTAGCCGGTAGCGCCGAAGGCCTTGGCAGCCAAGGCCATGGCTGGCACGTACTCGCGGTTGCCGCCCGTCTTGCCGCCGGCAGCGCCCGGCCGCTGCACGCTGTGGGTGCAGTCCATGATCACACGCGGCGTGAAGCGAAGCATGTCGGGTATGTTGCGGAAATCCACCACCAGGTTATTGTAGCCGAACGAGTTGCCGCGCTCGGTCAGCCACACCTCGGTGGCGCCGGCCTCGCGCGCCTTCTCCACGGGGTACTGCATGTCCAGCCCCGACAGGAACTGCGCCTTCTTTACATTCACCGTGCGGCCCGTACGTGCGGCAGCCACCAGCAGGTCGGTCTGCCGGCACAGGAAGGCCGGTATCTGCAGCACATCCACCACCTCGGCGGCGGGTGCGGCCTGGTAGCTCTCGTGGATATCCGTCAGCAGCGGCAGCCCGTAGCGGGCCTTCACGTCGGCCAGCATCTGCAGGCCCTTCTCCAGCCCTGGGCCGCGGAAGGAGTGGATGCTGGTGCGGTTGGCCTTGTCGAACGAGGCCTTGAAATACAACGTCAGCCCGTACTTGTCGCGCAGGCGTGCCAGTTCCTGTGCCACCACATCGAGCACCTCGGCACTCTCTATGACGCACGGCCCGGCTATGAACAGTGGTTGTAGCATAATGGTTGAACTTTTGGACTGCAAAAGTACATGAAATCGGGGGCTTTAGCAAGTATTCATGCAAAAAAGCGGCAAAGATAGGGCAGAATTGGACAAAAAGCACTACTTTTGCCACCGAATCGAGACAACAAACCGGTGCCTTCGGCCTGCCCTGACAGGCAACCGAACCACTTTCAGGCACAAACATAAACAAGAAAAACAACATTAGCATTATGAATAAAGTCATCATCAACAGCTACGAGGACTTCGAGCAGCTCCTCGGCAAGGAAATCGGTACCAGCGATTACATCAAAGTGGACCAAGACCGCATCAACATGTTTGCCGACGCCACGCTGGACCACCAGTGGATCCATGTGGACGAGGAACGCTGCAAGACCGAAAGCCCCTTCCACCAGACCATCGCACACGGCTACCTCACGCTCTCACTGCTGCCCTACCTGTGGGACCAGATTATCCAAGTGAACAACCTGGAGCGACTGGTCAACTACGGCATGGACAAGATGAAGTTCGGGCAGCCCGTGCTCTCCGGCCAAAGCGTTCGCATGACCACCCACATGGAAGCCCTGGCCAACCTGCGCGGCGCCATCCGCATGAGCATACGCTTCACCATCGACATCAAGGAGAGCGGCAAGACGGCCCTCGAAGGCGTTGCCACCTTCGTCTATTTCTTCAAGAAGAACTAACCCATGCTGCAGCTCGACCTTGGTCGCTTGGCTTGTCCAAGAACACCATCGCAGCACCCACACCACACACACCACACGCTATGACTAAAGAAGAACTCATGCGACGCGCCATCGCGCTGGCCGTAGAGAATGTGGCCAACGGCGGCGGCCCCTTCGGAGCCGTCATCGCCAAGGACGGCGAGATCGTGGCCGAAGGCGTCAACCGCGTCACAGCCAACCACGACCCCACGGCACATGCCGAGGTGTCGGCCATCCGCAGCGCCTGCCAGAAGCTGCACACCTTCGACCTCAGCGGCCACGAGATATACACCTCCTGCGAGCCCTGCCCCATGTGCCTCGGCGCCATCTACTGGGCACACCTGGACCGCATCTACTACGGTGCCAACCAGCACGATGCCGCCCAGATCAACTTCGACGATGCCTTCATCTATGAAGAGCTGGCCGTGCCCGTCGAGGAGCGGCAGAAACAGATGCTGCGCCTCCTGCCCACCGAGGCCCTGGCCGCCTTCGAAGCCTGGCGCGAGAAAGCCGACAAGGTAGAATACTGAACATCGGCGCACAACAACAAACGCCTCACGTTTCACTGGCGCTGCTTCCTTCGCAGACAAAGGAAGTGAGAAAACATCTACTTCGCGGCGCCAACAGTTAAAAACTGACACTTTTCTTGCACATTTGCTTATAAAGAAGTACTTTTGCGCCCTGAAACAGCAAACCAATGGCACAAAATAAGTTCCGCGGCCTGGGCATCGCCCTCATCACACCTTTCCGCACCGATGGCAGCATCGACACCGATGCCCTGATTCGTCTTGTAGAGTTCCAAATCAGCCACGGGGCCGACTTCCTGTGCATCATGGGCACCACGGCAGAGACCCCTACCCTCACCCCCGACGAGAAGCGCACACTCAAGGACCTGCTCGTGGAGCGGGTGGCCGGGCGCGTACCCCTGCTCATGGGCTGCGGCGGCAACTGCACCGCCGCCATCGTACACGAACTGCAGACGTTCGACTGGACGGGCATCGACGGCATCCTCTCCGTGTGCCCCATGTACAACAAGCCCTCGCAGGAAGGGCTCTACCAGCACTTCAGCGCCATTGCCAAGGCATCGCCACTGCCCGTGGTCTTATATAATGTACCCGGGCGCACGGGCGTGAACATGACTGCCGACACCACGCTGCGCCTGGCACGCGACCACCACAACATCGTGGCCATCAAGGAAGCCAGCGGCAACATCACACAGATGGACGACATCATCAAGCAGAAGCCCGACGGTTTCGATGTCATCTCCGGCGACGACGGCATCACCTTCCCCCTCATCACCCTCGGCGCCGTGGGCGTCATCTCCGTCATCGGCAACGCCCTGCCCGCCGAGTTCTCGCGCATGGTGCGTCTGGCCCTGGCCGGCGACTACGCCTCGGCCCGCCACATCCACCACAAGTTTGCCGAACTGTTCAAACTCCTCTTCGTGGACGGCAACCCCGCCGGCGTCAAGGCCATGCTCCACGCCATGGGCATGATTGAGAACCAGCTGCGCCTGCCCCTCGTGCCTACCCGCCTCACCACCATGAAGCAGATTTCCGACATCGTGCACGAACTGGGCATCAAGTACTGAGCCGCACGTATAGCCGGCATACTGTACTCATATATATTTTCCCACAAATAAAGATCACTCAATCACTAATGCACCTTTATTCGTTGATTCTGTGTGGCTTATATCAGTGATTGATAGTCGAAAATGCAGTCACAAAGTGATTGATTTAACATAAATTAAGGCGGTTATCCTGAATCTGCCTCTTCTTTTTAGCAGCAACGCATCGCTCTTCCGTCAGTATGGCATCACCCGTGGGCAGCACTACGACAGCGTAACCACCGAATACTATTTTCCTAAGCCATAGGATACACACAGGACTTCATGGTTTTCCAAAGTTGGAAAACCAAATGAGCCTACGTCTTGACGGTTTTCCAGCCAGTTGGAAAACCGCACCCGACAAATCAGCGCAACCATCGGACTGCGCCGACAGCAGAACGGCGCCCTGGTCATGAAGGCATTTAACGGGCTCGTCGTGCTGGAGATCCGGCAGGTGATGAGTGCCGAGGCGCACCCTCTGCAACATCAAAGAAATCCAATGCATACGCCTCAATAACGCCCGCGTATTCAGCGTCCGACCCCGTTTTTGGCCCTTCATCAATCACTAAATCACCTATAAATCACCCCATAAGTCACTCCTAATCGCCTGATAAACAATACGAGTGATTGAGTGATTGATGTTTTAAGGAAAAATTTAATAGAGTGTTGTACTGAGTCCACTTTAAAAAGTAGAAAACGTATGAAATGGATAACGCCACACATTTACGGCCTGCCGCTCGCAAGCCGCCCGCCTTGCGGTAGGCGGGGCCTCGCCTTGCGGAAGGTCGGCGCTCGCCTTGCGGAAGTCCGGCGCTCGCCTTGCGGAAGTCCGGCCACTTGCTTCCCTGCTGCGAGTTTTGCACCCCAAAATCCCCGGCGAAAGGTAAGCCAATGGCCTATTTCTCAGAAAAAGGCCACTTCCCCACCCCAACCCCACTAAAATGTCCACTTGGCAAAGTAGCTGGCGCACAATCAAGGTGGGTTCTATAAATTAGCTTTGAATAGCTCTTAGGCTATTTCCGAACAGATTTTGTTTCAAGGTCGCCGGGGCGTAGCGGGCTACGTCCCAAGGACTTGGAACAAAAGATGCCGGAAAGAGGCAAGAGCAAACAAAGATAATTCATAGAGAATTTATTAATTAATAGAACACACCTTAGATAAGACTTATCAAGTGGGCAAATGGCCATTTTTTACCTAAAAAACACCTATACGTGCGCGCGCGAACATTTGCAAAGCACACACGCCAATGTTCCAGAGCCAGAAGGTGACAGCCGAATCAACGGCCTCAGCAAAAAGCGGCCTCTCACCAAACAAAAACTTCCACAAATCCAAACAAAAACTTCAACAAATCCATACGCCCAAACAAAACTTTCACTACCTTTGCCCCCGTTGTATCAACCCAGCGGGGTTCCTTCCACTTTATCTTCGATATTCTAATTAACACTTATACCAAATTTACCTACCAAAATGAAACAAATTCTACGCAAGACGGGCCTCATCAGGCCCTTGTTGCTCATGCTCGTATTGCTCCTTGGGGGGGGTAATGCTAAGACTTGGGCAGAAACAAGCACTGTGACCTATTCCTTCTCATCAAAAGCGTGGGAAGATGATACGAAATCTTGGACTTCCAAGAAAGATGGATTTCAGTTCAACAGTAGTACTTCTCCAAGAAATGTACAAGTTACTGCAACTTATACAGGAGCCGGTGCAACTAGTAAGGTATCTTATACTAATATTTCATCCATAACTGTTAAAGCGGCAACAACTTCAAAAGGAGTTGGCAATATTAGTATAAAAGTTGGAAACGGAGAAGCACAAACTATATGCTCTCTAAATAAAAACACGACATTTAGTGAGTATACCATTAATTATGAAACGCCGATTTCCGGAACTGTTACATTTACCGTTAATTGCTCTACCAATTCTGTATATATGGCAAGTATCGCCATTACTACAGATTCTGAGGGAGGAACAACTACCTTGGACGATTCTGACCTTGCTTTGACTGACGCGCCCATCAATCTCTCCTTCGACCTCAACAACGCCACAGCCCAGACGATCAACTACACTAGCTCCAGCACCGGTGCAGTAACCGTCAGTGAAAGCGATTATATCACTGCTGTAGTGGACGAAGCAGCCAAGACTATCACGGTAACCCCAAATGCCGTTACCAACAGTACTCAGACCATCACAGTTAGCCAGGCTGCCGATGATACATACGCAGCTGGTACAACTACTTTTACAGTTGACATCACCGACAGTACACCAGTAGATTCTTATGTCAAAGTGACCGATGCAAGCACGCTTAACGTTGGCGACAAATTGTTGATTGTCTGTGAAAGTAAGAGTACTGTGGCTGGTAATATAGGCAGTAATTATATGAGCAGTCTGAGTGCAACTTTTAACAATTCGGTCCTCAGCGTTCGTGGTAGTGAAGGATATAATGTTCTTACCCTTGGAGGAACATCTGGAAGATGGACTTTATATTCTGAGAGTCAGGAAGCTTACCTGTCTGGCTCGGAAGATAATCTTGCTACTTCGGAAGATGCTCCCTCTACCGGATGGAATATCACCTTTGATAATGGAAACTTGGTTCTGAAATATGGCACAGGAAACAAAGTCCAGTTTAATGCAAGTAGCCCTCGCTTTAAACCTTATAGCAGCAATCAGACAGCCGTTCAACTTTATCGTAAAGTTGACAACCGCACAGCTACCACATTAACTTTTGCAGAGGAGTCTGTTACTCTTGATTTGAATGGCAACGCTTCAGTAACAGCTGCCATTCCTGCTGTCACGCTGAAAGCTGGCAATGATGTACTATCTAAGGAGATTTCTTATACTTGCTCTGACGGCCTTACCTATAGCAATGGCCAAATAACTGCGACCGCTGTTGGCGAATACACCATTACCGCATCTTTCGTTGGAGATAATGACTACAAGGCTGCAATAGCCGTATGTGAAGTTACTGTGGTGAACTCGGAATCTGCAAATGATGTTGCCTTTAACATCCAAGATCGTTCTCTTTCTTTTGGAGAAGCCCTCACCCTAACTCAAGGCACAGATGAAAGTACATATAATATTGTTTCAGATGGCAATGTAACACTCTCCAGCAGTAATTCTAATGTAGCTACTGTCAGTGGCCTTACTATTACACCCGTTGCCGTAGGAACAACTACGATTACTATTAATACTGAGGCAAGTGTCAACTACAAGGCTGGGACAACGAGTTTCGTAGTAAGTGTGACATCTCCTTCTGGTAAGACCAATGCTTTTGTAGGAGAGGACGAGCAGACAATCTTCTCAGAAACATTTAACAAATGCAATCAAACTTTAGGAAATGATGGTAATTGGACTGAAAGCGGCCAAGCTACAGCCTATAGTGATGGAGATGGTGACAATGCGGGTTGGATTCTGACTAATAATGGCGCTGTACGAAATCAGTGCATAAGTGTGGGAAGCAGTAAAAACAAAGGTTCCGCCAAAACACCATCTATATCTACCGTGAATGGAGCAAAATACACCTTGACCTTCAAGGCTGCTCCCTGGGGCAATGATGACAACACCAGCATGAATGTAGCTGTGAATGGTGGCACAATCACAGGCATCAGCGAGGATGATATGACAGCTCAGGCATGGAACGTATATACGGCTACAATTACTGCCACAGGCAATGCAATAGACATTACGTTTAGTGCAACTGCAAACCGCTTCTTCCTTGATGATGTAGTCCTGACCAAACAAGCAACAATCTTCTCTGAATCCGTCAAGTTCAACACCTCCGGCTATGCCACCTACTGCTCCCTGTATCCCCTCGACTTCACCAATGCCGAAGGCTACACTGCTTGGCAGATAACCAGCATCAGCAGCGACAACGTCATCACTTTCGAGAAGGTGGCTGGCGCTGTGAAGGGCGGCACTGGACTGCTGTTGAAGGGCAATGCAGGTGCAACGGTCACATTGACCAGCGCTGACAGCGAAACGGCACTCAGCGGCAACAAGCTCATCGGCACCCTTGCGCCCACTTACATCTCCGCCGGCGAGTACTACGGCCTCTCTGGCACGACCTTCGTCAAGGTGAATGCCGGCACCGTGCCCGCTGGCAAGGCCCTGCTGCCCGCAAACCTCGTCACCGAGAGCGCAGGCCCAGGCGTGAAGGCCTTCACCTTCGTGTTCAACGACCTGACCACCGGCGTAAACGCAGTTGATAATGGACAATGGACATTGGACAATGGAGCCATCTTCGACCTCAGCGGTCGCCGTCTGAGCAAGCCTGCAAAGGGCATTAACATCATCAACGGAAAGAAGGTGGTTGTTAAGTAAAGGAACAAAAAGAGCCCACCCCCAGCCCCTCCCCGGGGAGGGGAGCTCGGGGCACTTATGAAATATTATTGATAAGAAGAACAATTAATAATGACTCTGTAACCCCTCAATGCACCCCCCACGGGAGGGCTCCGCAAGCGGGGCGGGTCTCCACAACTATGAAGAAAACATATATCATCCCACAGACCGAGGTGTTCCACACAGCAGCCTCACTGCCCATCGCCACCTCTGATCCCAATGACGTGACCATCGACACGAATAGCAACATTGAGGCCGGAGCCGTAGGTGTGAAGGAACAGCCCAACTTCAATGCCTGGGACGACGATTGGAGCGAGTAACGACACCGCGCCATCGTTCCGATACCGATTCGCACGAATCCAACTATAACAACCCAGCCCCTGCAATCGCCATGATTGTAGGGGCTGGGCTGTTATCGGTGTGGCAGCAAGGCTACCGCCCCACCAGTTGGCTGTAGCCGATGATACGCATGTCGGTGGCGTCGCAAAGCTCGCGGGCGTAGTCGTTCAGGCGGTGGAAGTGGTCATAGTCCGTGTCGCCATCCAACTGCCACGGGGCGAGGATGAGCAGCCGACCGGCGGCACAGGCGTAGAAACGGCGCTGCTCCGGCTTCCAGTAGGGGCCAAACAGGCGGTTCTGAAGAATGATGAGGGGCAGCTGACCGTCGATGGCGGCATCGGCCACCAGGTGCTCGCCCTTCGATATGCCGGGGGTGACGAGCACCGTGCCCTCCTCGGCTTCACGCAGCAGGCGCGCCTGCGCTTCCCGGTAGGCCTCGGTGAGATGGGTGGGCACGCGGCGAGGGTCGGCCTGCATGTACCTCTTTATATTATCCAACATGCCGTGCCGCCTGATGATGCGGTCGTGATAGCCCACCGCAAACAACAGGGGGTAGCAGGCCCAATGGGCCGGATACTTCCGGGAAACGGGCCGCAACGGGGTGTGCGACGGACAGGAGGCAGCAACGGCCCCACCGGAGGCTGGACCTGCGAGGCTACCCGAGGGGGAACCCTCGGGCACAACGGCCCGCAGCACATGGCAGATGCCCCTTTGCAACCCCGCATCCATGCCCGGCATGGACCAAAGGGCGGACGGGCCGACAACAGGAGGGACAGGGGCAGGGCTAACAGCCGCAGGGGCGGCCGGGGTGGTTACAGCAGGGGCGGTAGCGGCGGCGGCCAGGCCTGCAGCAGGGCCAACAGCAGCGGGGGCGGCGGCAACTGGGGCGGCAGCGGTAGCGGAAGTTGGGGGCTGGGCCATTGTGCCCGTGGGTTCCCCCACGGGTCGCCCCATGATAGCGGCGGCCTCGTCCAGCAGGCGCCACCAGGCCTGTGAGCAGCCGCTCTTAAAGCCGCTGACCACCAGCCCCAGGTGCTTGCCTTTGGGGAAGGGGGCGGTGACACGCACCAACAGGTGGATATGGTCGGGCATGAAGGCCACGCGCCACACCTCCACATTGGGATAGAGGCGGGGTATCTTCGGGATTTCCTCCTCCAGCACACGGCGGCCCAAGGCCGAAAGCACCATGTGGGGCAGCTGCCCCATGGCGCGGTTGCGCGCCGTGCCCTCGATATGCCCAAGCAGCCGCACACGCTCCTCGGTGACGATAGTGAGCATGTAGGTGCCGGGGGCATAGTAGTCATGGCACAGGGAGCGGCGCTGGCCGCTGGGCTGGGTGGGGTTCTTCATGGCCCCGTGGCTGCTGCTGTGCCGCTCATCGGTTGGCTGGGCGGTTTCTTTATTGTTGGTGTTCATGGCAGGAATGGCTGTGTGTGGAGGCGGTTGGAGCAATGCTGAAAGGACGGGGCAGGTGGCTACTGGCGCTTGGGGAAGAGCAGGAGGCGGTCGCGCTGGAGGGCCGGCCGTGCCCACTCATCGGGCACGAAGCGCCACTGGTTGAGGGCCTTGGGGGTGACATGCCCACGCTGGCGGATCAGTTGCATCAGGTGGTAGCGCAGGTCGTGGTCGGTGCTGCTGACGATGCGCGAAGGCAGCTCGGCCGCCGGGATGCCGGCACCGCGTGTGAGCAGTTCGCCACCGCCGTTGCCGCGGTAGGAGTTCACGGCCACCAGGTAAGTGCTATCCAGCGAGAAGGGCGAGCCGTCGGCCATGCTCTCGATATGCACCTTCTGCCCGTTGGGCTTGGTCACGTCCACCGTGTAGCGGATGCCGGCCGCCGAGTCGAAATTGAAGGCCATGTTCTTCAGCCCCTGCCGCCGCTCGTTGTCCAGGTTGTACTCCAGCAGCATAATATGATCGTCGGGGCTCTGCATGGTGTTGCACCACAGGTCGTAGCTCATCTCCAGGTGTCCCAGCACCTCGCGCCCGGTGAGCCGCATGGTGTACAGCAGGTTCTCATATTTATAAAGGGCGAACATATCGGCCATGGTGACGGGGCCCGGTCCGATGACGGCATCGAACGAGAGGGGGGCGGCCAGCGAGATCTGTGCCTGGGGTGCCACCTGGAACTGCAGTTCGTGAATCAGGTCGATGAAGGCCGACGAGCCGAAGAAGGCATCTTCCTCGCGCGCGGCGGCGTCGAACGTGCCGATGGGCTGTGCCATGAACGCCTCGATGGCGGCATGCTGACGGGGGAAATAGCTGTCGGTGGTCGGCGGCAGCACGGCCAAGGCCGACGTGCGGACCTTCGTGTCGCGCAGGGACACCAGCTCGGCATTGATGTCCTTATGTACCACTTGCCCGTCGGCCACCAGGAGGCGCAGCCGCACGTCGCACAAGCAGGCGCCGGTGCTGGTGGGTCCGCAGCAGAGCACGCTGTCGCCCTCGGCATTAGCCACCCGCTGCACGCGGCGCTGGTGGTCGTGTCCGTAAAGGATGAGGTCGAAGCCCGGCACCTGCTCGGCCACCAGGCGCGACGCGTTCTCCACATAGTCGGGGGTGCGGATGCCGAAGGTGTCGTCCCACCCGCTGTGAAAGAGGCCGATGATGAGGTCGGGATGTTCGTGCTGACGGATATACGGCACCCACTGGCGGGCGCTGCGGACCATCTCGTCGAAGCGGAGACCCGTCCACAGGTTCTTAGGCAGCCAGTTAGGGATGGCCGGCGTGAGCATGCCCAGGAATGCCATGCGTATGCCCTGCCGCTGAATGATGACGTAGGGCTTCAGCCAGGGCTGGCCGGTGCGCTCGTCCACCACGTTGGCCCCGACGATGGGAAAGCGGCACTGGCGGATCCAGCGGTCATAGACAGCATGGCCCGTCTCGATGTCGTGATTGCCGATGGCACCGACGTCATAGCGAGCGTGGTTCATGGCCTCGGCAATGAAATGGACAGAGGTGGTATCAATGAAATTATAGTAGTAGGCCGTGGGATGCCCCTGAAGCACGTCGCCGCCATCGGTCAGGACGACGGCATCCGGCATCTGGGCACGCACGCGGTCGGCATAAGCTTCGATGGCCTGCAGGCCGTCGAAGATATGGCTGTGCACGTCGGAAGTATGCAGGATGCGGAGGTCGATGGTGTGCTGACTGGATTGCGAGAACATGGGGGGAATGAAAGTGAAAAGTGAAAAAGTGAAAAGTGAAAAATAAGAATTTCTGGAGAAAGTGAAAAGTGAAAAGGTGGAAAGTGAAAAAGTGGAAAGTGAAAAATAAGAGTTCCTGAAGAGGGAAAGGAGGCGTGGGATGGGTTTCATGATGAGGGGGGAATACTGTTTTGCGGCCACAAAGATAGCCAAAGGCGCCGACACGACAAAAAAAAGCACGAAAATATGGCACACAGATGCACGGGTTCGGCAAAAATGCACTACCTTTGCACGCCAAGTAGTGAATGGGCAGAAAACACCAAACTTTAAACATTAAACATTAAACTTTAAACTTAAACTACATACAGGCATGAACAGTCAATGGTTTGAATGCAAGGTCAAGTATGACAAGACAATGGAAACGGGTCTGCTGAAGAAGGTGACCGAGACATATATGGTGGACGCGCTGAGCTTCACCGAGGCAGAGAAGCGTTTCATCGAGGAAATGACGCCCTACATCAGCGGCGAATTCGAGGTGACGGACATCAAGCGTGCCCGTCTGGCCGACCTGTTTGAGAGCATCGACGCCAGCGCCGACCGCTGGTTCAAGGCGAAGATTGCATACGTGACGCTGGACGAGAAGAGCGGCACGGAGAAACGCACCAACCAACTGGTGCTGGTGCAGGCCACCGACTTCCGCAATGCCGTGGCAGCGCTGGACAAGGGTATGGCCGGCACACTGGGCGACTGGGTCATCGTGAGCATTGCCGAAACACCCATCATGGATGTGAACCGCAT
>JAFXQT010000042.1 GCA_017526905.1 Bacteroidaceae bacterium | reverse complement strand
ACTCCGTGGACACCGCCAACTATGAACCGAAGGACGAGGCACACTTCGAATACTCCTGGCAGTGGGCCTACCGCGAGCGCTTTGAGCAAGCCGGGCTGACCGCCATCCTGGGCTGCGGCTTCGACCCCGGCGTGACCAGCATCTACACAGCCTACGCCGCCAAGCACCACTTTGACGAGATCCACTATCTGGACATCGTGGACTGCAATGCCGGCAACCACCACAAGGCTTTTGCCACCAACTTCAACCCCGAAATCAACATCCGCGAAATCACGCAGAAAGGCCTCTATTGGGAGAACGGCAAGTGGGTAGAGACGGAGCCCATGGAGATACACAAGCCACTCACCTACCCCGGCATCGGACCTAAGGAGAGCTACCTGCTGCACCACGAGGAGATCGAGAGCCTCGTCATCAACTACCCCACCATCAAGCGGGCACGCTTCTGGATGACCTTCGGCCAGCAGTACCTCACCTACCTGGACGTGATCCAGAACATCGGCATGAGCCGCATAGACGAGGTGACGTACAAGGCACCGAAAGCCGACGGCACAGGCGACGAAGTGGTGAAGATCGTTCCGCTGCAGTTCCTCAAGGCCGTGCTGCCCAACCCGCAGGACCTGGGCCAGAACTACGATGGCGAGACCAGCATCGGCTGCCGCATCCGTGGCATCAAGGACGGCCAGGAACACACCTACTACGTGTATAACAACTGCTCGCACCAGGCCGCCTTCGAGGAGACAGGCATGCAGGGCGTGAGCTACACCACCGGCGTGCCCGCCATGATTGGCGCCAAGCTGTTCATGAAAGGCATCTGGCGCAAGCCCGGCGTTCGCAACGTAGAGGAATTCGACCCGGATCCCTTCATGAAGGAACTGAACGAGCAAGGCCTGCCCTGGCACGAGATATTCGACGGCGACCTGGAACTGTAGAGAGGCGACCTGCGGTCGCAGTTTAAGGTTTAACGTTTACAGTTTAAGGAGAACGCGGCCACACCGACTGCCGCTCCCCCCCAAGAAAAGCCGAACACTTCAAGCCTTCTGCCAAAACCGCCCCCACACTCCATCCCTAACATTAAACTTTCAACTTTCAACTTTCAACTACGGGCAAAGCCCGTGTCAAACCACATGGCAAAGAAATTAGAAGTACCTACCAACGAGAAAGAAGCGCGTCTGCAAGCACTGCAGAACGCCATGGCAAAGATAGAGAAAGACTTCGGAAAAGGCTCCATCATGCGCATGGGCGAACAGGCTCAGGAAAAGGTCAACGTGATCCCCTCAGGCAGCATCGCACTGAACCACGCCCTCGGCATCGGCGGCTATCCGCGCGGACGCATCATCGAGATATATGGCCCCGAGAGCTCCGGTAAGACCACGCTGGCCATCCACGCCATCGCCGAGGCCCAGAAGGCCGGCGGCATCGCAGCATTCATCGATGCCGAGCACGCTTTCGACCCCACCTATGCCGCCAAGCTGGGCGTGAATATAAACGACCTGTGGATTTCGCAACCCGACAACGGCGAGCAGGCACTGGCCATCGCCGACCAGCTGATCAGCTCCAGCGCCGTGGACATCGTGGTCATCGACTCTGTGGCCGCCCTCACGCCGAAGGCTGAAATCGAAGGCGATATGGGCGACAACAAGGTGGGCCTGCAGGCACGCCTGATGAGCCAGGCCCTGCGCAAGATGACGGCCACCATCAGCCGCACCAACACCGTGTGCATCTTCATCAACCAGCTGCGCGAGAAGATCGGCATCATGTTCGGCAACCCCGAAACGACCACCGGCGGCAACGCCCTGAAATTCTACGCCAGCGTGCGTCTGGACATACGCCGCGTGACCAGCATCAAGGACGGCGACGAGGTGATTGGCAACCAGGTACGCGTGAAGGTGGTGAAGAACAAGATGGCACCTCCCTTCCGCAAAGCCGAGTTCGAGATTTCCTTCGGCGAAGGCGTGAGCCGTACCGGCGAAATCATCGACATAGCCACCGAAATGGGCATCCTGCAAAAGAGCGGTTCCTGGTGGAGCTACAACGGCTCGAAGATAGGACAGGGCCGCGATGCCGTGAAGAAGCTCCTCGCCGACAACCCCGAACTGGCCGACGAACTGGAGCAGAAGATCTACGAGGTCTGGGACGGGAAGCCGGACGCCCCCGAAGCCTAACAGGAGGCAGGAGGCTCCAAGAAGCCAAACATGAAGTGTGAGGCGGGAGGCTCCCCGAGGCAAGCATCGGAGGGGGCTTCGGCCCCCTCCGCAAGCCCTCTGCCAGGCGGCCCCGCTGTCACGCCTGCCCCCCACTCCACTGCCACTCGGCCTGCAGAGGGGGGCGTGCCGCCAAGAAGGGGCGCGCTCGCTTCAGGCACGAAACGCTAACGACCCGGCGGGTCCCCGCCGGGCACAATGGCTGTGCAGGACCAACCCGCTGGAAAGGGCTGAGCCGATGGCTGCTCATAGCCCGTGCAGAAACCCTTATTTTTCACTTTTCACTTTTCACTTCCCCATGAAGCCCCTCTCTGCCCTCCTGTTGGCCTTGGCCTTGAACATGGCCCCCGCAGCAGCCCAAGAACGCATCCAACTGACCGATGGCTGGCAGTTCCGCCAGGCCCGGCTGAACAACTGGCATCCGGCCACCGTTCCTGGCACGGTGCACACCGACCTCATGGCCATCGGCCAGATAGCCGACCCCTTCTTCGGTCTGAACGAGCGTGGCGTGCAGTGGGTGGATAAGGAGGACTGGGTATATGAGACCACTTTCAGCATCAGTGCCCAACAGCAGGCCCGCGCACACCGCGAGCTCACCTTCTTCGGGCTGGACACCTATGCCGACGTCTATCTAAACGACACCCTTATCCTGCAAGCCGACAATATGTTCCGCACCTGGCGACGGGACGTGAGCCACCTGACACGCGAGGGACAGAACCGACTGCGCATCTATCTGCACTCGCCCATCAAGGTGGACATGCCCAAGTGGGAGGCACACCGCTACGAATACCCCGGCGACAACGACCAAAGCCAGAATGGCGGTTTGCTGGACCGCCAGCTCGTTCCCTTCGCACGCAAAGCCGGCTACCACTATGGCTGGGACTGGGGGCCGCGCCTGGTGACCAGCGGCATTTGGCGTCCGGTGACATTCACTGCATGGGATGACTTCATTGTCCGCGACATCTTCGTAGAGCAGAAGGAAGTGACGCGCAAACGCGCCGTCGTCAGCCACCACGTCACCATCGAGGCCACTCAGGCCACCACCGTTACTGTCAGCGTGACCGACAGCACCACACGGCACCGTCTGGCACGTCAGACCTTCGCCCTGAAGCCCGGCACCAACGAAGTCACCCTTCCATACACCATCAGCAACCCCAAGCTGTGGTGGTGCAACGGCATGGGTGAGCCGCACCTGTACACGCTGCTGACGGAGATTAAAGATGAAAGATTAAAGATGAAAGATGAAGTTACCTCCGAAGGTAAATATATCTCTCAACTCTCATCTCTCCGCTCGGCGCTTGCGACGCTTCGCTCTGCGAAGAACTCTCATCTCTCAACCAGAGTCGGCATCCGCTCCATCCAGCTTCACAGCGAGCCCGATGCCGAAGGGCGCGACTTCTATTTCGTGCTGAACGGCGAGAAGGTGTTCATGAAAGGCGCCAACTACATCCCCTGCGACAACTTCCTGACACGCGTCACCGACTCCGTCTATCGGCGCACCATCGACGATGCCGTGGCCGTGAACATGAACATGTTGCGCATCTGGGGCGGCGGCACCTACGAGGACGACCGCTTCTATCGTCTGTGCGACGAGCGTGGCATCCTCATCTGGCACGACTTCATGTTCGCCTGCGGACTCTATCCCGCCACAGGCGCCTATCTGGCCAACGTGCGGCAAGAGGCCATCGACAACGTGGTGCGCCTGCGCAACCACCCGTGCATCGCCTTGTGGTGTGGCAACAACGAGTGCCAGGACGCCTGGTTCAACTGGGGCTGGAAGAACCGCTTTGAGCGGCGCGACCCCGCCTTGGCCCAACGGCTATGGCAAGAGTTCAAGGACCTCTACTTCACCACCCTGCCACAAGTGGTGGCCCAGTATGCCCCGCAGACCAGCTACCGCCCCTCGTCGCCCTTTGCCACATACGACAGCGGCAGCAAGCCCAACCTGGGCGACTACCACTACTGGGAAGTGTGGCATGGCCGCAAGCCCATCAGCGAGTATAATAAGGTACGCGCGCGATTCTTCAGCGAATACGGCATGCAGAGTTTCCCCGAACTGGCCTCCGTGCGCCGCTTTGCCCCAGATGCAAACGACTGGGACATCTACTCCGACGTGATGATGGCCCACCAGCGCGGCGGCGCCCATGCCAACGCACTCATCGAGAACTACCTGCAAACGGAATACGGCAAGCCCGAGGGCTTCGACACCCTGCTCTACGTGGGCCAGCTCATGCAGGCCGATGCCATGAAGACCGCCGTTGAAGCACACCGGCGCGACAAGGGCTACTGCTGGGGCACGCTGCTCTGGCAGATTAACGACTGTTGGCCCGTGGCTTCATGGAGCACACGCGACTACTATGGGCGCTGGAAGGCCGCCCACTACCTGATGCGCCCGGCCATGGCCGACATCCTCGTTTCGCCCATCGAGACCGACGGCCGCCTGCACGTATTCATCGTCAACGACCACCTGCAGCCCGTCGGCGGACAACTCACCGTGCAGGTGTGGACTGCCGACCGCCTCTGCCACACCGTCAGCCAGCGCGTCAAGGTAGCGGCCAACAGTTCGGCCGACAGCTGGCAGATGCCCACCGACCAGCTGCTGGCGGCAGCCGGCATCGCACGCAACGAGGCCATTGTCCACGCCGAGTTCCGGCCCGACAACACCACGCTCAAACGCACCGCAGGCGGCATCGGCAGCAGCTACGCCAACAACTACATCCTCGTCTATCCCAAGCACTTGAGGCAGCAAGCCACCCCCACCCTCGCCACCACAATCGGCGTTTCCACCGAGGGCAAGGCCGAGGGCAGCAACACCTACGCCATCACCATCAGCACCGACCGCTATGCCCGCGGCATCTTCCTCAGTCTGGACGGCGATGCCGACCACCACTTCGCCGACAACTACTTCGACCTGCTGCCCGGCCAGCAACACACGGTCCAGTTGACCACATGCTTGTCGCGCGCAGCGGTGGAACGCAACCTCCACGCCATGGTCTATCGCAGCAACTGAACGCCGCCGGGCACCGCCACGCCCGGCAAATCGTCTCATTGCATACACAATTCGGTCAATGTGCATTTCCGCGGCTTCAGAACGCCCGCATCTATCCGCCGAAAACACTATCTTTGCCCCATGACGTTCCGCTCCATCACCACATGGCTCACACTCATGCTGAGCATCGCCCTTGGGCAAGCCGCCACCTATCGCCCGCAGCAGTTCGGCGCACGGGCCGACGGGCAGCACATCGACTCCCCCGCCATCAATGCAGCCATCCAGCGCGCAGCCGACGATGGGGGCGGCACCGTGCATTTCAGCCCCGGCACCTACCTCTGCTATTCCATACACCTGCGCAGCCGCGTCACCCTCCATCTGGACAGCGGTGCCGTCATCAAGGCAGCGCCCGTCACCGCCACCCAAGGCTATGACGAGGCCGAACCCAACGACTCCCGTTTCCAGGATTTCGGACACAGCCATTGGCACAACTCACTGCTGTGGGGCGAGAACCTGCACCATGTAACGCTCCAGGGCAAAGGCCTGATCGACGGCACCGGCGTGCTGACACGCGGCAGCGGACAGCAGGGCCCTGGCGGACAGACCACCGCCAACAAGGCACTGGCCCTGCGTGGCTGCCGCAACGTGCGCATCAGCGGCCTCAGTTTCCTCAACTGCGGCCACTTTGCCATGCTGCTCACCGGCGTCGATCACCTACACATAGAAGGCATCACTGCCGACACCAACCGCGATGGCATCGATATCGATTGCTGCGAGCACGTCACCGTGCGTGGCTGCCGCGTCAACACCATCAACGACGATGCCATCGTGCTCAAGTGCTCCTACGCCCTGGGCTGGGCCAAGCCCACACAGCACGTGCTCATCGAGGACTGCCACGTGAGCGGCTACGACGTGGGTTCGCTGCTCAGCGGCACCCGCACCACACACACCGAGAAGGTCCCCGACGGCGACGGCCCCACCGGCCGCATCAAACTGGGCACCGAGAGCAACGGCGGCTTTCGCCACATCACCATCCGCCGCTGCACATTCACCCACTGCCGCGGCTTGGCCTTGGAGACGGTGGATGGCGCTCCGATGGAGGACATCCGCGCGAGCCACCTCACCATGACCGACATCTGCAACGCACCCATCTACATCCGCCTGGGCGACCGCATGCGCGCCCCCGAAGGCTTCCGCTTCTCATCGGTCCGCAACATCAGCATCAAGCACGTCCGCGTCAGCCAGGCCGACAGCCGCTATGCCTGCATCATAGCCGGCGTTGAGGGGCATCCCGTGCGCCGCGTCAGCATCGAGGACGTCAGCATACAATACCGCGGCGGCATCACCCTGGCCGACGTGCGCGAGCAGCGCGGCAGCAACCCCTTCTTCTTCGCGCCCGCACGCACCGACGGCCGTCGCGGCGAGAAAAACTATCCCGAGCCATCGGCCCACGGCCTGCAGCCCGCCTGGGGCTTCGCCATCACACACGCCGAGGACATCCGCCTGCGCGACGTGCATCTGGAAGCCCTCCGCCACGACGAGCGGCCCTGGCTGCATCAGGAGGCCACCAAGAACGTGCGCCTCAGCAACGTGACCCACCACGTCAACCCCGACACCCTCACCGTCAGCCAGGACGGCAGCGGCCAGTACAGCACCATCGGCCAGGCCATCGAGGCGTGCCGCGCTTTCATGGACAGCCGCAAAGTCATCTTCATCCGCAACGGCACCTACCGGGAGAAACTCGTCATCCCGCAGTGGCTGCAGAACGTGGAGCTGTGCGGCCAGGACGCCGAACACACCATCATCACCTTCGCCGACCATGCCAACATGCCCCGCCCCGGCACCAGTCAGCCCATGGGCACCTTCCGCACCTATACGCTGAAGATCGAAGGCAACGGCATCACCCTGCGGAACCTCACCGTGCGCAACGACGCACCCCAGCTGGGGCAGGCCGTAGCGCTGCACACCGAAGGCGACCGCCTCACATTCATCAACTGCCGCTTCATCGGCCATCAGGACACCATCTATACAGGCGGCCCCGGCACACGTCTGTACTTCGGCCAGTGCTTCATCTGCGGCACCACCGACTTTATCTTCGGCCCCGCCACAGCCTGGTTTGAGGATTGCACCCTCCAGAGCCTGAAGAACTCCTACATCACCGCCGCCTCCACCCCACAGGAACAGCCCTTCGGCTACATCTTCAACCATTGCCGCCTCACCGCTGCCGAAGGTGTCAGCCGCGTCTATCTGGGCCGCCCGTGGCGCGACTACGGCTACACCCTCTTCATGCACTGCCACCTGGGCCGGCACATCCGCCCCGAAGGCTGGCACCACTGGGAGCCGCACCGCGAGCAGACAGCACGCTACTGCGAATACCAGAACCACGGCGAGGGCGCCGACACCCAGCAGCGCGTGGTCTGGAGCCGACAGCTCACCCCACAAGAAGCCACCCGCATCACCCCCGAACATGTGTTCGGCATGAGCAGCAAGTGGCTGCCCACTGGTAACCCTTTATAAAAAAACGACCGCACCTGTCCATCATTTGAAAAACAGGCGCGGTAGGAATTATGGAGAGACGGTATTACAAGCAAGAGGGGGGTGAGTCTTCTCGGGCTCACTGCCCCAGCAGGTAGGCTTTGAAATGGGCAAAGTCCTTGCTCATGGGCACGCTCTGCTTCTGGCCCTGCATGAAGGCCTGCAGCTTGGCGGGGATGGGTATGTCGGTGCCGAGGATGCGATCCACGGTGTCCTTGAACTTGGCCGGATGGGCGGTTTCGAGGAAGATGCCCACTTCGCCGGGCCGGAGCTGCTCGCTGAGGGCACGGTAGCCGCACGCGCCATGGGGGTCGAGCACATAGCCCGTCCGGGCATAGCACTGGCGCATGGTGTCGGCTATCTGGGCGTCGGTGTAGGTGGTGCCTGAGATGAAGGCGTCGGCCTCGGCGTCCCAACCGGCAAGGGAGGGGAGCGGCTGGGTGATGTGGCGCTGCGCCAGCACGGCCTGCACGTCGGCACGGCCGTAGAGGTCGAGGATGCGGGCGAAGTTGGACGGGTCGCCCACGTCCATGGCATTGGCGATGGTCTGCACCGAGGGGCGCGGACGGTACTGGCCGCTCTGCAGGTATTCGTAGAACACGCTGTTGGCGTTGTTGGCGGCGATGAAGCGCTTCACGGGCAGGCCCATGACATGGCCGAAGAGGGCGGAACAGATGTTGCCGAAATTGCCGGAGGGCACGCAGAACACCGCAGGGCCGGCCTGGATCTGCTGCAGCTGGGCATAGGCCCAGAAGTAGTAGAAGGCCTGCGGCAGGAAGCGGGCCACGTTGATGCTGTTGGCCGAGGTGAGACGCATGTGGGCATTGAGGTCGGCATCCATAAAGGCCGACTTGACCAGCGCCTGACAGTCGTCGAACACGCCATCCACCTCGATGGCGGTGATGTTCTGCCCGAGTGTGGTGAACTGGCACTCCTGTATGGGCGATACCTTGCCTTTGGGATAGAGCACGTACACGTGGATGCCCTCCACGCCGAGGAAGCCGTTGGCCACGGCCGAGCCCGTGTCGCCAGAGGTGGCCACGAGGACGTTGACAGGGCCATTGGCGCTTGGCACCGCCGGCCCGGAGGCCTGGCCGCTGTCGGTGCCAGCCTCGCCGCCGTTCTTGATGAAGTATTGCAGCAAGCGCGCCATGAAGCGCGCGCCTACATCCTTGAAGGCGAGCGTGGGGCCATGGAACAGTTCGAGGGCGTAGATGTTGTCCTCGACGCGAACCAGCGGGGTGTCGAACTGCAAGGTGTCGCAGACGATACGGCGCAGGGCTTCGACCTCGACATCCTCGCCAAAGAAGGCATCGGCCACGCGACAGGCTACTTCCTGGAATGAGAGGTGGGCTATCTCGCCCCAGAATGAGGCGGGCAGCTGCTTGATCACCTCGGGCATGTAAAGCCCTCGGTCTGTGGCCAGGCCACGGACTACGGCCTGGCGCAGGGTGGCGCGATCGGCCTTATGATTGGTGCTGTAGTAGAGCATAGGAGGCGGGCGAAGCCCGCAGTTTAAAGTTTAAAGTTTATGTGTGAGATGTAATGAAGCATGTGTATTTGGGTGATCACTATGATTGAAGGTGACCGTCCTCCCCCCTGAGGGGTAGCGGGGAGGGGGTCGTCATGAACAGTCGGATAAACTCGTCGCCCTGGAGCAGACCGTAGGAGCCTTGGCGCGCCGCCACCTCGTCGAACGTCTGCACGCTGTCGGGCTCGATGCCCGGATGCCAGATACAGAAGGGGATGGGCTCGGCCGTATGGGTGCGGTGGGCACAGGGTGTGGGATGATCGGGCAGGAGTGCGATGGCGAGCGGAGCGAGGCCCTCCTCGGCTGCCGATGCGGCGAGGACGTGGTCGAGTATGGGCTGGATGAGCCGATGGTCGAGGTCCTGGATGGTCTGGAGCTTGAGGGGCACGGAGCCGTCGTGCCCTGCCTCGTCGGAAGCCTCCACATGCAGATAGACGAAGTCGTAGCCACTGCGGAAGGCATCGATGGCGGCCTGGGCCTTGCCCTCGAAATTCGTGTCGAACAGGCCCGTGGCACCTGGCACATGGATCACATCCAGACCGGCATAACGGCCGATGCCACGAATGAGATCGACGGCCGTGATGACCGCTCCGCGATGCACCTGCGTGGGGAATGTAGCGGCCAGGGTTGACATCTGTGGACGGTAGCCCCCACCCCACGGCCAGATGCTGGAAGCCATGTCGCGGCCTTCGCGCGCGCGTTCCTTATTCAATGGGTGTGTGGGCAGTAGTTGCTGCGAACGGCTCACGAGGTGGCGCAACAGGGCTGCCGTGGGCTCGGCCTCGGGCACTTCGGCCTGGATCTGGAACTGGCGCCAGGGCTGGCCGGGCACATCGTGGGGCGGCGTACACTTCAGCCGCTTGTCGCCCCCCTTTATGACCAGCAGGTGGCGGTACTGCACGCCTGTGTAGAAGCGGACGCGGTCGGTGGCCAGGTGCTGGTTGAGGAAACGGATGAGCACATCGCCCTCCTCCGTCTCCAAGCGGCCACAGCTGTGGTTCTTCAGCTTGTCGCCCTCGACACACACCAGATTGCAGCGCAGCGCCAGGTCGTCGGGCTGCAGTTCGACGCCGATGCTGGCGGCCTCCAACGGCCCACGGCCTTCATAGACCAAGTGCTGGTCGTAGCCCAGAATGCTGCTGTTGGCCACCTCGCTGCCAGGGTGGAACCCGTCGGGCACCGTCTGGAGCAAGCCCAGGCGGCCGTGGCGCGCCAGCCAGTCCATGGCTGGGGTGTCGGCATACTGGAGGAGGGTCTTGTCGCCGAGTTCAGGCACGGCCCAGTCGGCCATGCCATCGCCAAGAATAATCAGGTGTTTCATATATTGGCAATACTCATAATGTCGGCAAAGACACCGGCTGCGGTGACACTGGCTCCGGCGCCGTAGCCCTGGATGAGCATGGGATACTCGCGGTAGCGCTCGGTGGTGAGCAGCACGATGTTGTTGGAGCCTTCGAGGCGGTAGAAGGGGTGGTTGGCCGCAATCTCGCACAGGCCCACGGTGGCTTGGCCGTTCTCATACTTGGCCACGAAACGCCACCGCTTGCCCTCGCTCTCCAAGTGGGCGCGGCGGGTCTCGAAGTCGGCGTCGAGCGAAGGCAGGTTCTGCCAGAAGGCCTCTACATCGCCACAGAAGAACGACTCGGGAATGAAGAGGTCGGCACGCACATCGGCCTGCTCGATCTTGTAGCCGGCCTCGCGGGTGAGGATGACCAGCTTGCGGATGACATCGCGGCCGCTGAGGTCGATGCGCGGGTCGGGCTCGGAATAGCCTTCGGCCTGTGCCTGCCGCACGGTGGCGCTGAAGGGCATCTGGGCACTGATCTTGTTGAAGATGTAGTTGAGCGTGCCGCTCAGCACGGCCTCGATGCGCAGAATCTTGTCGCCCGAATGGATCAGGTCGTTGATGGTGCGGATGATGGGCAGGCCGGCACCCACATTGGTCTCGAAGAGGAACTTGACGCCACGGCGCTGGGCTATCTGTTTGAGCTCGTGGTAGTTGTCATAGTCCGACGAGGCCGCAATCTTGTTGGCTGCCACCACGTTGATGTTGTGCTGCAGGAACTCCTTGTAGAGCGCAGCCACCTCGGGCGAGGCCGTGCAATCCACAAACACGGAGTTGAAGATGTTCATCCCGATGACTTCGTCGCGCAGGCGCTGGGTGTCGCTCTGAGGTGCCTGGTCGAGCAGTTCCCTCCAGTGGCCGAGGCTGATGCCTTCGCGGCTGAACAGGGCCTTGCGGCTGCTGGCCAGCCCCACGATGTTGAGCTTGAGGCCGTGCTCGCACATGAGTTTGTCCTGTTGCGACGCAATCTGCCCGATGAGCGATGCCCCCACCGTGCCCACGCCACACAGGAAGAGGTTGATGACTTGGTACTCCGAGAGGAAGAAGGCATCGTGGATGACGTTGAGCGTCTTGCGCAGATATTTGGAATCGACCACAAACGAGATGTTGGTTTCCGACGCGCCCTGTGCGCAGGCAATGACGCTGATGCCCGAGCGTCCCAGCGTGCCAAAGAGCTTGCCGGCTATGCCGGGTGTGTGCTTCATGTTCTCGCCCACCACAGCCACGGTGGCCAATCCACCCTCGGCCTGCATGCGGAACATGGCGCCGGTCTCGATTTCCTTTGCAAACTCTTCGTTCAGCACGCGGCAAGCCTCCTCGGCATCCTCATCGCGCACACCGATGCTGGTGCTGTTCTCCGACGATGCCTGCGAAACCATGAACACCGATATGCCATTCTCGGCCAGCACTGAGAAGATGCGGCGGTTCACACCTATCACGCCGACCATGGACAGGCCGGACACGGTGATGAGGGTGGTGCCTTTGATGCTGCTGATGCCC
Organism: Bacteroidaceae bacterium; assembly: GCA_017526905.1. Classification (GTDB taxonomy): domain Bacteria; phylum Bacteroidota; class Bacteroidia; order Bacteroidales; family Bacteroidaceae; genus Physcousia. The sequence goes on along the minus strand of JAFXQT010000042.1, from coordinate 10,921 downwards.
TTGATGGAACGGGTATCGTCCATGACATCCTTCTTGATGATGGTGCCTGGGGCTTCGGGGTTGAAGGTGTTCTTGATGAGGATGGGAATCTCCTTGACGCAGACGGGGTAGATGGTGGGCGGATAGACCACCTTCGCGCCGAAGTTGCAGAGTTCCATGGCCTCGACATAGGACAGCTCTGGAATGACGTAGGCCGAGGAGATGACACGCGGGTCGGCCGTCATGAAGCCGTCCACATCGGTCCATATCTCCAACACGCTGGCGTCAAGCGCTGCCGCAATGATGCTGGCCGTATAGTCCGAACCGCCGCGCCCCAGATTGGTCACCTCGCCGCTGTCGGCATCGGTGCTGATGAAGCCGGGCACGAGCGATATGGGCGGGATGGTCTGCCACGTCTGGCGCACCAGCTGATTGGTCAGTTCGCTGGCCAGCAACGACTTGCCGCCCTTGACTTCGGTCTTGATGAACTCGCGGCTGTCAAACCACTGCGCGCCGTTGATGAGTGTGGCCACGATGTTTGACGAGAGGCGCTCGCCATAGCTGACGATGGCCGCCTGGGTCTTGGGCGAGAGGTCGCGGATGAGATACACGCCCTGATAGATGCTGCGCAGCTCCTCCAGCAAGCCATCGACAAGGCCTACCAAGGCATCGCGCACGGCACCGGCCGGAATCACCGACTCCACCATCACATGGTGGCGCTGGGCTATCTGCGCATAGGCCATCTGGTAGGCCACGTCGCCGCTGACGGCCAGCTGCGAGGTGCGTATCAGCTGGTCGGTGATGCCACCCAAGGCCGACACGACCACAATCACTGGCTCGGTCTGCGCCTCGACAATCCTTTTTACCTTCAGGATGCTTTCTACGGAACCTACGGATGTTCCGCCAAACTTTAATACCTTCATTCAGCAGTGTTTTATGATGAGTTCTCCCAGCCTGCAGACTCACAACGCCCACATCCTACGGCAGGGAAGAAGGAACAATTTGTTAACACAATCGGGGCAAAGGTACAAATTTACAGCCAAACCAAGGCCTAAAATGTACAAAAATAAAGCCCGGAGACAAAAAGTATTGAGGAAAAGCAAAGCATCAGGCCTTGCGAACCAGCCCATCGGCCACCACAACGGACTCCTGAACAAGCAACTGATGCAGCACGCGGCCCAGCATCTCCTTCGGCACACCTGGCAACTGGAGCGCTGCCAGCGGCTGCGGCCCCTGCTGTGCCAGCAGCGACAACAGGCGCGAGGCCACCTGGGCCGGGCTGTCGCCTGCCGAGGGCTGACCGGCCGGCGCGAGCTGCGACGTGTCGGGCCGGCAGTTGTCGCACAGGCCACACTCGGCAGCATCGGCCTGGCCGAAGTAGTTGAGCAGGTAGCGGCTGCGGCACTCTGACGTGTGCATGTAGCCAATCATGGTCTGGACGCGCTGCTCCATCTGCACCTTGCGCTCCTGGTAGATGCTGGCAGGAAGATAAATGTCCGACCGCTCCACACGCCGCTGCACGAACGTGACATAGGGGATAAACTTGCGAGGGATGAATGTGAGGATATGCAAGCGTGAGAGCCCTATCAGCAGCTCGGTCACCTGCTCCTTCGTGAGGCCGGTGTGCGCAGCGATGTTGTCCTCGTCGATAAAGACGAACTCGGAGAAGAGGCCACTGTAGCGGCGGAACAGGTAGTGCAGCAGCCGCTCGCCACTGGCCGGCAGATGCAGGCGGTACAGCTCGTCGCGCGTGCAGGTCATCATCAGGCGGCTGTGATTCTCCTCGGCATCCGCCCACTCTATATAGCCTGCACGCGACAGCAGCTGCAAGGCATTGTAGGCCCTCACGGGGAAATGATGGAAATTGATGCAGAACTGCTCCAGGGGGAACTCGCGCGTCACCTGGTAGCCGTCGCCCATGGCCATCTGCAGGAAACTGCACATATCCTCATAGACCTGCCGCACATATTCCACAGGCGGGTAGGTGTCATTCACACGGCGGCGCAGCAGCCCGTCGGTGCGGCTGTCACATAGCAGCACAGCCTTAGCGGGCTGGCCGTCGCGCCCTGCACGTCCGGCCTCCTGGAAATAGGCTTCGGGCGAGTCGGGCACATCGGTGTGCACCACCAGGCGCACGTCGGGCTTGTCTATGCCCATGCCGAAAGCATTGGTGGCCACCATCACCCGCACCTCGCCGCGCTGCCATGCCTCCTGCCGATCGCTCTTTTCCTGGCGCGTCAGCCCCGCATGGAAGAAGACAGACGTGTAGCCCTGGGCCTGCAGCTGCTGCGACAGCTCGCGTGTGGCCGAACGGCTGCGCGTATAGACGATGGTCGAGCCTTCGTTGCAACGCAACAGCTCGAGCAAGGTCTGGATCTTGGGCTCATCGCTGCGGCGCACGGCATAGACCAGGTTGCTGCGGGCAAAGGACATGCTCTTGACGTTGGGCTGGGCAAAGCCCAGCTGGCGCTGGATGTCCTGCACCACAGCCGGCGTGGCCGTGGCCGTGAGGGCCAGGACGGGCACACCTGGCAGGAGCTTGCGCACACGCACTATCTGTGTGTAGGCCGGCCGGAAGTCATAGCCCCACTGCGAGATGCAGTGTGCCTCGTCAACGGCAATGAAGCTGACGTGCATGTGCCGCAGTTTCGTCTGGAAGAGTTCCGACGAGAGGCGTTCAGGCGACACATAGAGGAACTTGTAGCCGCCCAGGATGCAGTTCTCCAATGCTACAAGCACTTCGTCATGGCTCATGCCCATGTACACAGCGGTTGCCTTGATGCCCCGCCGGCGCAGGGCAGACACCTGATCCTTCATCAGTGCAATGAGGGGGGATATCACCAGGCACAGGCCATCGGAGGCCAGCGCCGGCACCTGGAACGTGATGCTCTTGCCGCCGCCCGTGGGCATGAGGCCGAGGGTGTCGCGCCCTGCGCCTATGCTCTCGATGATTTCTTGCTGAATGCCGCGGAAAGAGGAGTAGCCCCAATACTCACGGAGAATGGAGAGGTAAGGGGAAGACCCACCCCCCTGCCCCTCCCTTGTAGGGAGGGGAGTAGTTACTTTTACTGATTGTATTTCAGCTGCATTCATTGTCTGGCAAGTATCCACTCCCCTCCCTACAAGGGAGGGGCAGGGGGGTGGGTCCGTAGGGGGTTGGGTCCGTAGGGGGGCCTGAGTGGGTCCACTGGGTCTTTCCTATTCCTCGCTGGGACGGATGTCCTCTATCTGCAGCTGCACCTCGTTGCGCTTGTGCGTGTTCTCCTCGATGGTGTAGCAGATGTCGAACGGATGCTTGGTCTTGATGAAGCGCACCTGGGCACTTTGGCCGAAGGCGATGCCGCCCACCACGTTCGAGCTGCGCTCATCCACCAGTTCCAGCTTGATATGCTCCTGGTTATGCCCCACCACCTTCGAGGTGCCATAGTCATACACACGCATGGTGCACCACAAGGGCTTGGGGTTGTCGGGGCCGAAAGGTGCAAAGCGCTTCAGGTCGTTGTAGAAACGGTGGCTCACGTCGCGGAAATCCAGCCTGCCGTCGATGTTCAGCTCGGGCTGTATCTGCGTGGGCAGGATATTCTCCTCGACATACTGCTCAAAGCGGCGCTTGAACTCGTCCACGTTCTCCACCTTCAGCGAGAGTCCGGCGGCATAGGTGTGCCCACCGAAGTTCTCCAGCAGGTCGCGGCAGCTCTCGATGGCCTTGTACACATCGAAGCCGGGCACGGAACGGGCAGAGCCGGTAGCCATCCCCTCCGAACAGGTGATGACCACTGCCGGACGGCAGTAAATCTCGGTGAGGCGCGACGCCACAATGCCGATGACGCCCTTGTGCCACTCCTCCGAAAAGAGCACGATGGATTTCTTTTCGTGGTTGTGGTCCAGCCGCTCCACAATGCGGTTGGCCTCCTGCGTCATCTCTTTGTCCAGGTCCTTGCGCTGATCGTTGTAGGCATTGATCTGCAACGCCTTCCGATGCGCCTTATGCGGGTCCTTCTCCACCAGCAGTGCCACAGCCTCGCCGCCGTTCTGCATTCGTCCGGAGGCGTTGATGCGCGGCCCCACCTTGAAGATGATATCGTTCATCGTCACCTCGCGATCGGTCATGCCGCAAATTTCCAGGATGGCCTTGATGCCCACGCTCGGGTTGGCATTGATCTGCTTCAGCCCGTGGTAGGCCAGCACGCGGTTCTCGCCCAGCACGGGCACTATGTCCGATGCGATGCTGATGGCACACAGGTCGAGCAGGGGTGTCAGACGGCTGAAACTGATGCCGTTGTTCTTGGCAAAGGCCTGCATGAACTTGAAGCCCACGCCGCACCCCGACAGGTGCCCGTAGGGATAGGTGTCGTCCTCGCGCTTGGCATTGAGTATAGCCACGGCGGGGGGCAGCACGCTGTCCGTGACGTGATGGTCGCAGATGATGAAATCTATGCCGAGGCTCTTGGCATAGGCAATCTCATCCACCGCCTTGATGCCGCAGTCCAGCACGATGATCAGCTTCACTCCCGTTTCGTTGGCATGGTCCACACCTTTATAGCTTACGCCATAGCCCTCCTCGTAGCGGTCGGGGATGTAGAAATCGATGTTGGAAGTGAACTGCTGCAAGAATCGATAGACGAGTGCCACTGCCGTGCACCCATCTACATCGTAGTCTCCATACACCAGTATGCGTTCCTTGCGCCCCAGTGCCTCATTGAGCCGATCGACAGCCACGTGCATGTCGCGAAAGAGGAACGGATCCAACAGCTCTGTGAGCTGCGGGCGAAAGAAACGGCGGGCCTCTTCGACACCATTGATGCCGCGGTCCTTCAGGAGCAGGCCCAGTGCCGGATGGATCCCCAGTGCCGACGCGAGCTCCTTAGCTGCTTCCTGTCTGTCCGATGTAGGAGGTTCGTAGTTCCATTTGTAGTTCATTATATATGCTTTTTATCCTATTTCTTTCACGAAAGCCGCAGCACGGCAGGCGCCTGATGGCGTCACTACACACGGCAATGAAGAACCCCTCGGGGCTCTTTCCAGTACAAATGAGGCCTAAATTAAACCTAAATGCGGCCAAAGGTAGATAAAAAGCGGCAAAAAGAAGGCCAATTGATGCTTTTTTTTACACCAATTGGCCTTTTTTACCTATTTTTAGGGATTCGAGGGGGACCGTGCGGGCTGAAATGGGCCGCAGGCCACTGCCACGCAAGCCCAAGCGCGCCGGTCAGACTATACTAAATGCCTAACTTCTGACGGATATCGGCAGGAATGGCATTCTTGTTGATGAGGAAGTCCATGGTCTTGGCTGCCACGAAAGCCTTGGTCATGTACCAAGTGCCCTTATATTCGCCGGTCTCGCCCCACGAGTTCTTCACCATGTAGTATTCCTTGCCGTTCTGGTCCTTGGCCAGTCCGTAGATGTGCATGCCGTGGTCGTCGGTCAGTTCCCAGTTGTCGAACTCCTTCTGGCGCTGTTCCTGCGAGGGGGTGAGCTCAGGTGCGTTCACGCCCAGCTCTTCCAGCTTGCTCTTGCGCTCTTCGGGCTTCAGCTTGAGCCACTTGGCCTGGTCGCTGCCAGTCAGGCTCTGTGCCTTCTTGGCATCCAGGAGCACGCCGAGCCCGTCGCGTGTGAAGCCTTCTTCAGAGACGTCGCCGCCCCAAGCCACGGTGTAGCCCTGGTCCAGCGCGTTGTCAATGATGCGCATCATCTCGTCCATGGGCACGTTGTACGAGCGTTCCCAGCGCCAGTTGTCCTGCACCTCGACGGCAAAGTCGGTGTAGAAGGGGTGGTGCGTGTAGCTGGTGATGCTCACATAGTCGTTCATGTCGATGCCGAGGCTCTGAGCGAAGCTCTTCGGCGTGTACTCCTTGCCCTCGTAGGTGAAGCGCTCGGGGCGCTGGCCCAGATAGGAGTCGATGATGCCCTGCAGGCCGCTCTTCCACTGGTTGGAAATCTTCGAAGCCTTGTTGGAAGCAACGGCTTCGACGTAGGGTTCCATCACGCTGAAGAACTCGTTGAAGTTGGCCAGCGAGTCGCCCGTCATGGTGCCGGGCAGAGGCATGGCCTGCTCAGGGCAGATGCCGTAGTCGCGCAGGATCACCTGCACGTCGCCGGCCGAGCCGCCTTGCGAGAACTGGCTGTCGCCGTGCATGCGCACCTTCACTTCGGCACGCTGCATGTAGTCGATATTGGCCACGTACATCTCGCAGAGGTCGTAGCTCTTGCCTGTCTTCTTCAGGATTTCGCTCTCAAAGAAACTCAGCGTGCTGTAAATCCAGCAGGTGCCGCTGCGGTTCTGGTTCTTGACGCTGGTGATGGGCAGTTGCTTCACCACCGTGAAAACGGGTTTGTTGCTCGGAGCCTCTTTCTTCTTGCTCTTGGCCTGAGCGCCGCTGACACAGACGAGTGCCAGGAGGGCCATTGTTAGGATTTTCTTCATGTTTGTGATAATGTTAATATTCTAATGGTGTCGGGTTACACTATCTTTACCGTAATGACATAGGTGGCATAGTAGCTGCGCTCGTCGCCCTCCGGCTTGTAGCGTATGCCCATTGGCATGGTGAACGTGGCACCGGCCTTCACGTCAGGACAGCGGCCGTTGGCTATGATATAGAAGCCGCCATAGTAGCTTAGGTACGAGCCATACACGGCTATCTCGGTGCTCTCTGCATTGTAGGGCGTGATGTTTCCATTGGCCTTGAAGCAGTACAGGTTGTTGTCCGTGCCCACGACGGGGGTGCCGTTGGGCAGCCGCACGAAGGTGCACAGGGCATCGGCCTCGCTGTTGCCCACGGCGCTGATGCGGTCGGGCGTCAGCATGAATGTCTGCCCCAGCGCTTCCTTGCTCACATCTGCAATGGCCATCATGTTACCTGCGGCATCATAGGGAATCTCGACCGTGGCGTAGAAGGTGGAGTCGGTGGGCACGCCGCCTTCGGGCAGATAGTAGCCCGCCAGGTCGGTCTGCTCGAAACGCACCTCGTAGGGCCACTGCTCGTCGTTGCTCACGTCGTCGTCCCACGCATGGCGCCAGTGCTCGGTGGGAGCGCCAGCCACCACAAACCACAGTTTCTGCACGCCTGCAGGCATCGTCATCTCTGCTGTGCCCTCGGCAGCGGCATACATCGGGCCGTAGGTGCGCTGCCCGTTACCATCGATGGCCACGAAGCCATAGCGCCAGCCGGCCTTGTCGGTCTGCACGCGGCGGAAGCCGTCGGCCCCGGCTATGCCTTTGAAATGGGCCCGCACCACCGTGCCCTCCGGCCGTGCCGTGAGTTGCACCAGGTTGTAGCCGTAGTTCTGCGGACACTGTTCGGGCGTGGCCTGCCACAGGCGTTGGTCGGCATCCAGCTGCTTCAGGGTGGTGGTTTGTATCATGCGCCCCTTGCCCTGCTGACGTATGGCGTCGAAGTCCCAGGTGGCGCTGCGCGCAGCATAGTCGTATATCTGGGCGTTGAAGGTGGCCTGGTCAATGCCCGTCATGCGTTTGTAGGTCTCCACAGGGTCCTCCGGCTTCTTGCTTTCGCGCCACAGGCGCCCGATGAAGTCGTCGCCGTGCAGCTGGCACCAGTAGTCCTGAATGAAGAAGTTGTAGTAGCGCCACTCCTCGTGCAGCAGGTTCAGGTGGAAGTAGCTGGGGCTGAACCAGCTGCCAAACTTCTCCTGCGGATAGCAGCGGAAGGCCTGCCACTGCGCACAGCTCTCCCACCACGAACAGCCACCCGATGCGTTGGCACCGAAGCCCCAGCGCCAGCCGTGGTCTGTGCCCAGGTCGCACGACACCAGGTACTGGAACGAGTGACCTATTTCGTGGGCCAGGGTGGAATGTGAGTTCACGGCCGAGTAGTTGCACCACAGGGCGCCTATCTTGTCGTCGTAGCCCGAGCCGGTGGCCAGCCACTCGCTCTTGGAGTTGACGAATATTTCCAGTTTGTAGGTGTTGATAGTGGTGGCTATGTCCTTCGGTGCGAATCCCAGCGAGTCGGTGTACATCTCAAAGAAGTACTCGGCGTTGGCCAACAGCTCGTCGGGGTCAAACCGGGCAGCGCCACGCCCCACCTTGGGGTCCATGCCGAAGCCCGCGTCCCAGAACAGGATAAAGTGCTCCGACTCGCGGCTGCGGGCAAAGCACCACTGGCTGCCGGTGTTGTCGAAGTCGTTGTTGCGCAGGTCGTTGGGGCGGTACAGGCTCAGCCCTGGATTCTGGAACGTATAGTAGTCGTATTTGCTGGCATAGGTGCGGCGTGCACCATAGCCCTCCTTATTATAGAAACGCATGTACTGGCGGTTGAACACGATGCTGTCCACCTCCCGCATGTCGATGGCCATGTGTGTGCCGAAACGGTCGGCCGCATGTGCCCACAGGGTGTCCTGTGCATAAGTGCTCATGGCACACAGCGCCAGGGCAAAGCTCGCAAGTATTTTCTTCATCGCTCGTATCTTCCTCCTTACTTTTTGTTGAACTTCACCGTCCGGCTGCCCACGCGCACCAGATAGGTGCCACGCGGCAACTTGTCCAAGCTCACCGTGGCCGTGTCGCCCCGTCGGCTCACCTTCACGGGCTGCTTGCGCCCGTCGGCGGCATAGACACCGATCTCGCCCTTGCCGCTCACCACCATCATTCCGGCCTCCATCCGCACGCCGGCACGCGCCAAGAGGCTTTCCACGCCGTTGGGGTCGTCGGTCTCGGAGATATAGAAGCGGTCGAACTCCTCATACGTATATGCCTTGTCGGCAATGGCCACATGCCCACCCGTGAAGTCCATCACGGGCACGCTGTCCAACAGGAAATACACTTTCGTGCTGTCCGACAGCTGCACCACCAGGCTGCGGGCACACATGGCATTCACGGCCAGTGCCGCCCACAATATCATCCATAATCTCTTCATCTTCATCTACTCTCCAAAAATGTCTCCAGTTCATCTACATGGTAGGGGATGCGCTGCTGACCCAGATAGCGGCAGCCGTCGGCCGTGATGAGCAGGTCGTCCTCCAGGCGTATGCCGCCGAAGTCGCGGTACTGTTCCACCAGGTCGAAGTTAATGAACTCGGCATTGTGTCCGCGGCGCTTCCAGTCGTCGATCAGGGCGGGGATGAAGTAGATGCCGGGCTCGTCCGTCAGCACCCATCCCTCCTGGATGCGGCGACCACAACGCAGGCAGTTCAGGCCGAACTGCGTGGAGGGGCGCACCTCGTCGTCGAAGCCCACATACACCTGGCCCAGACCTTCCATGTCGTGCACGTCCATGCCCATGTGGTGCCCCAGGCCATGCACAAAGAACATGGCATGCGCGCCAGCACGCACGGCCTCTTCCGTGTCGCCCTTCATCAGGCCCACGGCCTTCAGGCCTTCGGTGATGACCCGTGCCGCCTCCAGATGGCAGTCCAGCCACTTCATGCCAGGCCGTGCTATCTCGTGCACGCGGTCGTGCGCGTCCACCACAATCTGGTATATCTCCTTCTGCTTCTGCGTGAAGCGGCCGCTGATGGGCGTCACGCGTGTGTTGTCCGAGCAGTAGTTCTCGTTGGTCTCGGCACCGGCATCGCACAGCATCAGCCGCCCTGCCTCCAGCGGACGGGGCGACGGGTAGCCATGCTGAATTTCGCCGTGCATGCTCAGTATGCTCTGGAAACTGAAGCCGCACCCGCGCGACAGGGCCACGCCCGTTATGGCACCGGCTATCTCCTGCTCGGTCACGCCCGGACGGCACATGCGCATGGCCAGCGTGTGCATGTCATAGCCGATGGCGCATGCGCGCTCTATCTCGGCCACCTCCTCGGCGCTCTTCACCACGCGCTGGTTCACCACAGCCATGATCAGCTTGAGCGATGCCTGCTCGCGCTGCTGCGAGGGGTGAATGCCCAGCAGGTCCATCAGCTGGATCTGGTGGTCGTGGCGGTAGGGCGGCAGGAAGTGGATGGTGCGTCCGCGGTCGCGGGCATCGTGCACCAGGCTCTCCAGCCGGCTCATGGGCGCGCTCTTGTGCACGCCGCTCTGCGCAGCCATGTCGGCCACGGAGTCCACCGAGCCGAACCAGATGATGTCGTCCAGGTCGATGTCATCGCCAATGAGCCATTCCTCGCCCGTGTCGGCATCGATCACGCCGGCCAGACCCTCACGGTGCTGACCGAAATAGTACAGGAACGACGAGTCCTGACGGAACTTGTAGGCATTGGCCGGATAGTTCATCGGCGCGTCGTTGTTGCCCAGCAGCAGGATGATACCGCTGCCCACCTGGCGGCGCAGTTCTTCGCGCCTGGCCATATATGTTTCCTTAGTGAATAGCATAGTTCTTGGTGATTTTAGTTAGCTTTTCCGTGCAAAGGTACACTTTTTCCTGCAAACGGCCACTATCATTGCCTTTTTTATTGTACTTTTGCGCCAATTTTGGCCCTTGACTGGGCCCGATACCCATTGCTCACACCCACTGCCTATGCATATTGTCCGCTTTCTGAAGGATTGGACCTTGCCCGTGGCCATGACCATCGGCACCGTGCTCTACCTGCTGTTCGGCTTCGTGCCGGCACTGGCTCCCGCCGCAGCCACGCTGGGGCCATGCATCGACGTCATCTTCCCGCTGTCGGTGTTCGCCACGCTGCTGGTCACCTTTGCCAAGGTCGATTTCCACCTGATGCACCTGTGCCGCTGGCATTCTGCCGTGCTCGGAGCCCAGTTGCTGCTCATCGCCGCCCTCACAGGCGGCATCGTCTGGGCTGCCGGTCAAGAGGCCACATCGCTGCCCCCCACCCTGCTGCCTGTGGCCACGGCATTGCTCACCTGCATCATCGCCCCTTGCGCCTCGGCCTCGCCTGTGGTCACGGCCAAACTGGGCGGCGACCTCACCGCCATGACCACCTTCGTGTTGCTCTCGGCCGTGGTCACCGCCGTGCTCATCCCTGCCGTGTTTCCGTTAATGCCCCCTGACACTGGTGCCGAGAACGTCATTAATCATTCGT
>JAFXQT010000041.1 GCA_017526905.1 Bacteroidaceae bacterium | reverse complement strand
TATCTTTGTTTGCTCTTGCCTCTTTCCGGCATCTTTTGCTCCAAGTCCTTGGGACGTAGCCCGCTACGCCCCAGCGGCCTTGAAACAAAATCTGTTCGGAAATAGCCTAAGAGCAATTCAAAGCTAATTTATAGAACCCACCTGTAAGGATTCCATGCATACATTTGATATCGTATTCCTCATCGTCATTGCTTATGGCGTGTGGAAAGGCTGGACACGCGGCAGCGGCAAGAGCGTCTTGGGAGCCATATTCGGCTTCATCAAGTACTTGCTGGTGCTGAGTGTCATTGTGAACATCCTTAGTCGCACAGGCCTGGTCAGCGAGAAGGCTGAACAGGAGAGTGTACTCTATCAGCCCATCAAGGCCACCCTCGGCTTTGCCATCGATCTGGCCAAGGACGTGTGGGAGAAAGGCAACGGAACAGGCGATACGGAACGTGCGAACAGCTGAGGAGAGCGTACTGAAACATGAACAACGAAGTACAGGATATCATAGCGAAAGACTATGAATACGGTTTCACCACCAATGTGGCCACGGAGATTATCGACCGAGGGCTGACCGAAGAGGTGGTGCGACTCATTTCGTCAAAGAAGGGCGAACCCGACTGGCTGCTCGACTTCCGTCTCAAGGCTTTCCGCCACTGGCGAACGCTCGAACAGCCCACATGGGGGCACCTAAACATGCCTGACATCGACTATCAGGCCATCTCGTATTACGCCGATCCCACGGCCAGCAAGAAGCAAGGTCCGCAAAGCCTGGACGAAATCGACCCGGAACTGATGCGCGCGTTCGACAAGCTGGGCATCCCGCTTGAAGAGCGGCTGGAAAAGGCCGGTGGCATGGCTGTGGACGCCGTGATGGACTCAGTTTCGGTCAAGACCACGTTCCGCAAGACACTGGCCGAGAAGGGCATCATCTTTTGCAGCATCAGCGAGGCCGTGCGCGAGCACCCTGACTTGGTGCGCAAGTATCTGGGAAGCGTGGTGCCCTATCGCGACAACTTCTTCGCCGCCCTCAACTCGGCCGTGTTCTCCGACGGCTCATTCGTATATATTCCCAAGGGCGTGCGATGCCCCATGGAACTCAGCACCTACTTCCGCATCAACGCACGTGGGACAGGCCAGTTTGAGCGCACGCTCATCGTAGCCGACGACAACGCCTACGTGTCATATCTGGAAGGATGCACCGCCCCCATGCGCGACGAGAACCAGCTGCATGCCGCCATCGTGGAGATCGTAGTGGAGAACCACGCCGAAGTCAAGTACTCGACCGTGCAGAACTGGTATCCAGGCGATAAGGAGGGGCGCGGAGGTGTGCTCAACCTCGTCACCAAGCGAGGCTTGCTGCGCGGGCAACACAGCAAGCTGTCCTGGACACAGGTGGAAACGGGCAGCGCCATCACTTGGAAATACCCTTCGTGCGTACTGCAGGGCGAAGGCTCGCAGGCCGAGTTCTACAGCGTGGCCGTGACCAACAACTATCAGCAGGCCGACACCGGCACGAAGATGATTCACCTGGCCCCTGGCACACGCTCCACCATCATATCCAAAGGCATAAGCGCCGGACGTTCGCAAAACAGCTATCGTGGGCTGGTGCGCATGGGCCCAAAAGCCGAAGGCGCCCGCAACTACTCCAGCTGCGACAGCCTGCTGCTCGGATCCAAGTGCGGGGCTCACACCTTCCCCTACATGGATGTGCAGAACCCCTCAGCAGTGGTGGAACACGAAGCGACCACCTCCAAGATCAGCGAGGACCAACTCTTCTACTGCCAGCAGCGGGGCATCTCGCCCGAGGATGCCGTGGGCCTCATCGTCAACGGCTATGCCAAGGACGTGCTGAACAAGCTCCCCTTTGAATTTGCGGCCGAAGCACAGAAACTGCTCAGCGTCTCGCTGGAAGGCACAGTGGGGTAGCAACCCGTCATGGGAAGCCCAGGAACCCTGGGAATGCACGATGAAGTCCCAGCCTCCCCCACGACAAACAACAGAACCAAACAGAAACAGATGTTAGAGATAAAGAACCTTCATGCCACCGTTGGTGGCAAGGAAATACTGAAAGGCATTGACCTCACCGTACGCCCCGGCGAGGTGCATGCCCTCATGGGGCAGAATGGCGCCGGCAAGAGCACCCTGTCCAATGTCCTGGTGGGCCATCCCGCCTACACGGTAACCGAGGGCAGCGTCACTTACAATGGCAAGGACCTGCTGGCCATGAGCCCGGAAGAGCGCGCTAACGAGGGCCTCTTCCTCTCTTTCCAGCAACCGGTGGAGATACCAGGCGTGCCCATGAACTATTTCATGCGCGCCGCATACAATGCCAAACGCAAGCACCTGGGCCTGGAACCCATCAGCAGTGGCGATTTCGTGAAGCTGATGCGCGAGAAGCGCAAGATTGTAGAGCTGGACAGCAAGCTCACCAGCCGCAGTGTGAACGAAGGCTTCAGCGGCGGCGAGAAGAAGCGCAACGAGATTTTTCAGATGGCCATTCTTGAGCCATCGTTCTGCATCCTTGACGAGACGGATTCCGGACTCGATGTGGACGCCCTGCGCATCGTGGCCGAAGGATTCAACCAACTGCGCAAGCCCGATACCAGCGCCATCGTCATCACGCACTACCAACGCCTGTTAGACTATATCAAGCCCGATGTGGTGCATGTGCTCATCAATGGCCGTATCGTCCGCACGGGTGGACCAGAGCTGGCCTTGGAGATCGAGAACCAAGGGTTTGACTGGATAAAGAACGAGGAGTAAGCTATGTCGCAGTACCTTGAACTATTCCAGTCGCAGCGGGCCCTCATCGATGGCAACAGCATCCCCTTCCTCAATCAGCATCGGGATGCCGCCGCACAGGCATTGGCCCAACTCGGCCTGCCTACGCAGAAAGAGGAGCGCTACAGATACACCGATGTAGTGGGTGCTTTTGCACCTAACTACGGGCTCAACCTACGTCAGGCACACACCGCCGCGAACCAGCCGGACGCTGCTGTGTTGCGCCAGGCCGAAGCCCTTTACGGCACGCTGGCCTCTGTACAGGCCGATGCCATCACAGCCCTGAACACCATGTTGGTGCAGGACATCACCGTGCTGTGCATCCCGGCCGGCGAGCAGAAGGAGAACCCTATTCGGGTGTCGCAGCTGCTTCGGTCCACGGCACCACTCATGCAGAACCGCCGACTGCTCATCGTGGCCGAGCCGGGCAGCCGTGCACGCATCCTACTGAACGACAAGGCCGATGAGGGACAGGACTTCCTCACCACGCAAGTAACGGAGGTATTTGTAAGCGAAGGTGCCGACGTGGAATTCTACGATATCGAACAGACACACGCCCGCTGCCACCGCTTCCACCAGTTTTATGCCGACGTGCAGCAAGGCGGTCGCCTCACTCATACCGTATTCACGCTCACCGGCGGCCTGAGCCGCAACACCACACAGGTGCGCCTGAGCGGCAAGGATGCCGAAGCCAACCTGTACGGCTGCGCAGTCATCGATGCCACACAGCACTGCGACAACAACACCCTTATCGACCATGCCGTGGCAGGCTGCCGCAGCAACGAACTGTACAAATACGTGGTGGACCAGCAGGCTGTGGGAGCCTTTGCCGGACGAGTGCTGGTGCGGCCTGGTGCCGACCAAACCGACAGCCGCGAAACCAACGCCAACCTGGTCTGCACCACACAGGCACGCATGTTCACCCAGCCGATGCTGGAAATCTATGCCGACGACGTAAAATGCTCGCACGGCAGCACCGTGGGCCAACTCAACGACGAGGCCCTCTTCTACATGCGCCAGCGTGGCATCAGCCAGGCCGATGCCCGCCTGCTTCTCAAGCAGGCATTCGCCTCCGAGGTCATCAATGCGCTGCCCTTCGAGGCACTCCGCGGACGCCTGCAGGTACTCGTTGACCAGCGCTTCCGCGGCGAACTGAACCATTGTCGCACCTGCAACCTTTGTGGCACACAGAACACATGAACCGATCCGATTTTCCCATACTGAGCCGCAAGGTCTATGACCGCACGCTCGTCTATCTGGACAATGCCGCCACCACGCAGAAGCCGCGGGCAGTGATTGATGCCATGACCGACGAGTACTTCAATGTGAATGCCAACGTGCATCGTGGTGTTCACTTTCTAAGCCAGCAAGCCACCGACCTGCACGAAGCTGCCCGCGAAACGGTGCGCAAGTTCATCGGGGCTCGCAGCACGGCAGAAGTCATCTTTACACGTGGCACCACCGAGAGCATCAACCTCGTGGCAGCCTCCTTCGGCCAGGCCTGCATGGACCAGGGCGACGAGGTCATCATCACCGAGATGGAGCACCACTCCAATATCGTGCCTTGGCAGTTGCTTTGGTCCCGTAAGCCCATCAGCATCAAGGTGTGCCCCATTACCGACGAGGGACTGCTCGACCTGGATGCCCTGCAGCGTCTCTTCTCCCCCCGCACCCGTCTGGTGGCCGTGGCACACGTCAGCAATGTGCTGGGCACCATCAACCCCGTCCAGGAAATCATACGCATGGCACATGCCCATGGCGTGCCCGTGCTCATTGATGGTGCCCAGAGCGCCCCGCACCTGCCCATCAATGTCCAGGAACTCGATGCCGATTTCTACGCCTTCAGCGGACACAAGGTATATGGCCCCACAGGCATCGGCGTGCTTTATGGCAAAGAGGAGTGGCTTGACAAGATGCCACCTTATATGGGCGGAGGCGAGATGATCGACAAGGTGAGCTTCGAGGGAACCACTTTCAACCGCCTGCCCTACAAATTCGAGGCCGGCACCCCCGACTACGTAGCAACCACAGGGCTGGCCCGGGCTTTGGACTACGTGTCGGCCATCGGCATGGAGCACATAGCGGCACACGAGCATGAACTGACACGCTATGCCGCACAGCAGCTCAGCCTCATCCCGGGGCTAAAGATTTATGGCCCAGCATTATCAGCCTCGTCTGCCAACCACTCGTCCGTCCTTTCCTTCAATGTCGGCACCATTCATCACCTGGACATTGGCACCCTATTGGATCGGCTGGGCATTGCCGTACGCACCGGACATCATTGTGCCGAGCCACTCATGCACCGCTTGGGTGTGGAAGGGACAGTCCGTGCCAGCTTCGCCCTTTATAATACAAAGGAAGAAGTCGATGCACTGGTGGCAGGCATCGACCGTGTCAGAAAGATGTTTTCATAGTTTTTTCGCAAACAGTCCGCACACGTTCAGAAAGGATCAACGTCAAAGTAAAGTTGGGCTGAGGAGTAGGTAGGCTGGCTGAGCAGTTCATCGCGGGTCTGCATGAGAAGTTGCTTGACGCGACCTATAGGCAGAGCGGGCTCCAACTTGACGATAACACGACGAATATAGAGCGATGAGATGCGCCCAATGGCTGGCTCGTCTGGCCCCAGCACACGGGTGCCAAAGAGGCCGCCGAGACGTTGGGCAGCATCGCGCGAGAGGGCATCGGCCACCGAGACGTAGCGGTGCTTTACATAGAGCATGACCATGCGCACGAAAGGCGGATAGGCAAACTGCCGCCGCTCCTCCATCTGCATGGCATAAAGTTGCTCGTAGTCGTTGTGAATCACTTGGTGAATGATGGGCAGGTCAGCATTGCGTGTCTGCAGGATGACCAGTCCGCGCTCGCTGCGCCGGCCAGCGCGTCCGGCCACTTGTGCCATGAGCTGGTAGGCGCGCTCGTAGGCACGGAAATCAGGTTGGTTGAGCATGGTGTCGGCCGAGAGGATGCCCACGAGGCTGACATGCTCAAAGTCGAGCCCTTTGGTGACCATCTGTGTACCGACAAGGATATCGGTGCGGTGCGTCTGGAAATCGGCTATGAGAGCTTCGTAGGCGCTGCGGGTGCGGGTGGTGTCCAGATCCATGCGGGCCACACGTGCCTGCGGAAAGAGAGTGGCAATCTCGTCCTCGATGCGTTCGGTTCCGAAGCCATGCTGACTGAGCGCGGGGCTCTCGCAGGCAGGACACAGGGCGGGAATGACAGTGGTGAAGCCGCAGTAGTGGCACGTCATACGCTGGCTGCGTTTGTGCAGGGTGAGAGCCACATCGCAGTGGGGGCAGCGAGGTGTCCAGCCGCACACAGGGCACTCAATAGTGGGTGCGTAGCCGCGGCGGTTCTGGAAAAGGATTATCTGCTGGTGTGCATCGAGTGCCTGGCGCATAGCCTCAAGCAGGCGGGCTGAGAAGGGGCCGCTCATCAGTTTCTTACGGCGAGCCTCGGCCACATCAACCACTTCCACCTGGGGCAGCTGCACCTGGCCGAAGCGTTCGGTCAGGGCAACCAGCCCATACTTGCCCAAGCGGGCGTTGTAGTAGCTTTCGAACGAAGGGGTGGCGGTGCCCAGCAGGGTGCAGGCCCCCATCTGTTTGGCCAGCATAATGGCGGCATCGCGGGCGTGGTAGCGCGGGGCGGGTTCCTGCTGCTTAAAACTGGTCTCGTGCTCCTCATCGATAATGACCAGGCCCAGACGCTGAAAAGGCAGGAAGATACTGGAGCGGACGCCTACGATAAGGGGGAAGGGCTCGGCGCTGAGCTGGCGCTGCCACACCTCCTCGCGCTGACGGTCGCTGTACTTGCTGTGGTACACGCCCAACTGTGTGCCAAACACGCGCTGAAGGCGGTCGGTGAGCTGGCTGGTGAGCACGATTTCGGGCAACAGATAGAGCACTTGCTGGCCGCGTGCGATGGTGTCCTGAATCAGACGGATGTAAATCTCGGTCTTGCCCGACGAGGTGACCCCATGCAATAGACAAACGGGGTGGCTTTGCCAGGAGGCCAGAATGGACTGGTAAGCGGCGAGTTGTGCGGGCGACAGATCAAGGGTGCTTGAAGGTGCCATGGCTTCTGCCAAGGCTAATCCCCCACCCTGCCCGTCTGCTGCGGCAAGAGTGCCCTGAGTCCGTTTTCTGGTTGTGCCTGCCTTCTCGTGCTTTTCCTTCTTCATCTTGCCAGGAAGCGCAGCCTTGTACACCTCGCCAAGAGTGCAGAGGTAGTAGGAGGAAATCCAGCGCCAAAAGGTGAGCTGCTGCGGCAGGATGACGGGGCTTGTATCAATCACCGACAGCACCTCCTTGATGGTGAAGCCTTCGGGCGCCTGATTGTGCAGCCGAAGCACCAACGCCGTAGTGGTGCCACGGGCGCCAAAGGGGACCAAGACACGGCACCCTGCCTGTACCTCGTGTTCCAGCGAGGCGGGCAGGGCGTAGGTGAACAGTTCCGACAGCGGAACGGGTAGGACTACGTCGGCATAACGCATAGGCTGCGAAGAGTGATTATCAGAAGTAATAATTGAGGCGCACCTGCCAAGTGTGGCTCTTGAGGTTTTCCACACTGACCGTCTTTGAGAAAGAGTCGCGTATGGAGCCTGTCTTTGTTACGGGTATGTTATACGTGAAACCCAGCTGTATGTGCTTGAGCAGCATGACACCGGCGCCCACGTTCCAGGTGAACACCTGATCCTCGAACACCGTGCTGTAATTGCTGTAGATGTTGCCGAGTGTGCGGTTGCCGATGTACCAGTCCAACTGCGGCCCGGTGGCCAGGTAGATGCCGAGGGCTTCGGGGCCGATGTTCCAACGCAGGTTCACGGGCACCTCAAGGTAGTTGAGGTGCTTGTCGTCGGCTATGTTGCCCCAGATGTCAGATTGCGATATAATCTCGGCCGTTTTGCGCGAATAGAGGGCAGCCAGATCGAAGCCGATGCCGATGCCCGGAACGGTGGCGCAGAGCTTCAGGCCGGCAAAGAAACCCATCTTGTTGTCCGACGTGAAGAGGTCTTTGTTGAACACCACCTTGTTCACGTTGACACCCGCCTCAACGCCCACACGCACCTTGGCAGCTGCCGTGAGCGGCAGCAACAGCAACAGCATACAGATGCGGCGAAAGATGTTGGCCATAGAGATACAGGCAGGTGTAGTGCAACAATAGTGAAGGTTGAGGATGTGTGGCGGCTGATGCTATCTGCGCTGACGGCGCACGGACACGCGCGGCGCACTGTTGCCCGAGCTGCGCTTGGCAGTGGCGGCGGCAGCCTTTGAGCGGCGGCTGGTATTGTCCTCGCTCTTGCTGTTCTTCTTGCTCCTGGCTGCTGCGCGAGCAGTGGTTTTCTTGGCGGGCTGCTCTGCGGCAAGGCTGTCGGCTGTCGCCGTAGTGGTATCGGGCTGCTCCACCTTGCCCCAAATGCCCTCCTCGAAGTCGGTGAGCTGCTTTTCGATGCGCTCCTGCTCCTTGTTCATGGCACTGTCGGTCTTGCAGTAGTCTTGCAACAGACGTCCTTGCATGTTATTGGTCTTATAAATCTTACCCTCGTACTTGTTCATGGTGAAGTAGTCGGCCGCCGTCATGTTGGTCACATTGTTCAGGTTTGACGCCATGAGGGGCATGCGGGATAGGTAGGTAGCCACATCGTCATAGTTCACCCAGAACAGTGGCTTGGGAGTACCGCCCGCGCCATTGGCCATATCCTCATCGAGCATGAAATCGTCGCCCTCGATCATCACGGGGCAGAGGGCTGTGACACGCGTCTTGTAAGTGGCACTCTGCTGGTCGAAGTAGGAGCTTTCCTTAATGTAATAGCGCTTGACCTGGGCCGATGGGATGTCGCTCTCGGGTACCACAATCTTGCTACCCTGGCGCTCGTAGTAGATACTGTAGCGGCTGAGGAAAGCCTCTTTGGCAGAGTCGCCCTTCAAACAGTCCTTTTTCTCGAACGATTCGTTGCCGTCCAGCTTGTACTCGTACACAGGCAGACGGTCGGACAGCCAAAGGCGGAAGATGTAGGTGAACAGGTTCTGGTTCTTTCCACTCGGCTCCACAGGGTAGTAGAGCGGTGCGTTGGCATCCTTGGTCAGATCCAGGATGCGGTAAATGTCGCGCCGCCACACCACGTCCTCAGGCATCTCTGCCGAGGTGGGGAACATCAGTGCAGCACGGTCGGACGTTGGAGTGGTGCTGGTTTTGGCGGTCTTGGCTGCCGCAGCAGGTGTCCTGGCCACGCGACTCTTGGCGGGCTGAGCCTGAACGGCGAGGCTGATGCCTGCCAGCAGGCAC
The DNA here is from genome assembly GCA_017526905.1 of Bacteroidaceae bacterium. Taxonomy (GTDB): domain Bacteria; phylum Bacteroidota; class Bacteroidia; order Bacteroidales; family Bacteroidaceae; genus Physcousia. The sequence goes on along the minus strand of JAFXQT010000041.1, from coordinate 12,686 downwards.
AGCATGAATATGGCTTTACACGTATATCTCATAACACTTATCTTTTATCATCGCGATGGAATCGCGATGCGGGGTATTCAATCTTTAATTCACAATCACTTCCATCACGCCGTCCAGCTTACGCTCGATGCCGTCGGGCCCAATGGCACGAATCTCGGATATGTAGAAACGTTTGCCGCGGGCCAGCTGGCGGAACATGTTCCGCTGGCGGTCGGTGAAGTTGGCGGACTGTGACACCTCTGGAATGGCGTTGCCCATGTTATCGAAGAAGATGGTCTGGAAGCCCTGCACGCGGAAGGGGATGTTGAGCAGTCCATCGTCCACGGCGGCACCGATGCCGCTGGTGTTCATCAGAATCTGTTTGCTCAGCTTGCCGCCCTTGAAGCGGTTGGTGCTTCCGCTGCCGTCGGGATAGTCGATGAAAGCGGTGGGATCGGGCAACTTACGCACGCGGAAGGTGAACTTGCCCATCTCCTGCGAGCGGCCGTTGGTGCTGGCGCTGACGGTAATCACGGCCTCGCCACCGGGGCTGGTGGGACGGGCCACGAACTTGCCGTCGCCCTTGGCAGTGAGCGAGCCGCCGGTCATGGTGGCTTGGATCTGATTGGTGGGCACGCCGGGGATGCTGACGCTCATGGGGTTGTCATAGCCGGCATAGAGCACATTCATCAGGTCGGCGCTGACGGTGGCCGACGGTGCCACCACGGTGTATTTCTGCTCGAACTGACGGCGCACCTGTTCGCCCTGCGCATTGAGCATCTCGATGTAGCCCGTCAGGGTGAAGTCGCCGGTACGGCTGCACACAGTTTCGTAAATGCCGCGGTCGCTGTCGATCTTGCGCCCGCCAATGTAGATGGCTGGGCGGTTGGTGGTATCGACGGCCGCCATGAGTATCTGTGCAGTGAACTTGCCACCCTGCACCACCGTCTGCGAAGAGGGAATGACGTAGGCGTTCAGCTCATTCACGTGGATATCCTTGATGCCGATGTTGGCCGAGAGGCCGTGCAGCACTTCGCCTTCGGCATAGCGCACATCGTTCTGCAGTTTGGTGAGCAGGGTCACGGCGGCTGCGGTGGGCATGGACTCGAACATGTACTCCTGCCAGTTCTTGCCCAGCGTGCGAATGCTCTGCGGCACCTCGGTGGACAGGTTGCTGCTGATGATCTTTTGCTGTGCGGGGTCGGTGACCATCTTGACAATGCGGTCGCGATAGCTGTTGATGGCCTGGAAGAGCTGCTTGCCCTGTCCGGTGGCAGGGGCCAGCATCACGTAGGAAGCCGCCTCGAGGTTCTCCTTGTTCTTGATGTTGCGCACGTCGCCGTCCTTGCCGTCGCTCTTCTTGACGATGCGCTCCTTCAGGGTCTCGGCCAGTGTATAGAGCGAGTCGGACATCTGGCGCACGTACTGAGCCTTGTCATACCACTCTTTCACCTTCTTGGGGTTGGCCTTGAGCTGTTCCTCGAAGTCCTTATAGATGGCCTCGTTGGTCTGCGAGGCATTGACGGTGGAGCGGTTCAGACTATCATCGACCAGCGAGAAGCCCTTGAGCACGTCGCTTGACACGTTCATGGCCAACATGGCCATGAGCACGACGTACATCAGGTTGATCATCTTCTGACGTGGTGAAACAGGTCTTTTCTTTACGGGCATATCTTGTACGGCCTTGGCCGTGTAGTTTTAGGGTTCAACCTTCTGTTGTCTGTCCTTACGCACGCGCACCGGGCATGTTGGTAGTCATGGCCTCGATCATACGTGCGTAGATGGCGTTCAGTTCTTCTATCTGGCTGGCCATACGGCGTGTCTGTTCGTTGATGTTGTCGATGGTGCCCACCTGCTGGCTGATGCTCTTGAGCTGCATCTCGTAGATGGTGTTGATACCGGTGAGTGTGCGGTTCAGGTTCTCCATCTCGGCGCTGTCGGTGGTCATGCGTCCGGCTTGCTCCTTGACACGTCCCAGCACATCGGTCAGTTCGGTGAGCTGATCCACGTAGGCTGCAATGGCATCCTCCACCTCGGGAGCGTTGGCTGCCTGTGCGTTGGTGAGCAGTGTCTGCTCGTCGGCGCCGATAGTGCCCTGAGCCCCCATGGATGCCACGGCTGCTGCAGCTGCTGCGAGGTTGGCTGCGGCATCGTCGCTGATGCCACCGCCACCGCCGCCGGCCACGATAGTGGCACCGCCGGCGCTGCCGCTACCTGCCACAATGGTGGTGCCTTCGCCTGCTGCAACGGGGGCTGCACTGCCTGCGCCGCCCACGACAACTGTGCCTCCGGCAGATGCTGCGCCACCGCCAATGACGACGGTTCCGCCAGCAGGTGCACCGCCGCCGATGACAACGGGTGCCTCGCCGGCAGGATGCGCGGCGGCTGCGGCTGCGGCAGCCTGAGCAGCCTCCTTGGCGGCAGCCAGCTCTTCAAGGCTGACAAACTCGTCGGCCAGCTCGGTATCGGCCTTTGCATCGAACGGGCGGTCGAAACCGGAGATGATGAACACGAACACCTCGGTGCCCATGCCGATGAACAGCATGATGTCGGCGCCCTGGATGTGTGTGAGCTTGAACAGGGTGCCGAGAATCACAACGGCTGCACCCCATGAGTAGGCGTAGTTCATGAATGTCTGGCCAGGCACGGAATCCATCCAGTGCTGCAGACGGGCTATGAAGCTGAATTTGGACATATAGCGGTTGCGGCTTCGGCCGCAGGTTTTGGTTTTGGGTTATGATGATGATGAGAGGAAGAAGGGAGATGGGTAGAAGGGGCGCTCTATTTCTTTCCTTTGTTCTTCGAGCCGCCATCGGTCATCATGGAGCGGACGCAGCGGAAACCGATGTAGGAGCGCGGTTGGTTCTGATATTCGTAGGAGCGCCAGGCCGAGCGGATCATGCTTTCGGGATCCTTCCACGAGCCGCCGCGCACACTCTTCTTTTTCAGCCGGTAGGGGTCCTCCTTGGCTGCGTTGTAGCGCAGTTCGGGGTTCATGTCCGACATTGACTCGACACCGGCCTCGGTATAGACGGTCGAGGTCCATTCGGCCACGTTGCCAGCCATATCGTACAGGCCGTTGCTGTTGGCGCTGAAGATGCCGCACTTGGATGTGATGAGCGAGCCGTCCTTGGTGTAGTTGCCGCGGTCGGGCTTGAAGTTGGCATAGAAGCAACCCTTGTCGCTCTTCACTTCCTTCGACTCCCACGGGAAGGGATTGCCCTCCTTGCCACGCGCCGCATACTCCCACTCAATCTCGGTGGGCAGGCGGTAGGGCTGAATCTCGGCGCCGGCCATGCCCATGCCCCTCAGCAGGAAATCGGTGCGCCAGCGGCAGAAGGCTTGTGCCTGCTCCCACGTAACGCCCACCACGGGATAGTCGTCATAGGCGGGGTTGGAAAAGTACAGGCGCAGATAGCGTTCGTTCTCGGCATTGCGGAAGTCGTTTACCCAGCAGGTGGTGTCGGGGTAGATGTTCACGATGTAGGTGTTCAGGAAGTCCCACGGGCCGCTGAGCTTGCGCGTGATGGTCTGACGCACGATCTTGCCGTCGTCGTTGATGTAGGCGGTGTCCTTTGAAATCATCACGTCCTCCTCGCTCACGGCGTGGTCGGTGTTCAGGTCGCGCTCCTCGGGGTTCAGGCGATACTTGCGCAACGCTGCTGCTGCGTAGTCATACACTTCGTAGCGGTAGTTCATCTGGCTGGCATCCAGCATCTTGGTGCCATCTATGGGGTGTATCACATACACACTCTCAATGGCGCGCTGCTCGTCCTCGTTGGCCTTTCGCCAGGGTATGTTCTTGCTCCAGTCCAGCCGTGGAGTGATGGGGTTGCCCTCCTTGTCCTCCTCAATCTTGTAGGTCTCGTCGCCACCAAAGGCGGGGTCGGCCAGGCGTTCGCGGATAATGCTGTCGCGCACCCAATAGACAAACTGCCGGTACTTGGCGTTGCTCACTTCGGTCTGGTCCATCCAGAAACCGTCCACACTGATGTCGCGCGCGGGGAAGCCGGCTCCCCAAAGGGTATCGTTCTCCTCCAGACCCACACGCAGCGAGCCCTTCGGCACAGCCACCATGCCATAGGGGGAAGGTTCGCTGAAGGCGGTTCCGCGCACACCGGTAATCTCGCCGCCCGTGGCCATGGCATTGGAACTGGCGCCCATGCAGGCACTGAGGCAACAAGCCGACAGGATCAGTAATACACAGCAAACCACCTGGCATGCCTTGCGCCAAGACAGGTGCTTGCGCTGCGGGATGGGTGTTTGCTTCATGCTGTTTATATAGGTAGTATTCATGAGCTAATAGGATTATGTCCTAATCAATCAGAGTATTCGTACGCTTTGGTGCCGGTTCCTGCCTTTCTTGAACAGGTTCAGGTCAACTTGGTAGCCCACGGTGATTTCGTGTGTGCCTTGCAAGGCGCCGACACCGCCCGTGTAGGCTTCGTAGCAGTAGCCCAGCTGCAGGCCGTGGAAGTCGCCGCCAATCAGCACGCTCACCGAGTTGGTGGGGCTGAAGCCGATGCCGCAGTAGGTGCGGCCTTTGGGCCCGTTGTAGCACAGGCGGGCAGTCACGTCGGCACGCCAGCGCATCAGGTCCGTGCGTGCAATGGCAGAGGTCTGCATCAATAATAACGGATTCTTGAAGCGAATATTGTATCCGCCAGTCAAATAAAATGTCTGAGGTATGTCAAAATAGTTCGCTTTCGTGTCGCCCAACTCTACCCTCGGGGCCAGCCCGTGCATCACCGAGAAGCCCGCATACCACCCCCGACCGTCGTAGCGGATGCCGCCATCCAGGTCGAATGTGGTGCCATCGACCTCGGATGTGGGGAATGCGGGGTCGTTGGCATCCTCCACCAGATCCACGCCGGTGCCGTCGAAACTCTCCGACAGCATGGCCGCGCGGAAGCCCACGCTGAGCCGGCCGCCCCACAGCTTCTGGTGGTAGGCATACTGAATGAAGAATTTCTTGTGCTCGAACAGACCGATGCGGTCGTTCAGGAAACCGGCGCCGGCGCCGTGGGCGGGGCTGAAGAACCACAGCGGCGTATCGGCCGTGGCCAGCATGGTGGCGGGCGCATGGGTGTAGCCAAGCATCTGCATGGAATAGGCACCCTGCACATTGAGCATACCATCCAGCCCCGATGCTGCCGGGTTATAAAAGGGCTGCAGCGTCCAATAGTGATTGAACGCCACATCGTACTGGGCCTTGGCAGTGTTGCAAAGCCCAATAAACAGCATCAACAGGGTGTATCTAACCTTCGTCAATGAGTGGTGGTGAATGCTCATTCTTGTAGCAACTGGCACTGGCTCCCGCGCGAAGCCACCTGCAAAGGTAGGTTCTTTCGGGGAAAGTGCGCTTATTTTTTCAGCATTTTTAAGAAAAACGGCAAATGGGGCTTATTATTGTGCGGCAGCCGTCTTTAAGGGCAACATCGGCATGCTGCACCTTGCCGAAACATCACTGGCCGTCTGAGGGCCCGACGATCTCGCCAACCGGCTTGCGCACCTTCTGCTTGGGCTCGTCTGCAGCATAGCCCAGAGGTATCAGGACGGTAGGCTCTTCGTTGGCCGGCAGGCCGAACAGCTGGCGGCACAGGGCCACATCGAAATTGCACACCCAACAGGTGGCCAGCCCCTGGGCCGTGGCAGCCAGGCAGAGGTGCTCCACGGCGATGGCCACGTCGATGTCGCCATGCCGCTTTCCGTCGGCCCGCACCCACTCCTCGTCGTGCAGCACGGAGGCCATGATATAGAGGGGCGCCGTTTTGAACCATTCGCGGTTGTAGCACTGCTGCAGCTTGGCCTTGTCCTGTGCCGACGCCACGATGCGGAAGCGCCATGGTTGGCGGTTCACTGCCGAAGGCGCAAAGCGCACACTCTCCAGCAGGTACTGCATTTTCTCTTGCTCCACGCCCACGGGTTGGTAGTCGCGGCAACTGTAGCGGTTCTTTACGAGTGTAAGAAAGTCCATTATTGAAGGGATTGTTAGGAGGTTTGAAATGGGTTTCGGCCGCAAAACTACAAATAATTGGGCAAAAAACGGCCGTTCCGAAGGTAAAGATGCACCTATTTTGTGCTTTATGACAGTTTTTTTGTAGTTTTGCACCCAGCCAAGCTGCTGCAAGCAGCGGCCACCTATCCGTCTATCCCCTTAATTATGCTTTTATTCGCTTATGTTTGAACCGCTAAGAAAGAAGCGTTGGATGCCCACCGCCCTGCTGTCGGTGCTGGCCGCCATGATGCTGGCCGCATGCGGCAAGTCGGACACCGCTGCGCCACAGAACAATGTCTCGGCCATTGCCGACCACGTGTGGGCTTTCAGCCAGGCCCATCCGGATGGCTTCACGCTGGACATACGCTCCATGACCGAGCCCACCGAGGGCATTGCCGTGAGCTATGCCGCCACGCAGCACAGCCACTCGCGCCAGCAACTGGAGGGCGTGGTGGCACATGCCATGCGGCACGACGGCTATGTGGGCGGCTGGCAGGACAGCACGGACAGCCTGTACTATTTTGACAGCACCCGCCTCTTCGCAGAGTCGTCGCTGCTCAGCGCCATCCGCTTCGCGCGTGACAACGGACAGCAGTCGGCCTACATCCTCTCCACCCAAACGGACATCCCCATGGCCGGGAAGGTGGCACAGATTGTGGAACGCGGCGTGCTGCGCGTGGGCACCACCGGCGACTACCGCCCCCTCAGCTTCTGCGAGGCCGATGGCTCTTACTGGGGCTTTGGCATAGAAGTGGCCAGACAGATAGCCGCTTACCTGGGGGTGGACGTGGCGTTCGTCAAGACATCGTGGCCAACGCTGACGGCCGACGTGCTGGCACAGCCGCAGCTCTTCGACCTGGCGCTGGGCGGCATCACCATCACCGAGGCTCGCCGGCAGACCATGCTGATGAGCGAGGGCTACCTGGCCAACGGAAAGACCATCCTGTGCCGCACACAAGAGGCCGACCGCTTCCACACGCTGGCCGACCTGGACAAGCCCAGCGTGCGGGTGATGGTGAATCCCGGAGGGCTGAACGAGAAGTTCGCACTGGAACACCTCACGCACGCCACCATCCTCGTGCACCAAAAGAACGAGGAAATACCCACCCTCATTGCCGAGGGCGCGGCCGACGTGATGATTACCGAAATCACCGAGGCCCCCTACTACGTGAAAACGGACACGCGCCTGGCCGCCCCACTGCTGGACAAGCCCTTCACACACGGCGAAATCGGCGTGCTGATGCAGAAGGGCCAGGAGGACCTGTTGCAGATGGTGAACAATGCCATACGCCGAATGAAAGACGACGGCACGCTCAAACAACTGCACGAACGCTACGGGCTGGTTTACGCCTATTAGTGCCACAAGTGCCTACTTAGCACACACCTATATACAACACACAAAACGTACTATACGACTATGAGAAGACTATTTGCAATGGCCATTGTAGCGCTGCTGTCCATGAGCATGGGCTATGCCGCCAAGGGCGCAACCAAGAAAACGCTGGAAGTGTCGTTCAATTATGAGCGACAAAACGGGCCAGGATCGAACCAATATGCCGTATGGATTGAAAACGACGAGGGCAAGGTAGTGCGCACGTTGTTCGTCACGGCATTCACATCGAAGGGCAGAGCACGCAGCAACCAAAAACCAGCACGCGGATATACATACCGACCCGCCTGCCTACCCACTTGGGTGCAGCATATAAAGGCGCAGGAACGAACGGACGAGGAACTGGATGCCGTGACAGGTGCTACGCCACAAGCCAGCGGGCGGCAGACATTCGTGTGGGATTTCAAGGACCAGCGCGGGCTGCCGGTGCCCAGAGGCACTTACAAAGTGTTGGTCGAGGCCACCCTATTCAACCAGAGCATCGTGCTCTACACCGCCACATTCACCACGAAAACCAAAGCCGGACAACTGATTGTGGAAAGCTCTCTTACACAGCCCGAGGAGAACCACAAGGACATGATTACCGATGTACGGGCACTGCTGAAGTAGTCTACGCCGAACCCTGTTGCCCCCCCGGCAGCCCTGCCTGTCGGAAGTGGCCCGCCTTGCGGTAGGCCGGCGCTCGCCTTGCGCCAGCTCAGCGTCCGCCTTGCGGAGGGCCAGCGCGTTGCGACAGGCAGGGGGAATCGTACGACTTGCGCCCATAAGTCCAAGCACCTCGGGCCACAAGTCCAAGCACTTACTGGAATAAGCCGTACGCATGCAGCCCATAAGCCGTACGCCTTGCAGGCCGAAGCCGTACGCTTTGCAGCCGGAACCCGTACGCTTGCGACTTTACCTGAAATAGTGCGTGACTTTACCTGAAACAGGTACACACTTTGTTACCTATGTTTACTGATGTAGTGCACACTTGTCTGATTTCCTTCCTGAGGCAGTGCACATTCTCCTAAGGCTGCAAGAAGTTAGCGACATTTCACAATCATGCAGAAAGTCAGCTTGCCCCTACTCGCTTGTCACTCCAAGAACCAACCTTGACCTAAAGTACGGAGCCTCAGAAAAGAAGCACCAGGCATACATTTCATACATGAAATAGCTCACACACGAGTCATAATTGACGGAATCGCTATCAAAAAAGGCAAGAATACAGAAAAACAGGGTGCAAATCTCATTGATAATGCGGACAATTGCCTATCTTTGCAAGCAGGAAATAGAAGAAAAATGAAACAAATAGAAGTTGTAGCAGCAATCATCCACGATTCGGAAGGACGTATCTTCGCCACACAGCGGGGATATGGCGAATGGAAGGACTGGTGGGAATTTCCTGGCGGGAAGATGGAAGAGGGCGAGACGCCCGAGGAGGCGCTGAAGCGTGAGATATGGGAGGAATTGGAGACGCGCATCGTGGTGGAGCGGTTCGTGGAGACGGTGGAATGGGATTATCCACAGTTTCATCTGACCATGCATTGCTACCTCTGCCATGTCGAGAGCGGACATCTGGAACTGAAGGAGCACGAGGCCGCAAAGTGGCTTAGCAAGGACGAGCTGGAAAGCGTCAACTGGCTTCCTGCAGACTGGGGCTTAATAAGAAATCTGAAGAAGTAACCCGATATGAACAGTCATACTCCACAGCTCGACTCTGCCGCTTTGCCCGACAAAGAAAAACGCCATACAAAGGCTGCGGTTAAGCGAGAACAGGACAATGCTTGCATCAGTCCGACCGAGTTAGAGCAAGCCCGGCGTTCTGCCAACATGGCGGCCATCCACGGCAAGGACACGAAGCCGGAGATGGTGGTGCGTCATTGGCTGTGGAGTCATGGGTATCGCTATCGGCTGAATCATCCGCGACTACCCGGGAAGCCCGACATCGTGATGCGGAAGTATCGCACTTGTATCTTTGTGAATGGCTGCTTCTGGCACGGACATGGGGTGGCGATGCCACCAGTTGAAAGTTTGAAGTTGAAAGTTGAAAGTTCGGAGTGCTGCAAGATACCGAAGACGAATCGTGATTTTTGGGTGACAAAGATACGGAAGAACCAAGAGCGGGACAGGAGAGTGCAGCATGAACTGGCCGCGATGGGCTGGCACTGCATCACAATCTGGGAATGTGAGCTGAAGCCGAAGAGGCAGAAAAAGACCTTGGAGTCGTTGGCATACACACTCAACCGTATTTTCTTGCGAGATCACAGTATCAGGCGTTATGAGATTCAGGAGGAAGAACCGCTGATCGCGGCAGAAGACACTCCTGAAACTTATGGACAGAAAAAGACTTGACAATATTCGCCTGGCCTATGCACCAAACGGAAAAGCAATGGCCCCCCCCTTTTTTCAGATTAGCCACTTGGCAACGCAGATTGGGAAAATCGGAGCCTATGATGTGAATTTCACATGACGAAAATACGAAAATTGCCAGTTTGGCCATTTACAAATGATAAACCACCTCACTATTAAGTCAAATTCACACAATTACTATTTTAACGAGAGTTCGACGTAAGGCTCAGCCAATAATTCTGCTTTTGCCAACGATTTCAATGTTCATTGACGGTTTCTTTGGTAGCAGGTTGTAAGCAATAAGTCCGACAAAGAGGTTTGTGGCAAAGTTCTCTATGGATCGGTGTCTGGTGTGCTCAATTTGGCATACATTCTTCAACTCGTCATTCACGGTCTCAATAACAGAACGCTTCCTGAGCATGAATTTGTCATAGAGATTCATCAGCGAGTTTTTCATGTTCCACTTTATCTTGGTGACCAGATGCATGTCGTCAACAAACAACATGTCAAAGAGATCCTGGCTGATGTATCCCCTGTCGGCAAAGAACTTGCCGAAGAGTCTCTCTGTAAAACGGCTGTCCTTCAGCGGTGCCCTGTCATCGACATTGCCCGGCGTGAGCTGCCATTGTATGATTTCTCCCTTGTCATTGATGACCAAATGAATTTTGAATCCGTAGGACCATCCAATCGAGCATTTTCCCTTCCAGGCCAAGCCTTTCATGGTCTTGTGCGTGTGCATCCGCTTGATATGGAAGGATACCAGAGGTTTCAAATGGCCGAATAAGTATCCTACAAACAACCGAATAAAATCGCCTCAAATCACCGAAAAAACATAAAAAGTTTTGTTTAATCAAAAATCGCACCATATTGGGATTGTATGCCAATTATGCAACTCTTTGAGTAAATCGAAGTCGGAAATACTATTTCATTGCGATTTTTGCTTTGTGTTTGAAGATTTATTGCTAACTTTGCACCGAAATCGCAATATATTGAGATTATGACACAGCAGGAAATAGGGAATGCCATCAAGGAAAGGCGGAAAAAATTGGGTGTCAACCAACAAACATTGGCAGACTTGGCAAGTGTGGCCGTAAACACTGTCGTTGCCATTGAACGCGGAGAGGGTAACCCTCAGCTCGCCACCTTGTTGACGATTTTGGAAACGTTGGGTCTGCAAATAGACATTAACATCAAGCAACTTGACTATGAGACAGTGTAAGGTTTATGTTCACGACACGGAGGCTGGCATATTGCAAGAAACCGATGCCAGGGAATATGTGTTCACTTATGGTGAGGACTACCACGGTGAGCCAGTTTGCTTGGCCATGCCCGTAAGAAAAGAGCCTTACCGTTCCAGCCATCTCTTTCCTTATTTTTATAACATGTTGTCCGAAGGTTCCAATCGTCAGGTGCAATCAATGTTGCATCATATCGATGAAAACGATGATTTTGGTATCATGCTTGCAACAGCCGGGCACGATACCATCGGAGCCGTAACCATTAAACCGATGTGAAGATGATAGAGGTCAATGTTTGCCCTTCCACCTTGCAGGAAGGCTTTACCACCTATTCCCCTGTAGCCCGAAAACTATTGTTTGACGGGAAGGAGGTTTTTCATGTGTTGGATTTTGACAGTCCCAACAACGAAAGTGCCGACAATGAAGCCTATCTGAAAAATGTAGGACGAATCTCGCTTTCTGGTGTTCAACCCAAGGCGAGTTTGGTGTTGAGCAATGAAGGCCAATTGGTAAAGCCTGAAGAAAATGAGCGTGGCACATATATTTTGAAGCCAGCCCCCTCATCCTATGCTTTACTTGACCGCAAGCATTGTCCTGCCAACGAACATTTGACCATGCAGTTGGCTTCTCAAGTCTATCACATTGAGACTGCCGCCAATGGCATTTGTTTCTTCCAAGATGGTGAAGCAGCCTATCTTTGCCGACGTTTCGATGTCGGACCAGATGGACAGAAGTATAGTCAGGAAGATTTTGCCTCGCTGGCAGGACTTACCAATGCCAATGGTGGCAGCGATTATAAATATAGTAATTTGAGCTACGAGGAGTGTGCCGACATCATCCGCAAATACGTCAAGGCTGCTCCCGTTGAAATCCTAAAGTTCTTCCGCATTGTTGTGTTCAATTATCTCACTCTGAATGATGATGCCCACCTAAAGAACTTCTCACTGATTAACCGAGGCGATGGTGAATATCACCTTGCTCCGGCCTACGACCTTATCAACACCAGCCTCCATCTGAGTATGCCACGCATCTTTGCCCTTGATAAAGGATTGTTCAAAGAAGGCATGCAACTATCCGATACAAGAACCGTTGGTCGTAAGGACTTCGAGGAGTTTGGTCGCCGTATAGGTCTGTCTGAGCGATTGATAAAACGAGAAATGGATTTCTTTGCCACAGAACATCCTCTGGCAAAGAATCTGATTGACCATTCCTTCCTATCCGACTCCTTGAAACACAGCTACTGGCTTTCGTACAATTATCGACGTGCGACATTGGAATATTAAAAAATGCGATTACACTTTCCCTAAGGCACGCTATCCTATAGCATGCAAGTTACCAGCCATAGGAATGGCTGGCTACCAATATCTGATGCCTACGGCATTGCTTGCGAAACTTGAATTAGGATTTATACTCTATTAAATTCCTTAAAAACATCAATCACTCAATCACTTGTATTGAGTACCAGGCAATTAGGAGTGACTTATGGGGTGATTTATAGGTGATTTAGTGATTGATGAAGGGCCAAAAACGGGGTCGGACGCAGAATACGCGGGCGGTATTGAGACACCCTACATTGGATTTCTTTGATGCTGCAGAGGGTGCGCCTCGGCACTCATCACCTGTCGGATCTCCAGCACGACGAGGCCGCCGAAGGCCATCATGCCCAGGGCAAAATTGGGTGTTCACAGCTTTGACTAAATGTCAAAGCGGCCCAATTTTCAAGGGCAGTGCCCTGCCCGCAGCATAGCCGCCC
>JAFXQT010000040.1 GCA_017526905.1 Bacteroidaceae bacterium | reverse complement strand
ACATCGAAACCAAGTACCCCGTGGGCAGCAAGCACACCGCCCGCGTGCGCAACTTCACCAACTTCGGCGTGTTCGTCGAGATCGAAGAAGGCGTGGATGGTCTCATCCACATCTCCGACCTCAGCTGGACCAAGAAGATCAAGCACCCCAGCGAGTTCACTCAGCTCGGTGCCGACATTGAGGTTGTTGTGCTGGAAATCGACAAGGAGAACCGTCGTCTCAGCCTCGGCCACAAGCAGCTCGAGGAGAATCCTTGGGATGTGTTCGAGACCGTGTTCACCGTTGATAGCGTACACGAAGGCACCATCGTCGAGATGCTTGACAAGGGTGCAGTCATCCAGCTGGAGTATGGCGTAGAAGGCTTTGCCACGCCCAAGCACCTCGTCAAGGAGGATGGCAGCCAGGCCCAGCAGGGCGAAAAGCTGCCCTTCAAGGTCATCGAGTTCAACAAGGACAGCAAGCGTATCATCCTCAGCCACAGCCGTATCTTCGAAGATGTGGCACGCGCCGAGGCTCGCGAGGCTCGCAAGAACGCACCCCGCAAGGCTGCTGCCAAGAAGGACGAAGCACCCGCAATCCAGAACCAGGCTGCCAGCACAACCCTGGGCGATATCGATGCCCTGGCTGCGCTGAAGGCACAGATGGAAAGCCAGAAGTAATATTCTGTAGCGGAAACACCGCACATGTCATTCCGGACGTGCCGGAACGACCTATCGAGAACCTCGGCATCCTGCCCACGCAGGGTGCCGAGGTGCTTTTTTGCGGTGATAATCACTAAAACACCCATCTATCACCTGATAAGTCACTCTTAATCGTCTGGTTTCCAGGGTGAGTGATTGAGTGATTGATCATTTGTAGAAAACTGCATTAAATGCGCGCACACGCGCGCGAGAGCATGTGTGATATGACAGGCTCGCTGCAAGAAGTCCCTTGCAGCGGAGATAATTTTGGCAAAAAAAAGAGTGTTCCTGTCGTCCTGTCTTATTTTTTTCCTACCTTTGTACCGCCTTTTCCAATACATCCATTAAACAATGAGAAAGTTCCTGTTTATCATGTGCTTGGGCATGTGCCTCTTGGCATCAGCCCAGCCCCAGCGTCCCCGTGGTTTCCAGATGTCGCAAGCCAAAGCAACCTACCCCGATGTGAATTATGCCGGCGATGACCTGGAAGCGCATCGCATGGACATCTATCTGCCGGAGAAGGGCGGGCCGAAGTACAAGGTGGTTGTGGCCATCTACGGAAGTGCTTGGATGGCCAACAATGCCAAGGGCATGGCGTATATGTCCATTGGTCGGCCGCTCACCGATGCCGGCTTTGCCGTGGTGTGCATCAACCACCGTTCGAGTGCCGACGCCAAGTTTCCGGCCCAGATCCACGATGTGAAGGCTGCTATCCGCTTCCTCCGCGCCAATGCCGATAAGTACAAGCTGGACACATCGTTCGTAGGCATCACAGGCTTCTCTTCGGGCGGTCACCTTTCGGCTATGGCCGGTGTGACCAACGGGCGCAAGGACTGTACCGAAGGCCAGACCACCATCGATGTGGAAGGAACGGTGGGCGGCAACGCCGGCTTCAGCAGCAGCGTGGACGCCGTGGTGGATTGGTTCGGGCCTGTAGATATGGCCCGCATGGAGGACTGCGTCACCGTGAAGGATGCCCATTCGCCTGAAGCCGCACTCATCGGCGGTGCTCCGGCCGACAACCCCGACCTGGTGGCCCTGGTCAGTCCGATCAGCTACGTGACGGCTTCGTGCCCCCGCTTTCTCCTGTTCCATGGCGATGCTGACAATGTGGTTCCCTACTGTCAGAGCGTTTATTTCGCGGAGAAACTGAAGGACTACGGGCGGCTGGCAGACTTCGTAACGGTGCCTGGCGGACAGCACGGACCCGTCACCTTCAACGAAGACACGTTCAAGAAGATGGTCGGTTTCTTCACTCAGGAAGCGGCCAGACAATAGGCAAAGAACAAACACATAAAAAGAAACATTATACCTATTCATTTATGGCAAGAACAATCAATTGCATAGGCGTGCTCACGTCCGGCGGCGATGCCCCCGGCATGAATGCCGCCATCCGTGCGGTGACACGCGCCGCTATAGCCAATGGCTTTACAGTCAAAGGAATATACCGTGGCTACGAAGGCTTGATTAACAACGAAATAGCCGACTTTACCACCGAGAGTGTGTCGGGCATTATCGGCCGCGGCGGCACCATCCTCAAAACGGCCCGCAGCAAGGACTTCCAAACCGAAGAGGGCCGGAAGAAGGCCTACAAGAATATGAAGAAGGCCGGCATTGATGCGCTCATCGTCATCGGCGGCAACGGCTCTCTCACCGGCGCACGCATCTTCGCACAGGAATACGATGTGCCGTGCATCGGCTTGCCGGGCACCATCGATAACGACCTGAACGGCACGGACCTGACCATCGGCTACGACACATCGCTCAACACCATTATGGATTGTGTGGACAAAATCCGCGACACGGCCAACTCGCACGAGCGTATCTTCTTTGTCGAGGTGATGGGGCGTGATGCCGGCTTCCTGGCACAAAACTCGGCCATTGCAGCCGGTGCCGAGGCAGCCATCATTCCCGAAGAACAGACCGAGGTGGACCAACTGGCACAATTCATTGGGCGTGGCATACGGAAAAGCAAGTCGAGCAGCATCGTCATCGTGAGCGAGAGCCCCAAGTGCGGCGCCATGTATTACGCCGAGCGTGTGCGCAACGAATACCCTGAGTATGACGTGCGCGTGAGTATCCTGGGCCACTTGCAACGTGGTGGTTCGCCCTCCGCCGGCGACCGCATCCTGGCCTCCCGCCTGGGCGTGGGTGCCATCAACGCCCTGCTGGACGGTCAGCGCAACGTGATGGTAGGCATCAAGAACGACGAGGTGGTGTATGTGCCCTTCAGCAGCGCCGTGAAGAGCGACAAGCCGCTGAAGAAAGAGCTCATCACCGCCATGGAGGTGCTCTCGCTGTAACAAGAACCGAACAAAGTAACATTATCATGAGCCAAACCAAGATTCTCAGCTGGTTGATCACAGCAGCCCTCACGTGCACCCTGAGTATTGGGCCGGTGTTCGCATTCTAAGCACAGTTGGATTTAGTCGTTTATTATCTTTGCACACATGAAAGGAAACATTTTCTGTATAGCTGCTATCGTGTTGATGGGCGCGTTCGTGCCCACGACTACGCGTGCGCAGAGTTGTGCGCCAGCTGCCCAATATGTATTGGCCAACGGCGAGGAGACGGACGATGCATCGGGCGGCCAGTCGGCACCCGTAAAGGCTACCTTTACGGCCAACCCGACCGATGCCGAAGGCTACACGGCTCGTTACGAGTGGCGCATTTATGAAACCGACGATACCACCCAAATGCTGCTGCATCGGTTTGAGGAGAACATCGAATATACTTTCACACGCAGTGGCGCCTTCACCGTGAGGCTGCTGGCCACCTTCACTAAAGGCAACGATGTGGTGACCTACGACTCGGACCAGGAAGGCGGCAGCCTGACGCTTAGCATCCTGGAGAGCCGGCTGGAGATGCCCAATGCCTTCTCGCCCAACAACGATGGCAGCAACGATACCTACAAGGCCAAGGACACGCACCAAAGCATCGTCTCGTTCAAGGCCACCATCTTCGACCGCTGGGGGCATCGACTGTACTCCTGGAACGACGTCAACGGCGAGTGGGACGGCAAGGTGAACGGCCGGGTCGTTAAGGACGGCGTGTATTTCGTGAATGTGGTGGCCAAGGGGGCCGACGGACATGTGTACCACATACGCAAGGACGTGAATGTGCTGACGGGGCATAACGAATCGGCCCAGACAGGAGGGAGCGGCGAATGAAGAAAGATAGCACAATGCCTGCCGATGGGCGTGCCCTAGAAGTGTGGGGCGCACGCGTACACAACCTGAAAAATATTGATGTCGTTATCCCCCGACACTCGCTGACTGTGATTACCGGACTGTCTGGTTCGGGTAAGAGCAGCCTGGCCTTCGACACCATCTTTGCCGAGGGGCAACGACGCTACATAGAGACTTTCTCGGCCTATGCACGCAACTTCCTCGGCGGCATGGAAAGGCCCGACGTGGACAAGATTACGGGCCTGAGCCCTGTGATTAGCATCGAGCAGAAAACCACGAACAAGAACCCACGAAGCACCGTGGGCACTACCACCGAGATATACGATTTCCTGCGACTGCTCTATGCCCGTGCCGGCGAGGCCTTTTCATGGCACACGGGCGAGCGCATGGTGAAATACACCGAGGAGCAGATTGTGGAGCAGCTCCAAGCAGACTATGCAGGCAAGAAGGTGCAGCTGCTGGCACCACTGGTGCGAAACCGAAAGGGGCACTACCGCGAACTTCTCGACCTGACACGCCGGCGTGGCTATATGTGGGTGCGGGTGGATGGCGAGATGATGGAGCTGCACGAGGGCATGAAACTGGACCGATACCGCAACCACACCATTGAGGTGGTGGTGGACCGCCTGAAGGTGAGCCCTGACAAAGGGGAAACGCGCCTGCAGCAGAGCGTGGCACAGTGCATGAAACTTGGTGAGGGATTGATGCTGGTGCTGGACATGGAAACCGATACACTTCGCTACTACTCCAAGCATCTGATGTGCCCCACCACTGGGATGAGTTATCACGAACCGGCACCACACAACTTCTCCTTCAACTCGCCGCAGGGCTGGTGCCCGCGGTGCAAGGGCTTGGGCGTGGTGTCGCAAATGGATATTGAAAAGGTGATTCCCGACCGCTCCAAGAGTGTGAAGGAGGGCGGAATCGAACCTTTGGGCAAGGCCAAAAAGACAATGATCTTCTGGCAGGTGGAA
The DNA here is from genome assembly GCA_017526905.1 of Bacteroidaceae bacterium. Taxonomy (GTDB): domain Bacteria; phylum Bacteroidota; class Bacteroidia; order Bacteroidales; family Bacteroidaceae; genus Physcousia. The sequence continues at coordinate 44,460 of JAFXQT010000040.1, read as the reverse complement.
GCCATCCTGCAAAAGTATGGTGCAGCGATGGACACACCCCTGGCCCAAGTGGCCGACGAGGCCATCGACGAGATTATCTATGGCTGTCCGGAGCGGCTGCGCATACCCGCTGCCGTGGCGGGCACCACCAACGATTATTACATGCAGTACGATGGGCTGGCCAAATACATTTCCGTGTTGTTGGAGGGCGACTCGAGCGCCGCGGCACAGAAATGGGCCGACCAGTTCTCGTGCACGGCCACCTGTCCGGAGTGTCATGGGCAGCGACTGAACCGCGAGGCACTGTACTTCCGCATAAACAACAAGAACATAGCCGAACTGGCCGGCATGGACATCGGCGAGCTACGACAGTGGCTGAACGACCTTGAACCCCACCTGACACCACGCCAGCGGCAGATTGCACCCGAGATACTGAAGGAGATTCGCTCGAGGCTCAACTTCCTTGACGAAGTGGGGCTGGAGTACCTCAGTCTGGCACGGAGCAGCCAAAGCCTGTCGGGCGGAGAGAGCCAACGCATACGCCTGGCCACTCAAATCGGTTCGCAGCTGGTAAACGTGTTGTATATCCTGGATGAACCCAGCATTGGCCTGCACCAGCGCGACAACCGCAGGCTCATAAACAGCCTGAAGGAATTGCGCGACATGGGCAACACCGTGATTGTGGTGGAGCACGACGAGGAGATGATGCAAAATGCCGACTGGATTATTGACATCGGTCCCCATGCCGGCAGAAAGGGCGGCGAAGTGATGTTTCAGGGTACGTATGAGGAATTGGTTGGGCAGAAGTCCATCCCATCGCCCTCTCTGACCGCACTGTATCTCACAGGCCAGCGCGCCATCGAGATTCCGGCCCAACGCCGCAAAGGCACAGGACAGGCGCTGGTGCTGAAGGGCTGCACGGGCAATAACCTGAAGGAGGTGACGGTGTCCTTCCCGCTGGGCACCTTTATCTGTGTGACAGGCGTGAGCGGTTCGGGCAAGTCGTCGTTGGTGAACGACACTTTGCAGCCGCTCTTGTCTAAGCATTTCTACCGTTCGCTGCGCGAGCCTCTGCCCTACAAGGCCATCGAGGGGCTGGAGCTGGTGGACAAAGTAGTGAACGTGGATCAGAGTCCGCTGGGGCGTACACCACGCTCCAACCCTGCCACCTACACAGGGGTGTTCAACGATATTCGAAGCCTCTTTGTCGAACTGCCAGAGGCACGCATCCGCGGCTACAAGCCCGGCCGATTCTCGTTCAATGTGAAGGGTGGTCGCTGTGAAGCCTGCGGTGGTAATGGCTACAAGACCATCGAGATGAATTTCCTGCCCGATGTGACGGTGCTTTGTGAGGAATGTCGGGGCAAACGCTATAACAGGGAAACGCTTGAGGTGCGCTATCGCGGAAAGAGCATTGGCGACGTGCTGGACATGACGGTGAACCAAGCGGTGGAATTCTTCGAAAACGTGCCCAATATCCTACAGAAGGTAAGGGCCTTGCAGGAGGTTGGCCTGGGATATATCAAGCTGGGGCAGTCATGCACCACGCTGTCGGGCGGCGAGAGCCAACGTGTGAAACTGGCCACCGAACTGGCCAAGCGTGACACGGGCCGCACGGTCTATATTCTGGACGAACCCACAACAGGGCTGCACTTTGAGGATATCCGCGTGCTGCTGGGACTGTTGCAGCAATTGGTGGACAAGGGGAACACAGTGATTGTGATAGAGCATAATCTGGATGTGATAAAATCGGCCGACTACCTGATTGATATGGGACCGGAGGGCGGACGTGGCGGCGGACAGCTTGTGGCTTGCGGCACACCGGAGGAGGTTGCGAAGAGCGGAAAGGGTTACACGGCCCAATTCCTGAAGGAGATGGTGTAGAAAGCCTTGCCCCCAGAGCTTTCTAGGAGAGGGGAGCCTCCATGAACTTGACGGGTGGCCCCTCTGATACCCTTTAACCTGGGCGGGAATGCATAAGGGAAATAAAAAGGCCTGTTTGACCATTGAGCACCGCGCTTCCTTGGGGTGCCTAGAAGAAAGGGGTCATTTACGCTCTATGCCCTTGGTGCGAATCAAGTCGAACAGATAACCAGCCTTGACAATGATGGCGCCGTTGGCCGAACGGCCGAAGGGATCTTTTTTGCCGTTGTCAAACATATCGCTCAGCCCATAGTAGTAGCGACCTTCCAGCGAGAAGCGACCGATGGCAGTGGATAGCTCCACGCCGGCACCGCCGGTCAGACCATACTCAAATTTGCGTTGGACGCCAAGGTCGTATTGCTGTGTAACCCGGTTGGGGCGGTACGGCAGGGTGGTTTCATCCCACGGGCCACCACGGTGCTCTACCTCGTTAAAACAATAGCCCACCTGTGGCCCTATCTGGAAGAAAAACTGGGCTCCGCGCAATTCGCGCCCCCAGGCCAGGCGGGCAAAGACAGGCACCTGCACATAGTACATGTCGCGGGCGTAGGTGTCGGCCATGCCATCTTCGCGGGTGTACTCAATCAGTTCCTTCCAACCCATATTGGCATAGTTCACTTCGCCCTGTATGGAGCAGATGGCGCTGAGGTATTTCTCGCAGGTGTAGCGTAGCGTGATGCCGAAAGTCTCGCCACCTTTCATGGATTGCTTGATGGTGGGGTTGAACGATACCTTGTTCAGCAGGTAGCCACCACTGGCACCGACAATGAGGTCATTGCGGTGCTCGCCCACCTGTGCATGCACGCGCGCGCACGTAAATATAAAGAGGAGCGACAGCAGAAGTGGTAGCTTGTTGTGGGTCATGGCTTGGCAGTGACGATTTCGGTGGTCTGCTTGGTGGTGTAGTGAATGAGCTGTATGTGTCGGTTTACGAAGCCGCTCCCTTCACCGGCACGTTCAAAACGGAAGTTGTGCTGGAAGGGGTAGTTGGGCACATCGGCATGGTGCGCTTCCAAGTCGTCGCCAAATATCTGCAATCCGCGCAGGAAGTAGTAGGCCAGGTCAAAGCCCATCATGCTGTAGCGGGGATAGGTCTGAATCATCGGCCGACCGAAGTGGTGCATGAACTTCTGCTCGAAATTCTTGATGCGGTATTCCAGCGGGTTGCGGTAGAAGGTGGTATATACGTAGGTGTTGAACTTGTGAAAAGCGGCCAGATGCTGGCTGGTATAGGTCTGCCAGTCGGGATAGCCTATCAGGCTGATACCGCTTTCGGGGTGGTTGCGCTGAAACGCTTCCAGTTGTGGCACCAACATGTTCAGCGCCTTGATGGTGGGCGTGTTTAGCACGATGACGTTAGGCAACGAGGTGCTCAGCGCGCTGGCATAGGCATTGGTGTCAGCACCGACCGCCACGGGGTGGGTGGCTATGTCCTGTCTGGCCAGTTGCTCCTTCAGGTGTGCCACAAACGACGTGCCTTCGTAGGTGGCGTTCTCGGCCTCGGCCACCACGTAGTTGCACTTTCCGAAAACGCTGCCAATCAGTTCTGTGGCGTAGGTCTGAACCTCGGCCTGCATGGCGTTGACTTGGTAATACAGCGGGTGCCCGATGAGTTGAGTGGAAGAGGTGGAGAAGGGCACGACCAAGCGGATGGAGTGTATGTCGCAGTAGTCGGCCAGGGCTGGCAGCTGTGCTGCATCCAGCGGGCCGAATATCAAGTTGCATTGAGACAGGCTGTTGGTAAGCAGGAGCGAGTCCATGTCTGCTGCGGTCGAACCACTGTGCAGGGCTTGCACCTCAATGTTCAGCCCTTCGTGTCGCATGCTGTCAACGGCCAGCAGTATGCCTTGATAGAACTCGACCATCTTGGCACCTCTGTTGTTCTTTTCTTTCAGAGGGAGTACTACGCCCACACGAACCTGTCCGAGCCCGATTGCCCACGCGGCTACGGCGGGCAGCAAGGCAAGGAGGAGTAACCATGTGCGGAGGCTTTTCATCGGCAACTGATTTTTGGAACCACCTTAACGAAGACGGTCTAAGGAACGAACCAACATCTCATCCTTCAGAATCAGGCGGAAAGCCAGATAGGAGAAGATGCATGAAATGGCGGGGAAGGCTGCCCAGGGGGTGGGCTGGAAGGAGGCATCATAACGGGCGCCAAGCATCCAGATGAACAGTCCATACACCGCATACCAGGCCACCAGCAACAGGGCGCAGAACAGCGCCAGCCGGCTCTGCACCAAGCGGTGCTTGAACAGACAGATGTCCAGACATTGCAGGCTGGCGGTGAGCACCAGTATGGCAAAGAGCGCCCACGGTGTGAACTGATGGGTGCCCTCGGTAGCCAGTTGAGGCCCTTCGGACAAGAGGGTGGGGGCGGGGATATGCACCCACAGGTTGTACAGCGTGCCTACCGTCTCGCCGCGCTCGTCGGCAAAGATACCCACGGGCAGACAAAGGCAGGCTACGCAGGCCAAGGCGGCCAGGACCAACCAGAGGGTTTGGAGTCGCTGCCACATAGCTTAGAAGTCCTCTTCGGCCGTTTCCTTGGCCGGGTTGCGGTAATAAATCTTGCCGTCGATGAACTCCTGAGTTGCGATGAGGCTGGGCTTGGGCAGCTTCTCATAGAAACGGCTGATCTCAATTTGCTCGCGATTCTCGAATACCTCGTCAAGGTTGTCGCTGGTGGAGGCGAACTCCTGCAGCTTCTTGGAGATCTCGCTCTTGAGGTCACTGCTGATCTGATTGGCACGTTTGGCTATGATAGCTACGCTTTCATAGATGTTGCCGGTCTCGTCGGCCAGTTTCATAATGTCGCGTGTCACCGTGTTGGTAGGTGCGTTGGTTTTCTTGTAATCCATGTTTATGATGTTTGCTTTGGTTCTTGTTGTTGCTGGAGAGGGCTTAATCCTCTTCGGGCTGGCCTTTCAAGGCGCGTTGGCTCTTGGTGAAATAGCCTTGTGCCTCTTTCAGGAACTTGCTCTCGGGGAAGTCGTTGACGAAGGCGTAATACTCGTCGACCGTTTCGCGGTAGCGGTCCAGCCGCTTCTCTTCAACGCTCTGGCGTGCCAGGAAATATTTGCTGCGCAGGATGAGTATGGAGAACTGCTCGCGCCACTGTGCCGATGCGTAAGGGTAGTCGCGCAGGGCGTTTTCGGACGTCACGATGCAGGCCTCGTAGTTGGAGCCGTATATGAGCGAGTTGATTACATAGCCGCCCAGGTCATAGTAAAGTTTGGCGTTGAGGTATTCCTTCTCGATCAGGTGGTCCTGCAGGCGTTGAATCATTTCCTGGGTCTGATCCTTCAGTTGCGATTCAGGTGCAAAGTCGATGAACCGTTGCAGCTCCTCAATGGCCATGCGTGTGGCGGTTTGGTCCAGACGCGGGTCGGGCACGGACTCATACAGCGCGCGGCCGCTATAGTAGCGGGCGTACTCGGCATAGACGCCACGGGGGTAGCTGGTGTAGTATTTGCGGAAGAAATCGGAAGCCGACTCCAGGTCGCCGTCCATATAGGCGCTCATGGCCAGCATGTACAGGCATTCGTCGGCGTAGGCCGTGCCTTTCATTGCCGTGAGCAGCTCGGCGAATAGGTCGGATGCATGCGCATATTGCCCACGCACGTAGCAGGCTTTAGCCACTTCGTACTTGTATTCAACGTCTTGGCTTTTCAGCACAGTGCTGTACTCTCCACAGCCGGTTAGGGCTAAGAGGCTTGTCAGCAGTAGGATGAGGCTTTTTTTCATCATTTACTTCCCGAATTGGCTGCAAAAGTACGCTTTTCTGCTGAAACGACCAAAACAATAACGCTTTTTAATATACGTGCACGTATGTGCGCGTTGAAAGCATCCCCGGGAATCAGCTTCAGATGTGCTCTTTTACAACTTGATGCGGGTGAGGATGGAGAGGTCGGTCTTCCAGGAGGAGCGTATCTGCAAGGGACCGTTGGAGATGACGTTACGGTCGAAATAGCGGGTGCAGCCCAGCAGCGCCTGAAGCGTCCAGCGCTTTGCCCATTGCCAGCGTGCAATGCCGGCCAGACGGAGGCCGTGCCCGTAAAAGCTGGGAATGGCAAAAGAGCCTTGGATGCGCGGTTCGGCTGCATAGATGCGGCTGTAGAAGTCGTCGGTGCGGAACCAACTGCCCTGAATGGAGCACCGCCAAGGGGTACGCGTGGGCGCATATCGTGCCATGATGTTTGCCGCTAATCCTGTGCTGTGCCTGCGGCGGTTCTGTTCGTTAGGCATGGCATACAGGTGGTACAGCGCCGATGCCCGAAGCAGCCAGATGGGTGAGAGTGGTTTCTCAAGGGTAGCGCGCAAGCGGTGGCTCCAATACCTGCGGTCGGAGCGTTCCTTGCTCTTCACCTGGTAGCGCAGGGTTACGCTTGTGCTTGTGGGGGAGAGTGCCCAGCAGGCCTGCAACATGCCTTCGCCGCCGCGGCTCTGGCGTGTCATTGTGTAGCGCGGCCATGGCGAGTAGAAGAAGTCGGCAAAACAGCTGATGCTGAATGGCCCGAGCCGTTTGGCGTCGAACAGGATGCACACGCCACTTTCGTTACGCACCTGCCCATTTTCGGCAAAGCTGTTGGCATAGGGACTGAAGTAGCGCTTGCCGTAGAAACGCTGGGCGACGCTCAACTGGACGTTGGCATTGATGCGCCACGACAGTTGGTTGCTGGTGCCCCATGCTCCATTGGTTGCGCCAAGGCTTCGTGCCGTCTCGCCATGGATGTACAGTGGGTAGTGTCGATAGCTGTAGTCTGCCGAGACCACTCCGAACTGGTAGCCTTCGGGGTTTATTTGTTGGTATAGGGCCTTTCCGCGGCTTAGCAAGTGGTCGTAGTACTGATACAGCCCTGTGACTCCCAGCCCCCACGGCCCACTCTCCCATGCCGCATGTGCACCGGCAGCTTGCCCGGTCAGCGCTTTCCGTTGCTCCATTTCGTGCGTTGAACGGTGCAGGCCAGACTTGGCTATGGTCTGTACCGTATTGTCTGCCTGCAGGGTGGCATCCAGCCGTCGAATGGAGTAGAAGGCGGTCAGCTGCCATTGCTTGGCGGGCTGGATGCTGACGGCAGCGCCGCGCATGAAGTTAATTTCATCGGCTGAGCGGTGTGGACGCAGTCCTTTGGCAGTATGCCAGTTGCCCAGCCCTGCCTTGCCCACTTGAAAGGCATTGCTGAGGGCAACGCCCTCGCCGAAGTGCAGCTTGTAGTCGCCCACGATGGCTGTGTGCAACCAACCTATCTGGCTGGCCATGGCATAGCCGCCCATCGAGTCCCACCCCTTGATCTGGCGGTTGAACATGTATTCGCCGGCGTCGGTCTCGGCCCGGATGCCAGCCTGGTAATGGTTCCATTTGGTGTCCCACCGCCATTGGTTGGCCAGCCCGCGCTGCCACGGCCATCCCGCTCGCTGGTAGAGTGGGATGTCAATGCGCACGCTGCCCTCGTGGCGGATGGCGTTTGAAAAGCTTTTGCGCCGGTCGGCTGCCGATGGTGGGTCAACGTGCGCAAACAGGTAGAGCAGTTGGCGTGTGTCCCAGTCAATCTCCTCAATGAACAGGAGTTCGCCCATGGTGAGAATTGGGCCGAACTCAGCTCGGTAATTGAGGATGGCCTCGATTTGCTCATCGCTCAGGAAATAGAGCATGCGCAAGTCGTCGCGTGTGGCCTGGTTCAGTTCTACGGGATTCTCGTGTTGCTGCTCAATCTCTTCCAGAAAGGCATCCCAACTGGCTTCTTGCGTTTCGCTGAGGTCTGTGCGTTCGTCGGCAAGCGATTCCAGGAACGCTTCCCATGTGAGTTGCTGGGCTTGGCAGGCCGACGGCAGGCATACAAAAAGCGTGAAGCATAAAAGCGGTAGCAACACGATTCCGGGGAGGGGCTGTTGGGTGGCTTTCATGCTTCACGCGTGCGGGTGTCGGTGCGGCTTATTTCACCAGCACCTTGTGGTTATCGACGATGTAAACGCCATGGCGGGCTTCCTTGACACGACGGCCTTGCAAGTCGAAGATGCCCTTGGTGGTCGTCACGGTGGGGATGTGGGTGTCGAAGCCGGTAGTGTGCGAACGTTCCACAACGCGGTTGACTACATAGGGTACGAGCTCTTCACGAATCGTGATGCCGTTGAAGGTGCCGTGGTCGCCGTAGTTCTTCACCTGCAGGTAGATGTGGTCGTCGTAGATATACACCATCAGTGCTTGGACGATCTTGGAGTTGGTCACGCTCACATCGCCCTCGATACTGTTGTTGTAGTAGCGCATGGAGCCCATGAATGCGGAGAAGAAGGAAGGTGTGCCTTCAATCACGGCCGGAACTTCCTTGATAGTCCAAATGATGTTCTTGTTGGCAGCAAAGCTAATGGTGTTGTTGGACACGGTAACCTGCTGGCTCTCTACGCGCTGGTTGTCACCCTGGCCGGCATTGTAAAGTGTGTTGCTCAACGCATAGCGTGTGCCGCTGTTGGTCCCGACAATAAGGTAGTGTCCGCCTACGTCAAAGGTGTTCACCTTGGTGGCTGTCATAGTGGTGGCATCCATGTCTTCAACACGGTAGAGCTCAAACTGCTGCTCATCACCACGTGAGAAGCGACCGCCGCTACCAATGTGCAAATGGCGTGTGGAGAGTGCGATGGAGAAACCGTTGGAATAGGAGAAGGTGCAGCGCATGGGGTTGTCGGAGGTGCAGAGGTTGTTGGCATCGATGTCCAGATACTTGCTGTTGCCCTCGTTCCAAAGCAGGAATGTGCCTTTGGTAAGGTTTTCTGTTCCTTGCGGTTCTTCAGGTTCCTCTTCTCCCTCGGCCTTCGCAAAAGTCCAGAGAAGGTTGGCATCAGCGGCGATGCTTACAGTGTTGCCGTTCACGGTTACGGCCTTGCTCTGCATGCGCTGAGGGTCACCTTGGTCAGCGCTATAGAGCTGGTTGCTCAGGGCGTAGGTCTTTCCGTCACTGCTATACACGGCAGTGATGAGGTAAGTGGCTCCGATCTCAATCTTGGTCTCTTTGGTTGCTGTGTAGGTTGCTGCGGAGGTATCATCTACGCGATAGAGTGTAATGGGGCTTGCCGTTCCGCCGGAGAATCGCCCGCTGCTGCCGATGTGCAGGTCGCGGCTGGCGGCGGTATTGATGGTGAACGTGCCTGCGTCTGCTGTCACGGTGCAACTCTGCTTGGTGGCGCTGGTCTCAATGTTGTTGCTTGAGTCGTAGCAGAGGTACTGTCCTGTGGGCACACTTTGGATGAGGTAGGACGTGCTTTGAGTGGTTCCTTCCTCAAGTTCGTAGGCATCCATGTGGGTGTCGTCGAAGGAACTGATGACGTTGCCCTTTGTGTCATAGCGGGTGACACGCTGTGAGGTCTTGCTGCGGATGAAAGCGGTGTTGGTGCCATGGTCGTGACCATAGAGCATGATCAGGTTGGGGTGCTTGGCCAGCGCCTGCTTCAACTTGTAGGCGCTGTTGGAGGTGTTATTGCAGTCCAAGCCCTTGCCGTAGGCACTGATGCTGTTAGAGTCGCCGAAGGGGATATGCAGCACGAAAAACACCGTCTTGTTGGGATTCTCGGCATAGATCTCGTCCAATTTCTTATCTACCCATTCAATGCTTTCGAAGGAGTAGTTATAGTTCCAAGCGCTCTGGAAGAAGTTTTTGCCGCAGTTCAGCATCACGAAGTCGAAGCCGTTGATCACATAGTGGAAGGCAGCCAGCAGTTTCATCTTGCCCAATGAACCGTTGTCGCCGTCTTCGTAGAACTTCTCGGACTCAGGCAGTTCGTAGATGTCCTCTGTCATGATGGGCAGATAGTCGGCTGCATTGTACGGTTTGGGAATCTTGTCAAAGTTGGCCACTTCATAGTCGTGGTTACCTGTGATATAGATCACGGGGCGGCGGGTGCGTTCAGGGCGGAAGGCACTGCGGAAGGCCTCGTGCATCAGGTCGCGCAGGCGTTCCCAGTTGGCTTTAGGAATAGTCACGTCGCTACTGCAGTCGCCGCCCAGCACAATGAGGTCCAGGTCCTCGTTCTCATACATGCCTTTCAGCGTGTTGAGAATGGTGCCGCGCAGACGCACATCTTCCACTTTACCGCTCACGGGGTTGATGAGCGAGAGCTCACTGTGCATGTCCGAGAGACAGCCGATGGTGAGCAGCGGCTTCTTGGTGGTGTTGGGGTCTTGGGCAAACAAGGGTGCGATGCTGAATAGCATCAGCAGGGCCAAAACAAGGCGCTTTGTCAGGTACATTTTTTTCATTGCGCGTAGTATTAAAGGGTTGTATGAATGAAATTGCGCTACAAAAATAGCACTTTTAATTGGAAGTGCGAAAACTATTCAGGAAAACTTCGTATCTTTGCGCCGCATTTGTAACAAAAACGTCCGTCAAAGCGACAATTCTACAATTTATAACCCAAAATCAGCATGGCTGCATCCAACAAGAAACCCAGTATCCCAAAGGGCACTCGCGACTTCGGTCCTGTAGAGATGGCCCGTCGTAATTATATCTTTGATACCATTCGCAACGTCTATGCCCTGTATGGCTTCCAGCAGATTGAAACGCCTGCCATGGAAAACCTGTCAACGCTGATGGGTAAGTATGGCGAGGAGGGCGACAAGCTGCTTTTCAAAATCCTGAACAGCGGCGATTTCATCAAAGGCGCTGAAGTGCCTGGAGGCGCTCAGGCCGGCCTCTTGTCGACTGTCGAACTGAACCGCTTGGCCGCACAACTCTGCGAGAAAGGGTTGCGCTATGACCTGACAGTGCCATTCGCTCGTTATGTGGTACAGCATCGCGATGAGTTGCAGATGCCCTTCAAACGCTATCAGGTGCAGCCGGTGTGGCGTGCCGACCGTCCGCAGAAGGGGCGCTACCGCGAGTTCTATCAGTTCGATGGCGATGTGGTGGGCAGCGATTCGCTGCTCAACGAGGTGGAACTGATGCAGATTGTGGACGAGGTGTTCAGCCGTTTCGGCGTGCGCGTGTGCATTAAAATTAACAACCGTAAGATCCTCACGGGCATAGCAGAGGTGATTGGAGCAGCCGATAAGATTGTGGATATCACCGTGGCCATAGACAAACTGGACAAGATAGGGTTGGACAATGTCAATGCCGAACTGAAGGAGGACGGCCTCTCTGACGAACAGATTGCGCAGCTGCAACCTATCATCGCTTTGGAAGGTACAAACGACGAGAAGTTGGATACCATAGCCAATGTGCTGGCATCGAGCGAGGTGGGACTGAAAGGCGTGGAGGAACTGCGTTTCATCCTTGACACCCTCAAGGCATTGCAACTGCGCAATGAGTTGCAGCTCGACCTGACGCTGGCGCGTGGTTTGAACTACTATACGGGTGCCATCTTTGAGGTGAAGGCGCTTGATGTTCAGATTGGTAGCATCACAGGTGGCGGCCGCTATGACAACCTGACCGGCATTTTCGGTATGCCAGGTCTCTCGGGTGTGGGCATCTCGTTCGGAATCGACCGCATCTTCGATGTGCTCAATCAACTCGATGCTTATCCTGAGGCTGCACTCAGCACCACCCAGCTCCTCTTCGTCAATTTTGGCTCGGCTGAGGCTGCCTATTCCCTGCCCGCTTTGGCGCAATGCCGTGCGGCCGGCATCAGTTGCGAGATTTATCCCGATGCTGCCAAGATGAAGAAACAAATGCAGTATGCCAATGCCAAGCAAGTGCCCTTCGTGGCCATTGCTGGCGAAACGGAGATGGCCGAAGGAAAGTTCACGTTAAAGAATATGCAGACGGGCGAACAGCAGCTCCTCACTACGGCCGAGGTCATTGCTGCGGTGCAATCATAAATCGAGGGGCCGTTGTACAGAGGCGACGGCCATCTTCATTTTTCGCAAGCGAAGCGTCCTTTCGGGCCGACTGCATATTCGTCATTCATCATTCGTCATTCGTCATTCCCCATGGACCATCTTCCCCAAGACCCCGCCATGCTCGTCTCGGCCATTAATATGCTGTTGCGCGACGACGAGTTTGATACGCTGGAATCGCTCTGTTACTATTTCAACCGCGAGCCAGACGAACTGAAAGCATATCTGCTTCAACATGGCTTCGCCTACAATGAGGCACAGCGGCAGATGCGCCCCTGCTGAACAAGGGCCGCATAGCTATGATTGCACGTTACGACATAGAAACGGCCTACACCTTTTTTCATCAGAAAAAGCGTGTCTATGACCACTCCACGCTCCAGTGGCAGCGCGACGACATCGAGGTGGCCATTGCCGATTATGTCGATGTGATGAATCCCGATTTATATCAGCTCCTTGCCGGTGGTCGCCAGGATTTCCTGCGCGACCACTCGCGCTTTTCCGACGATATCACACAGGCCGTGGAGCAATTGGAACGGCTTTGCTTTGACTGAGTTGTTTAGTTCTGACCGAACGAGAAACTGAACGGCAGGCTGTCCAGTGCAATGCTACAAATTGCAGCAGGAATCCGAGAAAGTGCGTAAAAAGTTTGGTGGAATGGGAAAAATGCTGTTATTTTGACGGCGAAAAGAGAACGGAAAAGCCCCTCGTGCCTTTGGCTGGAGGCCACTCCGAAGTTTTGGAATTCACCCATTTATTCACCTATAAAACCTTATTGCGTATGAAAAAGTATTTAGCAGAAATGGTCGGCACAATGGTTCTTGTGCTGATGGGTTGCGGGGTAGCAACGAGCATTGGTTGCGGCGAACCCGCCGGCGTAGCAGCTACGGCATTGGCTTTCGGTCTGGCAGTTGTGGCTATGGCCTATACGATTGGCGGCATCAGCGGTTGCCATATCAATCCAGCCATCACCTTGGGCTGTCTGCTCACTAAGCGCATCAGCGCCAAGGATGCTTGCATGTACATGCTGTTCCAAGTGATTGGTGCCTTCATCGGTAGCGCCCTGCTCTATCTGCTCACGTCTAACACCGCAGTGGAGGGTACTGGAGCCAACGACCTGCAGGAAGGTGTGACTATGATTGGCGGTCTGCTGGCCGAGATTATCTTCACCTGTGTCTTTGTGCTCGTTGTACTGGGTACCACTGATGCCAAGAAGGGTGCCGGCAATTTCGCAGGTCTGGCCATTGGTCTGTCGCTGGTGCTTGTTCACCTCGTTTGCATCCGTTACACGGGTACCAGTGTGAATCCCGCCCGTAGCATTGCTCCCGCAGTGTTCCAGGGAGGCACAGCCCTGTCCAACCTTTGGATCTTCATCGTAGGCCCGTTTGTCGGTGCTATCTGCGCTGCAGGCATTTGGGGCTGCATTGGCAGCGACTGCGAGAAGTGTGAGAAGTAAACACATTCTAAGGATTATGAACATAAAAGAGCGGAGGCTAAGCCTTCGCTCTTTTTTTGGTTCGCCCGGCATGGGCAGACTCTAAAGGGGTGAAAGAAATAATTTTTAGAACACACCTTAAGACAGATGGCAAGAAGGGACCTTTGTGGGTACGTAACTGTCTTTTTGACCGATTGAGGCTAAAGGGACTGCTCCCACTTAAAGGGGTTGTCCATGTGTTGCAGCAGAGGCAATGCCAGGTCCTTTTCGCTGCGGATTGCTTGCTCTACGGGTACTCGCCAGTCAATGTTCAGGGCTGGGTCGGCCAGTTGGATGCCGCCTTCCGCCTGTGGGGCGTAATAGTTGTCGCACTTGTATTGGAACACAGCGGTTTCCGAGAGCACAGAGAAACCGTGGGCAAAGCCGTGCGGGATAAAGAACTGGAGGTGGTTCTCTGCCGACAGTTCCACAGCCACATGCTGGCCGAAAGTGGGCGACCCCACGCGTATGTCCACAGCCACGTCGAGCACAGCTCCGCGCACGCAACGGACCAGCTTTGCCTGCGTGAATGGCGGCCGCTGGAAGTGCAGCCCACGAATCACACCGTAGGCAGACATGCTCTCGTTGTCCTGAACGAACTGGATGGGTGCCACTTTCTCCTCAAACTCTCTCTGGGAGAAGGATTCGAAGAAATAGCCGCGTGGGTCGTGAAAGATGCGTGGCTCGATAACGAGCAGGCCAGGTATAGGGGTTTTGATGATGTTCACTATTGGAAGATTGAAATTTGAAGAGTGAAGATTCTTTGCAGAGCAAGGTGTTGCAAGCGCCAAGCGAAAGATTGTTACTGCCGTAGAGGCGGCAGGAACGATGGGGTGAGCTTAAGCCCGAATCGTGCGATTGAGGTTAAACGCCTTCGTCCTCGCCGCTGTCCGCTGTCTCTATGTCCGACCGCGTGTCACGTTCCATTACCATGCCGCCTTGTTCGTCAAAGCTGAGCAGGAAGGGTTCATACATATCGCTCTGCGGGTAGCTCACACTCACGGCGAAATGCAGGCCGGGCTGGCTGGTGTCGCACATGAAGCCATCCAGAATGCCTTGCCTGCGGAAGTCGGCCGAGAGCAGGTGGGCAAAGTCCGATTTGGCGAAGCGGCGGTTCACGAACGGACGTCCGTCCTTGAGAATGGTCAGTTGGTAGATGTTGTCGGCAAACACGTAGCCCGATTCGTCGGTCACTGTGGGCAGCGAGTCCGAAGCCTCGCGGTGAATTGTATAGACATAGAGATGCGACCCATGCTGCACCGAGTCGGTGTAGTTGTAGGTGCGCATCCGTTGGATGCCGGAAATGGTGTCGTTCACTTCCATGTCGCCCTGGCCGACCAAGGCTTCAGCCTGCTTGTTTTTGCTGCCGCAGGCGGTCAGCATGAGGACTGCGGCACAGCATGCACAGAGGCCTGTTTTCTGAGTTATTTTCATTGTCGATGCGTTATTTTGCCACAAAAGTAGCGATTAAATCTGAATAAATGCGTAATTTCGCACCGAAATGAACAGAAAAAGTGTTTTCATGCCTCTCGTGCTCCTTGCAACCATGCTTCTGGGCGCTTGCCACGAAGGGGCAGAACAGGCCGGACAGGCCAATATGGAGCAGCTGCCCGATAGCGACGGGCTGGTGCTGCAGGTGTCCCGTGTGTCTAAACTCTACACGGCCGAGTATCAGGTGCATAAGATTGTAACGCACGATGACGTGCGCTACCTGGAGGCTTCAATCGGAGGCATGACCTACAAGACCCCCATCTCGTTGGGCGACCGCAAGATAGCTATCCCCATCAATGTCACGCTGAAGGCTTATGTGGATTTCTCCGGTTTCAGCACCCGCAACATTGAGCGGTCGGCCGATGGCAGCACATTGCACGTAACGCTGCCCGACCCAAAGGTGGTGGTCACAGCCTCGAAAGTGGAACATGCACAGATGCAGCAATATGTGGATTGGCTGCGGAGCGACTTCACCGACCAGGAAATGGCCGACTACACCCGTCAGGGCGTTGAGGCGGTGTTACGCACCGTGCCGCAGATGGGCATCTTGGAAACGGCTCGCCAGAGCGCGGCCGCACAACTCATACCTCTCTTTGCCCGAATGGGGTATAAAGAGGAGCGCATTGTAGTAACCTTCCGCAAGGATTTTGGCAAGGCCGATATGCCGCGCCTGTACGATGCGGAGAACAGCGTGGTGAAACTGAACAAGAAAGGAGGTGGACAATGACGTGGAATCAGATTCGCGAATGGCTACGGCAGCACGAGGATCAGCTGAGCAAGTGGACGGTCATTGTCCTCCTGGTCGGAGTGGCGGTATGGATGCGTCAGTGCCACGAGGATCAGGGCAGCCTGGTCAAGGTGGGAGTGACACACTCAAACGCCATTGAACTGACCCCCACACAAATCCGTAGCATAGAGCGTATCGGGCAGTGGGAGTTCCTCTCCGTGGCCGACGAGGAACTGATCGATACAGTGCGCCCGCGTCTGTTGGGTCGCGATGACCGTCTGGTGCGCATTTATAAAGGTACGTTGCGCCTGGGTATTGACATGCAGACGTGCAAGGAAGGGTGGCTCTTGGCTCATGGCGACACGGTCAGTGCCGTGGTGCCGCACGTGCGTCTGCTCTCCGAGCATTTCATCGACGAGGCACGCACGCGTTCCTTTTATGAGAGCGGCGATTGGAACGCCGCTGCCAAGGAGGCCATGTACAAAAAGGCTGCTGCTGCCATGAAGCGCCGTTGCCTCTCGCCCGCCAACCTGCGTAAGGCCGAGGACAACGCGCGCGAACAACTCACCACCCTCTTCCGCTCGTTTGGCTTCAACTACTTCGAGATAAGGTTTGAGTAGATTGAAGACTAATCTTCAATGCTCCCCATCTTCTCTGACAACTCCTGCATGGATGAGAACACGGCATTGGCACCGGCTTCCCACAGCACGCTGTCGGGCAGCGGTCCGGTATTCACAGCGATGGTGTAGATGCCGGCAGCCCGGGCTGCCTGAACACCTAAAGGCGCATTTTCCACCACCACCGCCTGTTCGGCCGTGATGCCGGCCTTCTGCAGTCCCATCAAGTAGGGCTCTGGGTAGGGCTTCCCGCGTTTCACATCGAAGGCTGTGACCATGAGCTCGCGTGTGAATTGTCCGGGGAAGTGGCGGTTCAGGTTGTCCAGCAGCGAGCGTTGTCCAGAGCCGGTCACAATCACCCGCATCAGCCCTTGCGCGCGTATCTTTTCCAGCAGTTCCTTCACGCCCGGGATGACCGGAGCCTCGCCCTGCGCCTCGAAGTAGCGGTTAAATTCCTCGCTCTTGGCTGCATAGATATCTTTAATTTCCTGCTCCGTGGCATTGCGCCCCCAGGTGCGTTGGGCCAACGCGTTTATGGTGCCGGCCCCCGTTCGTCCCTCATTCATATACACTTCCTCGGGTGTCATCGAGAGGCCGTAGCGCTGCACAGCCTTGACCCATGCCACGGCATGGCCCGGCATGCTGTCAAACAGCACGCCGTCCATGTCAAAGAGAACAGCTTTAAGCATCAGAGTCTCGCCTTAATTGCCTCCGTCTCCTTCTCGTATCCTGGCTTGCCCAGCAGGGCGAACATGTTCTTCTTGTAGGCCTCCACGCCGGGCTGGTTGAAGGCGTTTACACCCAGCAGTTGGCAGTGGATGCCGCAGGCCCGCTCGAAGAAGTAGATGAGTTGGCCCAGGTGGTAGGCATCCAGACGGTCCATGGCAATGCGAATGTTGGGCACGCCGCCGTCCACATGTGCCAGTTGGGTGCCCAGTTCGGCCATCTTGTTCACCTCATCCACACGCTTGCCGGCCAGGAAGTTCAGGCCGTCCAGGTTCTCCTCGTCGCTGGGAAAGAGCAGGGTGTGCTCAGGCTCAAGCACGCTCAGCACCGTCTCGAAGATGGTGCGCTCGCCGTCTTGGATCCACTGGCCCATGGAGTGCAGGTCGGTGGTCAGGTCCACGCTGGCGGGATAGATGCCCTTCTTGTCCTTGCCCTCGCTCTCGCCATACAGCTGTTTCCACCATTCGGCCATGAAGTGCAGCTTGGGCTGGTAGTTGGCCAGAATCTCAATCTTCTTGCCGGCCTCGTACAGGGCGAAGCGTGTGGCGGCATACTGGGCGGCGGGGTTCTCGGCCATGGGCACGTCGGCACCGCAAGCCTTCTCCATGTCTTGTGCGCCGCGCACCAGAGTCTCGATGTCGAAGCCGGCCACGGCGATGGGCAGCAGGCCCACGGGCGTGAGCACGCTGAAGCGGCCGCCCACGTTGTCGGGAATCACGAAGCTCTTGTAGCCCTCCTTGTCAGCGCAGGTGCGTGCGGCGCCGCGCTTGGCGTCGGTAATGGCCACAATCACCTTGCGGGCCACATCCTTGCCGCGCTGTTCCTCACACTGCTTCTTCAGCAGACGGAAGGCCAGGGCAGTCTCGGTGGTGGTGCCGCTCTTGGAAATGTTGATCACGCCGAACTTCTTGGTGCGCAGGTAGGCGGTCAGTTCGCTCAGGTAGTCTTCGCCGATGTTGTTGCCGGCAAACAGGATAGTGGGGTTGGCCCCCTCCTGACCTCCCCGAGGGGAGGAAATGAGCCACTGGAAACTGTTGCTCAGGGCTTCGATCACGGCCTTGGCGCCCAGGTAGGAGCCGCCGATGCCGGCCACCACCACAGCCTCGCACTCCTGGCGCAGCACATTGGCCGTGGCCTGGATCTCGGCCAGGAACTCAGGGGTGATGCTGGTGGGCAGGTGCAGCCATCCCAGGAAATCGTTGCCGGGGCAGGTGCCTGCCTCCAGTGCCTTTTGTGCTTCGGTCACGCGGGGTTCCAAAGCATTGATAGTCTCTGCGCTCACAAAGGGCGCTACTTTTGTTGTGTCGAGCTTAATCATATTCTGGTTTGTTTGAAGTGATATTCTTATCGCGCGCAAAAGTACTTCTTTTTTCCGAGAAAAGCGGCATCTTTATCAACTTTTCGTTATCTTTGTGGCCGCAAGGGCCGGAAGACGGCCATACCGCCTGACGGCCGTTTGCACCATCACCTGCAAAGGGCGATGATATGGCATCGTGGCCGCCAACGCTTGCCTGAAACAACTCGTAGCCGAGGGTGAGCAACAGAATAGGCAGATTTGCGAATTCATGAAGGAATTAGGACAAGCCAAAGAGCAATAGGAGGAATGATTATGGATACACTTATGTCGTGGGCCAAAGAGAACTTTGACCTAATCAGCCTGCTGCTGGGCCTTGCCGGCATCTTCATCGGCTTCCTGTCGGTGGCCGACGAACTGAAGAAACGGAAGGAGAATAAAAGGAAGAAGATGGGGAAGGAGTAAGAGGTGTGAAGATGGTATGGAAGAAGTGCGCGGCGCGTATCGGTGACTAAATACAAGGCATGTACCGTTGCAGAGTCCAGGGAGGCTTGGGGCGGAGGGGCGTCTCATTAATGAGAAAGGAGTGTCTCACTAATGAGAAAGTAGTGTCTCACCCGTGAGACAGCCTTTTCTCACCTGTGAGACGCCGCTGTCTTAGCCTGTGAGACAGCCCGTGGCCTTTGACTTGGCGCGGGTTGCGGTAGGGCACAGGACGTTGGGGTGCTTGACGTGGGACGGATTGCAGCAGAGGTGCGGTGCAGAGGGGTGGAATGGTGGATGTGTTGATCATGGCTTGTGGGTTCCGATTTGGTATTGCAAAGATAAGCAAAAAATGGGTAACTTCCAAATTCCCCCCGCCCTTTTTTTACTTTTTGCCATATCCTTCACCATATCCTTCACTCGCTAACGCACTGCTGCAAAATATTTTAAACCAAAAAGTGAAGGAAGTGAAGGAATTTTCGCCGAAAATACATGAATGCGCGTGCGCGCGCGTAAGGCAGGCGTGATGGACGCGAAGGAATGGTGGGGATGATGGAAGATACAGGAAGGTGGCGGAAGAAGCGGAAGTTGGTGGAAGGAATGGTGGAAGGAATGGTGGAAGGTGCAGGAGATGCTCGGCGGGGTGCGTTTGGCTACTGGAGGTATTTTCGGAAGAGTTCTTTGGCTGTGGCTATCTCGTCGCCTTCGGGCTGGGGCGTGAAGGTGCCGTAGGCGGGGCTGATGCCTTGGGCAAAGGGCCATTCGAACTGGTCGAACCAGGGCTGCGGGGTGCAGCCGTTCTGGAAGAAGGCTTTCCAGCGGGGGTAGTAGTAGGTGGAGAGAAGGCCCTGCCACTCGCGGTTGGCATAGTCATGCAGGCCACCGTTCTCGCATTGCAGGCGGTCGCCCCAGGTGGTAAGGAGCATCCGGGCGTTGTGCTCGTAGAGGTTCTTCTCGGTCACGGAATTGCCAAGCGCACGGGCTGCCTCGGTCCAGCGGCCCAAACGCAGTTCGGCGCGGGTGCCCAGGAGGCGGTCCTGGTCGAGGATGAGCTGGAGGAAGGAAGCCTCACCCCCGTCCCTTCTACCAAGGAGAGTGGCGTGGTTACCTTTTAGCTGATTCTTTGTTTTTGCCTTGTCCATCACTTCCTCCCCATCCACAGCTCGAACTATATTCACAGCCTTATCTCCTGTTTCTCCCTTAGCCGCTGCTTCCTTTTCTTCTTTTATCTGCTCCAGCATTTCCTTGCCGCGGTCGGCCAGGCATTGGCGGGTGAGTTCGACCAGGTCGTAGCGATAGTTGTCGTTGTGGTGCATGGCTTTGCTCACGGACAGCATTTGGGCCAGCGCCTGACGCAGTTTGGCTGTGTCCCAGTACCAGGTGCTGTTGGCCCAGCTGCTTACTGTGCCGGGGGTGAGCGATGGGCGCATGAGGAAAACACTCTCGGTGGTGCCCTGCTGGTTGTTGTTGGGGCAGTTGTAGATGTCGGCCAGCTGTGTCCATACCGCGAGGAGGGTATTGTAGGCGTGGCTGCCGGGCTTCACACCATAGCGCATGTGCACGTAGTCGCGAAGCCAGGTGTGGCGGTTGTAATCGGTGGTGGTCCAGGGCAGGGCGTAGAGCAGGTCGTAGAGCATGGGGTTGTTCTCGATGCCCTCGGGCAGGGCTCCGATGCCAACCAACCCGTTGGCACTACGGGTGTTGCGGGCGGCATAGAAACTCTGAATGAGACGGTCCATGCGGCCAAACAGGCCTACGTTGCCGCCGAAATTGGACACCTGGCCCCACACCCAGTGGTGGGGCGTGCCACTGGCCGTGGTGTGGTGGCCGCTGCACTCGGTGTCAGCGTACTGGTCGCCGTGCAGGTCGAGTATGATGAGACGGCCGTGGGGGATGGTGTGTGTGACGATGGGAGTGGGGTTGTCCTGCCAGTGTTGTGCCACCCAGACGGCATCGGCATCGAAGGTGGTAAGCGCCTCCCACATGGCAGCCACAGAGGCTTGGGCATTGCTGACGCCCGACGGTATGCCACCCTCGTGGAAAGGGTCGATGGCATAGAGATGGGTGGCGCACACGTCGCCATACAGCCGTTGGAAGGCGGCGTAGTAATGGGTGGCGAACTCCTTGAGGCGGGCGGTATTATTGACAAAGTAGGGGCGTGTGAAGGAACACCACAGACCGCCGTTGGTGATATCGGAAGCGGTCCAGCCGGCTATGCTCGATGGCTCGGCCTGGGTGAGGAAGTCCTTGGGAATCATGCCTACATAGCCAGGGACAACGGGCGACATGCCGAAGTCTGTCATGCGGCGGAAGATGCGGCGGGCCAGCGCCAGCTGTTGCTGGTACCAGCTGTCGGGCTGCGGACCGCCCCAGGCGGTGAGGTTATTCATGAAGAACCAGCCATAGTACGCGCTGCCGCAGACGAAGGTGTTCACCTCGGCGGCGGTGTAGCCATACGTGTGCATCAGCACCTCGCGCCATACGCACTCCATACCGGTGATGGCCAGCGGCATGTTGATGCCGTGCAGCGCCATCCAGTCCAGTTCCCGTTCCCAACGCTCCCAGTCCCAGAAGGACATGGAATAGCTGTAGGTGCAGAAGTTGAGGTAGTAACGCCAATCGACGCTGGCGGTGTGGGTTTGGGGGGCACAGGCTGGCAAACGGCGCGGCAGGGTGGCCGTGGGGCTGTTCCAGGAGATGTCGATGCCTGCATAATGCTGCAGGTACCAGTTTATGCCGGTGGCCACGGCTATGGGATCGGAGCCACTGACGCTGACTTGCTTACCGTCGGAGGCGATGGTGAATTGCTGGGTGCTGTCGCCCGTAATAGTCCAAACAAACTTCTTGGCATCGGCGTTATGGGGCAGGATGCGACCAAGCATATCGGCGATGGGGTCGGCTTTGGCAGCAGGCGAGAGGGCTAAGAACAGGGCGAATATGAGAAGGAGAGGGTTCAACATAGGGTGAAAGAGTATGGCCCCTGTGGCCCCCCCCTGGTGGGGGGACACACGATAGAGCCAGAGTCAAGTTTTATAATTTATATTTCATCGTTCATCTCCCTCATCCCCTTTGGGGCCTGAAAGAGTGAAAAGTGAAAAATAAGAGTTACTGACGGGTGCAATCCACCATCTTACCTAAAGCTGTCGGTGAGCAGCTTGATCTCGATGGTGGGTGCGATGCGCTCGTACAGGATGTTGTACACAGCATCCAGGATGGGCATGTTGACGTGCAGGTGGCGGTTGATTTCCTTCATGCACTTGGTGCCGAAGTAGCCTTCGGCAATCATCTCCATTTCGATTTGTGCCGACTTGACGCTGTAGCCTCGGCCTATCATGGTGCCGAACACACGGTTGCGTGAGAAATTGGAGTAGCCGGTAACGATGAGGTCGCCCATATAGGCGGAGTCGAAGATGCTGCGCTCGATGGGGTGGACGGTGGTTAGGAAACGGTTCATTTCCTGAGCGGCATTGGACATGAGCACGGCCTGGAAGTTGTCGCCATACTTCAGGCCGTTGCAGATGCCGGCGGCGATGGCATAGACATTCTTCAGCACGGAAGCGTACTCGATGCCGATGACGTCGCGCGAGGTCTTGGTCTTGACGTAGTCCGAGCCCATCATGTCGGAGAAGGCTTGTGCCTTATCTTGGTCCGAGCAGCCCACAGTGAGGTAGGTGAGCCGCCCCAGAGCCACCTCCTCGGCATGCGACGGGCCGGCAATGACAGAGAGGTTCTCGTCGGGCACGCCATACACCTGGTGGAAATATTCAGAGCAGACGAGGTTCTCGTCGGGTACGATGCCCTTGATGGCGGTGATGTTGAACTTGTCGCGCAGGCGCACCTTCAACTTTTTGAGATGCCCTTTCAGGTAGGGCGATGGGGTGACCCAAATGAGGGTATCGCTGTGCTCGACCACTTCGTTGATGTCGGAGGAGAAGTGG
This sequence comes from Bacteroidaceae bacterium, assembly GCA_017526905.1. Classification (GTDB taxonomy): domain Bacteria; phylum Bacteroidota; class Bacteroidia; order Bacteroidales; family Bacteroidaceae; genus Physcousia. Next base: position 21,985 of record JAFXQT010000040.1, on the reverse strand, counting down.
ATGCGGTTCACGTCGAAATGCACGCTGGTGAGGTAGGCGGGGTTGTGGCCCAGGCGGCGGAACTCCTCGATGCGGTCATCGCGCCGCATGTACCACCATATCTCGTCGTTCTTCTCCAGCATCATCTTGGCAATGGCTGTGGCCCATGAGCCACCGCCCATGATGGCGATGGTGCCAATGCTGGCCGGGCCTGTGGCCCCGCCCTGCTGTGCTGGCTGAGACTGGACCTGCGATGTGGCCTTGGATGAAGAGAAGATGTTGAACATGAATTGTGTGAGGGTGAGGGTTGTGGGGGTGTCATGGAATGACAACAGAAGAGACGGCACCGGCTGTGCCGGAGGGGCTTGTGGTGCCTGTAGACTGCAACAGCTGAGCCCTTCGGCGTTGGTGCTTTAGGCCTCAGGGTTGAAGGGCGTGAGGATTTGCTCCAGTTCGGGTACCGAGGGCTTTTGGATGTCGAGTTTGTACTTCTTGATGACTTCGCCGATTTGCTGTTGAAGCTTCTGTGCCTTGGTGCCTTGGAGGTCGGTGACCAGATTGTAGCCGCACTTGTAAAGGATGGGCACGATGTCCTCGTGGAAGCCGAGTGCCGTGAAGGCTTCGGTCTTGTCGCGCGGGGCGCGCTTCTCAGGCTTCATCTGTGGGAAGAGCATGATTTCGCCGATGGCGAACTTGCCCGTCATGAGCATGGTGAGGCGGTCTATGCCGATGCCGATACCCGAGGTGGGGGGCATGCCATACTGCAGGGCACGCAGGAAATCGTGGTCGATGATCATGGCCTCGTCGTCGCCCTTGTCGGCCAGTCGCATCTGTTCAACAAAGCGTTCCTCCTGGTCGATGGGATCGTTCAGCTCGGAGTAAGCGTTGGCCAGTTCCTTGCCATTCACCATCAGTTCGAAGCGCTCGGTAAGGCCGGGCTTGGAACGGTGCATTTTGGTGAGGGGCGACATCTCGACGGGGTAGTCGGTGATGAATGTGGGCTGGATGAAGGAGCCTTCGCAGAACTCGCCGAAGAGTTCGTCGATGAGCTTGCCCTTGCCCATGGTGTCGTCCACTTCCATGCCTTTCTCGCGGCAGAAGGCGCGTATGTCGTCCTCGCTCTTGCCCTCGCAGTCGAAGCCGGTCTTTTCCTTGATGGCGTCGAGAATGGGCAGGCGGCGGTAGGGTGCCTTGAAGGAGATGATGTTGCCGTCGATCTCCACTTCGGGCTTGCCGTTGACGGCGGTGCAAATTTCCTCGAGCATGTGCTCGGTGAAGGACATCATCCAGTTGTAGTCCTTGTAGGAAACGTACAGTTCCATGCAGGTGAACTCGGGGTTGTGGGTCTTGTCCATGCCCTCGTTGCGGAAGTTCTTGCCCATTTCATAAACACCCTCGAAGCCGCCCACGATGAGGCGCTTGAGGTAGAGTTCGGTGGCGATACGCATGTACATGTCCTGGTTGAGGGCGTTGAAGTGTGTCATGAAGGGGCGTGCCGATGCTCCGCCGGCGATGCTCTGCAGGATGGGCGTTTCAACCTCGGTGTAGCCAGCCTCGTCGAGGATGCGGCGCATGGTGCGGACGATGACGGCGCGCTTCTCGAACGTCTCCTTCACGCCGGCGTTCACCACCAGGTCCACGTAGCGTTGGCGGTAGCGCAGTTCGGGGTCGTCAAAACTGTCGTACACGTTGCCGTCGGCATCGGTCTTGACCACGGGCAGAGGCTTGAGACTCTTGGAGAGTACGGTCATTTCCATGACATGAACGCTGATCTCGCCCGTCTTGGTGCGGAACACATAGCCTTTCACGCCGATGAAGTCGCCCAGGTCGAGCAGTTTTTTGAACACGATGTTGTAGAGATCCTTGTTCTCGTCGGGGCAGATGGCGTCGCGCTGCACATACACTTGAATGCGGCCCTTGGAGTCCTGCAACTTGGCAAAGCCGGCCTTACCCATGATGCTTTTGCTCATGATGCGTCCGGCGATGCTCACGATGGGGCTGTTGTCGGGGGTGGCCGTCTGGCGCACGTCGTTGCCTTCCTCGTCCTTGCCGATGATGGGCAGGTCAACGAAGTCGCGGACGATGTCCGTGCTCCATGCAGTTACGGGGTACTCGGCTGCGGGGTAGGGGTTGATGCCCAGCTGGCGCAGCTGTTCCAGGTTGTTTCTGCGAACAATCTCCTGCTCGCTCAGTTCCAGTATATTCATGCGTTTATCTGTTTTTACTTGATTTCCGGTGCAAAAGTAGGTAAAAATCCCGAAACAGAAGCCTGCATGGCTAAAAAACTGAAAGAAAAGCCTCCTTGTCCGGCAAAAAGCGGACGCTCGGGCATGAAAAGCGGCCAGCCGTGCCTATGCTGCCGCGAAGAGAATGAAATAGAGCAGCAGGGGATGGATGCGTGCCGAGGTGGTGAGCAGAACATCGCTCTGGTAGCTGCTGTTGCGGCGATAGACCTTGTTGTTGCGGTAGGTGAAGAGAATGTCCGACTGGTGGGGCGAGGTGGCACGGTACATCTTGCCGTCGCGCCAGGTGGCAACAATGTCCGACTGGTACGGAGAGTGTCCGCGGTAGATGTGGCCGTTGCGGTAGGTGAAGAGGATGTCGCTGCTATACACGCTGGTGCCGCGGTAGAGGCTGGTGCCGTCGAAGCGCACCAACACGTCGGTCTGATACACGGAGTTGCCTTTGTACAGCTTTCCGTCACTGACATTGCAGATGATATCGGTGTTGTAGCACGATGTGCCGCGATACACCTTCTGGCCGCACACAAAGGTGGCTGCCAGAAGGCATAGGGCGGATAGGATGAAGCGGGACATGTTGTGGATAGAGCTCTAAATTCCCTTCAGCCATGTTTCGGCCAGTTTCGGCCATACCAGTCCCAAACCATAGCGCATGCCGTAGCCGTGGCCACCCTTGGTGAGGTAGTGCAACTCGACGGGTGCGCCGACACGCCGCATTGCATCGGTGATGGTCATGGATGACGGTGCGCCGTACTTGACATCGTCCTCGTTGCCGAACACGAAGAGTGGTGGGGTGTCCTTGGTCACCTTCAGTTCGGGCGTGAGCGTTCCGTTGGGGCCTTCGTCCAGATAGGCGGGATAGATGAGCAGGCCAAAATCCGGACGGCAGGAGAGGCTGTCGGCGCCGTCCTGCGGCGGATAAGTCTGGTCGGCATAGCGTGTGGCGGCACGGCAGGAGAGGCTGGCACCGGCTGAGAAGCCGATGATGCCCACCTGCTGGAATCCTGCAGCGCGCACCAACCGGATGGCGCGCTGTGCATCCTGCAAGGCGCCCGGCCGGTTGTTGGGCACGCGATAGGCCAGGACGTAGGCCGTAAAGCCTTGGCTGTTGAGCCATCGGGCCACTTCCTGCCCCTCTTTGTTATAGGCCAGAACGGCGTAGGCCCCACCGGGACAAACCACCACGGCCTTGCCGTTAGCCTTCTCGGCTTCGGGCTTGAACACCTCCAGCGTGGGGTTGGTTACTTTGTCCAGATAGAACATGTCGCCGCGGGCCTCGCGTGTCACATGAGCGGCTTTGGTCTCGGTGGCTCCAGGCACCTGCTTGGGCCACAGCTCGGTGACGGGATTGACGATTTGTGCCCGGACTCCAACTGCCATACAGGTCAGCAGAGCCATGAAAATGTGGGTTCGCATGGTTAGCAGGGGCGTGTCTTAGGAAGGTGGAATACGTCTTGTACTTCTTTCATGGCCTCGTCGGTCATGCCATCGGGTTCAAAGCCCATTGACTTGGCACGCAGATAGATGGTGGCCGCCTTGTTGAGCACGTCGATCTGGTCGAAGGCATCCATCACATCCTGGCCTACGGCGGTGATTCCGTGCTTCTCCCACAGCACCACGTCGTAGTCCTTTATCTGTTCAAGAGTGGCTTCGGCCAGTTTGACCGAACCGGGCAGGGCATAGGGCACCACGCCCAGCCCGAGCGGTGCAAAGGCCAGCGTTTCAGGAATCATGGACCACAAGATCCGGGTGAGCACATCCTTGCCCAGGAACGCAGGGTTGTGGCTCATGGCCACCAGCTCGATGGGGTGGGTGTGTACGCTGGCTTTGTATTTGGAACCGGTGCTGATGAGATAGTCGTGCATGGAGAGGTGCGAGGGCAACTCGCTGGTGGGCATCACGGGCTGGTCGGCAATGATGACATACGATGCACAATCGTCCAGGATGCGGATGATGCTGCCGTTCTGCATGGGCCAGCGGGCCATGTCGCGCATGCGTTTGCCTGTGCCTTTGCAGTAGAAATAGCACCCTTTGATGTGGGGCAGGGTGGTGCCGATGGGAATGACCTCGGAGATGGCCGGCATGTGGCGGATGGCATCGTCGACATGTTCGGTGATGTTTACGGTGATGTTGCCGCCGTTGCGTTCGGCCCACCCCTTCTGCCAGAGGTAGCCGGCCACTTCGGCCACATCGTCCACGGCTGCTTTCAGCGCGGGGCGGGAATCAAGAATACTGTTCATATTGATGTGTTTTCTATTGTTTGAAGATGGTTGTTCTGTTTATCGGTCAGAGGTCCTCGCCATAGCGCTCGCGCGTAATTTGTGCGAGCGACTTGCCACGGGTGTTGGGGGCTCCGAGCACACCGACGATGAGGGAGATGAGCAGGAGTACAATCATGCACCAGGCGGCACGAGTGAAGCCCTCGCCGTTCTCGCCGTAGATATAGGTGAAGATGATGCCCCAGGCAGCGGAGAGACCGCGAACGATGAAGAACATCAGACCTTGGGCACCGGCACGGAACTTGGCGGGGAAGAGTTCGCTGCCCCAGAGGGCGTAGAAGATTTGGACACTCAGGCCGCCATTGATGCCCCACAGGATGGAGAATGCCCACAGGCTGCCGATGCCGTTGACGCCTTTGATGATGACCGCCCATGTGCCCAGGGCGGCAATCAGACCTAAAATATAGAATAGCTTGTGCGGCAGGCGGTCGATAAGAAATGAAAGGACGAACGTAACGGCCACTACGACGCCCCAGCCCACGCAACTGAGCATATTGGCATACTCGTTGCTCAGGCCACCGGCCGTTTCGTATATGTGGGGCTGGAAGAAGCCCATCACAGAGGCCACAAGGTTCCAGGTGAGGTAGATGACGGCAAGGAACGTGACGGTGCGAACGGCAATCTTGTTGGTGAACAGGGCCTTGATGTTGTCAATAATGCCGACACCGCCTTCGGCCACCTCAGAGGTGGCGGAGGATGCCTGCTGAGGTGCCTTGCTCTTTTGGAATTCCTGGCTCTCTTCCAGCTGGCGTTGCAGCGTCCAGGCGATGAAGGCCACGACGAAGAGGGTGAAGAACACCACGCGCGAGGAGAATACCTGTACGGCGCTTTCGGCCGCATCGGCACCAATGACAGCGTGCGCTACAGACTCAACAAAACTATAAAGGTAGCCGCCCGGCGCAAACAGCATACCGAACAACAGGATAATCATCGGGCCCAGCCCCCACGACATCTGTGAGATGCAGATGTTGCGGCCGCGGTTGTGCACTTCGGAACTTTCCGAGATATAGGTCCATGAAGCCGGCACGCCGACACCCACGGAGATGCCTGTGATGAGGAAACCACACAGCAGCATGGGGAAGTTGGTGGAGAGCATGACTACGAGCACGCCCAGCATATAGACCAGCAGGTTGTATGTGAAGATAAACTTGCGCCCGAACTTGTCGGCCAGGAAACCGCCGATGATGGCACCGATGGCTGCGCCCAGGGCATTGGCACTGATGGCATTGAGCCATCCGAGATGAAGCTCGCTCAGGCCAAGGTAGTTCTGCCACAATGTGATGCCGCTGGCACCTGCCACGATGGCGCCCGCGTCGAGATAGTTATTCAGTGATACTGCAACCGTACTCTTCAGAGATGATGTTTTACTCATAGTGTTGTTGAGGTTTGAAAGTTGTTGTTCTTTGCCATAGTGCTTGGGCATGAATGCTCGAGGGGGATGTTGCTTGTACCGTCGTGGGGAGCGTGACGTCAGTCGGCATCTGCGAAGTCTAATGACAGTTGTTGGGATGGCTTGGCTGCCGACCTATGTCTGATTTGTTTGAAGTGATACTGGCGGAAACCGCGCAACTGGTTGAACTTGTGAAGTGTGTAGCGATACCATTTGGCCAGGAACGGATCCTCGGCTGACGTTGGTTGCCTATGGTGCTCTTTCCAGAAGGACTTGACGGCTTGGCAACGCTTCACGAAGATGGCTTCCCGTTCGTTGTGGGGATATTGGTAGGGCGGGACATCGGCCATGCCCCGTTTGTAGAGGGCTGCTTCCTTGCTGGTTACGTGGTCATGCTGAGAGAATTTGCGTAGAATGTAATAAAGGCGCTCCTCAACGACATCGGAAGCTGCTGCGTATGGCCAGTGTCCGCGTTCGGTAAGGAAACGGTGCATGCTCTTGACGGCGCCGTTCACGCTCATCGTTGACACCCAGTAGGGGGCTGGATAGGCTCTTTCTGCAAGTCCGACATAGGCTGTGGAAGCAGTGTGTTCGGTGGTGAAGAAATATTGCAGCGTTCCAGCCGCGAAGCCCAGGTAGATACTGCTTTCACAGCTCTTGGGGGTTGTGTTGCCGCGATGCTCTTTCATGCGCCGGACCAGCTCGGTAAGCGGCAATGGCTCTGCTTCATCCTTGAGCAGGTGTGCTGCCAGCTGAGTGAGACTGCCGGAAAACAACTCCCACTCCCGTAGCTGATAGGTCGATTTGCGCCCCACGGCTTCGATGCGTTCGTCATGCCACATATAGGAGCGCAGGAAGCCGCTGTTGGTGTGGTGGTCGTTGGGGTGCATAGCCTTGAATTCCGCGAAGATTTCCTCGACTGTCATGGCTTTGCCGTTCCGGGCTATGATCTGATAGATGTCTTCGGTATAGTTAATGTGGTTGCTGCTGAACACGATCGTATCGTGCAGGACCTCCACCCCGGGGAACATCTGTATGACCTCCCGTAGCATTCCAAGGATTGCTTGTCGCTGTTGTTCGCTGGCATTTGGCTGGAAGTATGCCTCGGTGAGGGCTTGCAGGGTGCAAGATTTGTCCTCAATGCGTTGCAGCATAGCCTCGTGGCCGATGTCTCGCAGGAAATGTGCAAAGGAGAAGTAGTTCAGGCTGCTGTCGTAGGCAAAGAGCACACAAGGAGGCTCGTACTCAGTGGCCTTGCACCGTCGGGCATTGGCTTTGTAGCCGTCGGCACGCAGGGCAATAATCTCTAAGGGGAGCAAGGCAGAAAGGATGGCTAATGCGGAGTGGAAACTCAGGTCTTCGACGTGCTCAAGCGCCTGGATCTCTTTCCAGCGTGTGTTGGCCTCGGTGAGCAGCGGCTTGTGGAAGAAATCCAACGCACCCCAGCGGTCGAGGTCCCACACGGGGAGATTTTGCGCTTTGTCTACCTTCAACTTGGAGATCTGGCGCGTACGCTCGAATGTCAGACCGAACTCTTCGGACAGTGCCGCAAGGGTTTCGTGCTTCCCGTTGATGCCGTTGACGCGGACGAAGGTTTGTGTGCGGCGGTCGGTGGCTTGCTGCAGGAAGCGTAAGGCGATGTAGAACACGGGGTAGCGCTTTTCTGCATTCCAGAACGTAGTCACGAAGTCCTGTTCTTCAGGCGTCAGAAACGGGTAATCCAAATCGGGCAGCGGCGTTTCGTCGGTTTCGCTGCTATCGCTGGGGGTGCTCTCCGTGCCGTGGGTGAGTGCCAGATATGCCTCCTTGAACTCGCTGAGGAACTGCTGGATATGTCCTACGGTCGTCTTGCCAACACCAAACCACTGCCAAATGCTGTCAGGGTTGTTAAGCCAATACTCTGTATCACGATACTGGCTAAAGTGCTTGTCTAAGAGGTTCTTTGCCCGCGTGTTGCCGACAGCCTTCATCATTCTGCTGAAGGCGGCTTGGACACGGCGTTCAGTGGCTGTGTTCAATTCGGCGAAGTGAAAGGCCTGCACCTCCCTCTGGGTGTACAGGACCTCTTCTGTAGCAGTGTTTGTATCGGGATTCAGCAAGAGCTCGTCATAATAGGGTCGCAATTGTTGCAGCAGTCCCTCTATCAGGGCCGTGGTCTGCCGGCCGCACTGCGGAATACGCCGCACATCGGCACTGCCGTTCATGAGTGGCAGCAGGCGCCCTTCGACGTCCTTAGTCAGCCATGCCACTACATTCACGGCTCGTGCGCGCCATCCTTCGGTCAATTGCTGGCACTTCGTGATGAGCCTCTCCTTAATGCTCTCTTCCATGCTTTACCGTTTGCTGGTTACGCGCTTCTCATAGTCTTGGATGCAAGGGATGTACTCTTCGCCCACGGGGACGTTGTTCTTGAGGTTGAAATAGTCAAACACGGCACCGAAGGGGAGAGACTTGGCTTCTTCGAGGAGTGCGAGGCGTTCGAAGTTCTGACCGTTGTCCTCGTATTGGCGCAGGAGGGCAAGGGGCTCAAGGAGGGCCTGGAGGACGCACTTTTGCGTGGCGCGTGAGCCAATGATATAGGCACCGATGCGGTTGATGCTGGCATCAAAGTAGTCGAGTCCGATATGGGCACGATGGAGGCCGTTGGCACGAACGAGCTCCTTGAAGAGGTCGAGCGTCTGGTCGTTCATGATGGTGACGTGATCGCTGTCCCAGCGCACGGGACGTGAAACGTGCAACATCAGCTCGGGCACGTACATGAGCAGGGTCGAGACGAAGTCGGACACGTTCTCTGTCTGCTCATAGTGGCCGGTGTCGAGCGTGTACATCTGCTTGCGGGTAGCGCAGTAGGCGGTGTAGAAGTCGTGGCTGCCCACAGTGTAGCTTTCCAGACCGATGCCAAAAAGCTTGGCTTCGAAACAGGCCTTCATGTCGGGCAGTTGCTCTTCCATAATCTTGTCAAGGCTATCCACCAGTATCTCGCGGTATTTCTGGCGCTGCACGGTGAGGTCCTTCGAGCCGTCGTGTACCCAGATGTTCATGATGCACGGGTCAGCTTGTGCCTTGCCCATGGCATCGGCGATGCGGCGACAGCGCTTGGTGTGTTCAATCCAGAATTCGCGGATGGCGGGGTCGGGATTGGAGAGGGTGAGTTCGCCGCTCTTGGGGTGGGAGAAACTGGTCGAGTTGAAGTCAAGCTTCATGTTGTTGGCTTTGGCCCAGTCCATCCAGCTCTGGAAGTGTTTTACCTCTACCTGGTCGCGATCCACGAACTTGCCGCCAAAATCGCCATAGATCTCATGCAGGTTCAGGCGATGGTTGCCGGCCAGGAGTGTCTTGACGAATTCGATGTCTTGGCGCACCTCGTCGATGTTGCGGGCACGTCCGGGATAGTTGCCGGTGGTTTGGATTCCTCCGCTCAGCGCATCGTTGCGCTCAAAGCCCACTACATCGTCTGTTTGCCAGCAGTGCAGGGATATCTGGGTCTTTTCCAGTTGTTCGATGGCCTTGTCGGTATCTACTCCGATGGCGGCGTAGCGCTCGCGTGCAATCTCGTAGGATTGCTGAATCAGTTGCTCTTTCATAGGGGTGAGAGGTTATGAGGTTTATTAGATTGTACTGTGATGAGGTTATGAAGGGATAAAGGTGCGCAGTTCGACGCTCTGACTGATGATGGCACGCATGTCGGCCAGTGAGCCGACGTGCCCTGCGGCACGTACCTGCACCAAGGCATTGCCCAGTGCCGTGCCTTCCTGCGGACCGGCGATGACCGGCAACTGGAGGGCGTCGGCTGCAAACTGCATGAGGAACTCATTGCGCGAGCCACCGCCGATGACGTGCAACCGCTGGATATCTACGGGGGCTATGTGGCGCAGTATGCCGATAATCTCAGCATAGCGGGCAGCAAGCGAGCGGAAGATGACACGGACATAGTCGGCCGGTGTCTGTGGCAGTGGCTGCCCTGTCTCTGTCAGATAGGCACAGATGGCAGCCGTCATGGATGCGGGATGGGCGAAACGCGGGTCGTCGGGGTTGATGAGGCTCTGACATATGGAAGTGAGGCTTTGCGCATTCAATTCGTTCACATCGGCCGGAATGGCATCGGGCATGGTGGCTATCCACTCCTTGCGACACTGCTCGAAAATCCACAGGCCTGTGATGTTCTTCAGAAAACGGATGGTTCCGTCCAGGCCGCCCTCGTTGGTGAAGTTGTGCCGGTAGCTATCGGATGTGATGATGGGCTTAGGACTCTCTATGCCCAACAGGCTCCACGTGCCGCAGCTCAGATAGGCGTAGTTGCCGTTGGCGGCTGGCACAGCGGCCACGGCCGATGCCGTGTCATGACTGCCCACCGCCACAATGGGCACTGCACCCAGTCCGGTGACCTCCTGTACTTGAGTGCTGAGCACACCTACCTGTTGGCCTGGTTGCACCATCCGGCCAAACTTGTCGCGCCCAAGGTTCAGTGTGGCGAGAATGGCGGGGTCGAGATCACCCAGGTTCGGATTGAGCATCTGTGAGGTCGAGGCCACGGTGTATTCGCATACAGTCTCGCCCGTAAGCATATAGATCAGTGCATCGGGTATGAACAGTATCTTGTCGGCCTCTGCCAGTGCCGTACATCCCTCGCGCCTTAATGTGTCCAGGTGGAACAGCGTGTTGAAGGGCATGAACTGGATGCCGGTGCGCTCGTACAATTCCTTCTGAGGCATCTGTTCGGCAAAGAAACGTTCCATGGCACCATCGGTGTGCGGGTCGCGATAGCAGTAGGGAAGCCCAAGCAGTTGGCCGTCGCGTCCGAAGAAGGCTACATCGCAGCCCCAGGTGTCTATGCCGATGCTGGTCAGCGTGATGCCTTCGGCCTTCACTTTGCGCAGGGCATCGACTATTTCGTTGTAGAGGTGTGGCAGATCCCAGAAAATATGGCCGCCAAGGGGAATCTGTGGGTTCTTGAAACGGGTGAACTCGCGCATCGTCACGCGGCCGTCGCCAAATGTGGCCAGAACCGTGCGACCGCTGGTGGCACCGAGGTCCACCGCCAGATAATATGTGCTACACATAGTTGTGCGGTTTAGGTTTTTGTCGTATTTGCTGTGCAAATTTATACAAAAACCCGAAACCGCCATACAAAAAGTCCAAAAAAAAGGCACGATGACTGATGTGTCGGCATTTATTGCCTATGTCCGAATCAGGAATCGTGCCTAAAAGGTGTGCAAGGCCGGCGTTTTGCGACCGGCCTCTTGTCAGTTCAGAACCGAGCGGCCCACGGCTCTGCGTATTTCCCAGGTGTACATGAGGCAAGCCAGCAGGAAATACACGCCGGCCTGAATCCACAAAGCCATCACTTCATGGCGAATATCGCCGAGTGAGGCCCCCATGGTGCCGGCTCGCACATAGGCATTGCAACCAAAGGTCGAGGGGAACAACATACCCAGCCACTGCCATACCTTTGGAATGGAGGCGCCAGGCCAGCTCACGCCGGTGAGGAATAGCAGGGGCACGCTCATAAAAACGAACAGCAAGATGCAGTCCTCACGGCGGAACACGAAGGCCGAAAAGCAGAAGCCAAGGAAGATGCAGGCCAGCAAATAGGGCACCATCAGGCCGAAGAAGGCATCGGCATGCATCAGCTGCGGCAGACCGAACCAGCGTGTCACCACCACACACATATAGGCGGCCAGTATCATGTAGAGGCAGAAATAGAGCAGCGACTTGCCCCACACCACGCTGACCACATGCTTGTAGTCGGATCGTGGCGGGATGACCAAACCGCGGTTGCGTTCGCGTGTGCGCCCCATGGACATGCCGATGCCCAGGAAGAGCGTTTGTTGCAGGATGAGCATCATCACCGGCGGGATGAGGAAAGCGGCGAAGCCTCCCTGTGGGTTGTACAGCTGAACGTGTTCGAAGTCGATGGGCATTCGGGCCACCTGCTCCTCGCGCCGAGTGCCAGGGCGCAGATAGTTGTTCACCTTGATGTCGCGGTTCATGTCTTGTGCCACATTGGTCACGCCCAGCAGCAGTTGCTTGTAGTAGAGCATGGAAGTGAGGTCGCTATAGACACCCACTACCACTTGTCGCCCATGTGCCAGGTCGCGGTCGAAGGTGGCCGGAATCTCGATGATGCCGCTCACTTCGCGGCGCTTGAGCAACTCTTGCGCTTCGGCCAGGTTGGCCACATGGCCGCGCACCATGACCTCGGGTGTGGCATCCACCTTGCGGATCAGCTCGCGGGTGCGAGCGCTGTGGCAGTTGTCAATGACACACACGGGCAGGTCGCGCTGCGTCTCGGTGGTATAGATGAATGCGTAGAGCAGCGGATAGGCCAGTGGCACCAGCATGATGAATATCATGATGCCCTCGTCGCGGACGATGTCGCACAACTCGTCCCACCACACTTTAAAGATATTGACAAACCAAGTCATGGCACATATTCTTTATTAAGGAAACCATCGTGCAGGCGGCCGGTGAGCAGCACAGGCAGCAACACGAAACCTACCAACGCCACGATGCTGGGCCACTCATACATGGCTGGATAGCCGTTGAGGGCTTGTGCCTCGTAGAGCTGGAAATAGTGGTGAAGGGGAAAGAGGTTGGCCATCCACTGCAGCGGCAGCACCATGGCACTGACAGGAAACGAGAAACCGGCCAGCGAGAACGACAATACACCCCATAGCGAGCAGGCGCTGAGCGCCATGCGCATCTCGCCCACAAACAGTTCGTAGAAGAACAGTCCCAGTCCCTGCGAGGCCAGCACGGCCAGGAACCCCCACAGCATCATGCGGGGCATGCCACAGGCGCAGGGGAATCCTAAATACATGTAGAATACGGCTTGGATGAACCAGAACAGCAGCGTGTAGAGCATCGTCTGCGGCAGCAGCTTGCCCACAACAGCCACCCAGGTGTTGCCGCCGGCCATACGCAGCAGTTTGCCTTGCCGGCCACGCTTCCACTCGTTGCCCAAGGCGTAACTGGTGGTGAGCAGGATGACCAGCATGAGGATGCCAGGCACAATGAGGTTGCTCAGCACAACAGAGTAGTTCAGGTAGGGATTGCCCAGCGGATGTGATTCGACCACGATGGGCTGTAGTATAGGCATGATAGCCCCTTCGGAAACGCCCCTGGCACGTAGCGTTTCGCGGGTGATGGCGATGCCCGCCATCTCCGACATCTTGCGCATGTCCTTCATCAGCAGTGAAGCGGCCACGTAGTAGGAGTCGTTGGTGTAGAAGGCGATGCATGGCTGCCGGCTGGTCAGTGCGGCCTCGGTGGTTCCCTTCGGGATGCGGAAGATGGCGTAGATCTCGCCCCGCTGCATGGCCTGCCGTGCCTGCGTGAAGTTGTCATAGCGCGCTACGATTTCCGTTTCCTGCATGGAACCGAGAATGCGCACCATGGAGCGTGTCACCATGGTGTTGTCCTCATCGACAAGTGCGGCAGGCAGCTTGGTGGGCAGACCGCTGTTCATCATAGATGTAAACAGCACAAGGAAGAACAGCGGGGCCAGGATCATGCACACGAGAAATATTGGGCGTTTGGCAAACGACCGCAACTCGCGTTCTGAGATCTTACCGATGGCCGACCACCATTTTATGTTACTTTGGTTATTCACGTCTCGTTCCTCGGTTTTCACTTCTTAATGATGGCCGTCATGCCGGCTATCACGTCCTTCACGTCGGACGCCTTCGCGGGGCGGGCTTCCACCTCGAAGGTCTTGAGGTCGTACTGGTCCAGTGCCTTGGTGGCTTTCCAGGTGGAATAGCTTCCCATCACAGCAATGCGTGCAATCTTGACATCAATCTCGCGGTCCAATGCGGGCAGATAAACGCGCAGGTTGGAGCCTACTTTCAGGTCGGACAGATAGTCTTCGCGCACGTTGAAGATGAACTTCACGTCGGCATCCATTGCCACGTTCATGATGGGTGCGCCGGTGCCCACCAGTTCGCCAATCTCGGGGAATACCTCGGTCACGGTGCCGTCGGCAGTGGCAGTGAGTACGGTCTCGGCCATGTAGGCGTTCACCTCCTGGATGGCGCCTTGTGCCCGTGCCACCTGTGCCTGAGCGGCAGCCTTGTCCTCGCGCCGTGCGCCCTCGCGTGCCATTTCATATTGGCTTTTGGCCGCCCGCTCGGTGGCCTGCATGGCTTGGAGTTGTGCCTGTGCCTCGTCGCGCTTCTGTGCGGCAATGACGCCTTCGTTGAACAGGCGTTCCACACGTGCAAAGGTCTTCTCGGCCACATCAAGCCCGGCTTTTGCCTTTTGCCACAATTCGTAAGCGCCCTGAATCTCTTGTTGGCGGGCGCCGTTCTGTGCTTTCAGTTCGATGGCCTGCGCCGCACTCTCAGCTGCGCGCGCCTGTGCCATCTTGGCTTCCACTTCGGGTGCTTCCAGGATGGCGAGTGTGTCGCCGGCCTTCACCTTGTCGCCGGCCTGCACGCGCAGTTCCTTGACACGGCCAGGCACTTTTGAGGATAGGCGGTAGTCGGTGGTCTCGGCCTCGCCTTGCAGCACCTCCTGTGGCTTGGGCATGAGGGCACCCATTAGGATGATGAGTGCAAGCACCACCACGATTACTAATGCAATAATCAGCAGGTTGCTGACTCTGGTTCTTTTCTTTGCCATATATGTAGGTTTTAATATTCAGTGTGGGGTAGGAGAGGGGGGGGCGCGCCATTAGTAATGCAAAGTGCCGAGGGCGCGCATGAGGTAGAGGTCGGCCAGACGCACGTCTATTTCAGCCTCCACCAGCGTGGAGTGTGCCATGAGCCAGGCCGTCTGCGCTTGCAGTACATTGCTCACAGGAATCACGCCTTCCTTCAATCCCAGGTTGGCGATGCGCAGGTTCTCGTCGGCCTGTTCCTGCGATTGCAATGCCGTGCTCAGCCGTTGCTGTGCTTCCTGCAGTTTCTGCTGATTCTGATTCACTTGCAGGGTTATCTTTTCCCGCACTTCATCCACGCGGGCTTCGGCCATGGCTGCTTCGGCCTTGGCCTGTCGCACCTTATAGATACGGTCGCCCCAAGTAACGATGGGCACCTTCAGCACCAATCCGGCACTCCACATGCCGTTGAATTTCTTTTCGAAGCCATTGAATACGTTGGGGTTGGATACCAGGTAGCCTGCCGTCAGTGCCAGGTTGGGCATATATTCAGCGCGTGCCACCTTCACCTCTTCGCGTTTCACGTCGGCTGCGATGTCCAATGCGCGCAGCTCGTGGCGGTGGGCCAGTGCTGTTTCAACGGCTTCTGGACGCTCCACATTTGGCGTGACAACTGCAGAAAGGTTGCGGGCTCCGTCGGCCGTGACCTCAGACCCCTCATCTTCCAAGACGAAAGCGGAGTCCATGGGCAGGCCGCATAGTTGCGCCAGTGCCATGCGGGAGAGCGTCAGTCCGTTCTCCACCTGTATCATGGCCACTTCAGCCTCGTTCACCTTCACTTTCACCGAGAGCCCGTCGGCCTTCGTGGCCATACCCTCTGCGATGATGCGGTCCACGTCAGCATCCAGCTTCTTCACAGTGTTGAGGAAACTTTCGGCCAGTTGTTTCTTGCTCTGCAGGGCAACGATGCGCCAGTATGCCTCGTCCACGCTTACCAGCAGATCCTGTTCTTCCATGGAGTGCTGTTCGCCGGCAGCCTCCTCGGCCAGTCGTGTCATGCGGTCGTAGGCCCGTATTTTTCCGCCCATGTAGAGCGGCTGTGTCAGCAGTACGGCAGCGCCTGTCATGTTGCGGGTGTCGGTGCGGAAGGCATCCACGATGCTCTGTCCGGCACCATCTACCATCTGTGCCATGCTGGTGAGCATGCTGTTGAATGCCGTGGAAGCCTGTTGCAGATAGGGAGCAGCCATCTGCTGCAGGGCAGTGGGGTTGGCCAGCATCTGTGCCAGTTGAGGGTTCTGTGCCAGGAGAGCCTGTACCTGCGGGTTCTGCATCAGCGCCTGAAATTCGGGCGAGGCGGGCAGGTTGGTCCATTGCTGCTGTATGGCAGCGGCTCCCTGTTGCACGCCCTGACCTATAGCGCCTGCCATGTTCGTGCCCATGTTGGATAGGGCCTGCTTTTGGTCCTTGTTCAGCAGTGACACCTCTTTGGATGTCCGCTGGTAGGTGCCCACGGCCGATACCTTAGGCAGATAATTGGTCATCACGCTCTTGTGCTGCCAGTGGGCAGCTTCCTGCTTGAGCGAACTCATGCGTAGCCCCTTATTGTTCTGCAGGGCCAGCGCACGGCAACTGTCCAAGCTCAGCGTCTGACCACTAACGGCAGTGATGCCCGCAAGCAACACTACCATACTCAAGATGATTCGTTTCATCATATATACAAATGTCGTTATTCAGGAACCGATGAAGTCCCATTTCGGCTGCAAAGGTCGGCTTTTTGCAGTTCCTGTGCAAGCCTTTTCGAACAATAATATTCGTCAAAAAGTCCTATTTTTGGTTTTTTAATACTTCTTTTGTTCGATTTGTAGGTGATTTTGGCTGTTTTGCATTGCCTGTCAGTGGCCTCTGATAGCATGGATGTCAGGATGCGTATAGCCTGATACGGTGGCAGGCGATGGAAAGGATACCGAATGCTATAATGCTATATACTAAATGTACCTGCGTACCTGCGTACCTGCGTACCTGCGTACGTGCGCCAGGATGTACTGGCCCGTGTAGCTCTGCGGGCAGGCTGCCACCTCGGCCGGTGTGCCCGCCACCACCACATTGCCGCCGGCAGCGCCGCCTTCGGGGCCGAGGTCGATAACGTGGTCGGCCATGCAGATGACATCCATGTTGTGCTCAATGACGACGATGGTGTGACCGCGTTCTATCAGCGCGTCGAAGGCCGTCAGCAGGCGCTTGATATCATGGAAGTGCAGGCCTGTGGTGGGCTCATCGAAGATGAATAGTGTTGGCACCTGTTTCTCCATGCCGATGTAGTAGGCTAACTTTACGCGTTGGTTCTCGCCGCCGGACAGGGTGGACGAACTCTGCCCAAGCTTGATGTAGCCCAGGCCTACGTCCTGCAAAGGCTTGAGGCGTCGCGCAATCTTTTTCTCGCCATGCTCGGTAAAGAACTCCATGGCCTGGTTCACCGTCATGTTCAGTACGTCGTTTATGTTCTGGCCGTGAAAGCGTACGTCCAGCAATTCGGGCTTGAAGCGCAGACCGTGGCACGATTCACACTCCAGCACCAGGTCGGCCATGAACTGCATTTCGATGGTCACGGTGCCTTCGCCCTTGCACTCTTCGCAGCGGCCGCCCTCGCTGTTGAACGAGAAGTGGCCTGCCGTGAAGCCCAATTGTCGGGCCAGTGGCTGGTCGGCAAAAAGCTTGCGTATCTCTTCGTAGGCCTTCACGTAGATGACGGGGTTGGAGCGCGAACTCTTCCCGATGGGGTTCTGATCGACAAACTCCACGGCTTTGATGGCTTGTATGTCGCCTTCCAACCCATGAAACTCGCCCGGACGGTCGGTTGCTTCGTCCAGCTCTCGTTTCATGGCATGGTACAGGATGTCGTGAACCAATGTACTCTTTCCGGAGCCGGACACACCTGTAACCACGGTCATCACATTGAGCGGAAAGCGCACATCAATGCCGCGCAGGTTGTTGGCCCGGGCGCCGCGCACCTCGATGAAGCTGGAATGTGCTCGGCATACTCGCCAGCCCTTTGCTGCCGGGGGCGTGGCTTGGCTGCTGTTGCCCTGGATGGTGTCGAGCCCTAAGAGCCATTGCAGCGTGTGCGACTTGCTGATAGCAGCCTTGTCGAAATCGCCTTGGGGTAACCCTTTACTGAACTGTTCGTCCAGCGAGTCGCTCCATGTGCCTTTCCACACCACTTCTCCGCCCAGGCGTCCGGCTTCGGGCCCCATGTCGATAATGTAGTCGGCAGCGCGGACGATGTCCTCGTCGTGCTCTACCACCACCACCGTATTGCCCAAGTTGACCAGCTGGCGCAGCACCTTGATGAGGCGGTCTGTGTCGCGACTGTGCAGGCCGATGCTTGGCTCGTCCAATATGTACAAGGAGCCCACCAGCGATGATCCCAGGCTGGTGGCCAGGTTGATGCGCTGGCTCTCGCCGCCCGACAGCGTGTTGCTGCGTCGGCCCAGTGTCAGATAGCCCAGCCCCACGTCCAGCAGATATTGCAGGCGGTGGCTTATTTCGGCGAGCAGTCGTTTGGCAATGCTGAGTTCGTGGTCGGGGAGTGTTTCCCCCATCCGGTCGAACCACGTCTTCAGTTCAGTGATGGGCATATCCACCAGCTCCGTGATGGCTTTGCCGCCCACTTTCACGTAGGTCGCTTCGGGCTTGAGGCGGGTGCCGTGGCAGTCGGGACATTCGGTTTTGCCCGTGTACCGGGCCAGCATCACGCGGTTCTGGATTTTATAGCGAGCCTCGCGCAGGTAGTCGAAGAAGAGGTCGATACACACGTCGCCTTTCATCCATCGCTCTTCCAGTCCGAGTTCGGGGTGTCGGCCATGCCACAGCAGGTCTTTCTCCTTCTGAGTCAGTTCATAGTATGGCTTGAAGATGGGGAACCCGATGCGTTCTGCCTGACGTATGAACTCGCTCTTCCATTCACTCATCTTCTCGCCGCGCCAGCACTGCACGCAGCCTTCATACACACTTTTGCTGCTGTCTGGTATGACCAGATGAGGATCAATGCCAGTTACATTGCCCCAACCGCCGCAGGTGGGACAGGCGCCCATGGGCGAGTTGAAGGCAAAAAGTTGGTCTGTGGGCTCTTCAAAGGTCATCCCGTCGGCTTCGAAACGGTTGGAGAATACATGTTCGATGCCTGCCGGCAGGAAGCGCAGCACCAACTCGCCCCGGCCTTCATAGAAGGCGGTCTCGGCAGAGTCGATGATTCGGGAAATGTAAGAGGTGGCCCCGGCGGGCTGTCCTGACGCTCCACCTGTAGGAAGGGAGCGGTTACGGTCTGCCGCTTGAGGGGTGCTCGTGGTGTCAGGAACGGAAAGCCTGTCTATCAGCAGCCTTACTTGAGGTTGTTTGCCCCTGTGGGAGTCTAATACATCTCGCTCCCTCCCCTTAAGGAGGGTGGGGGGAGCGTCCGGAGCGTTTTTAGCATCGGTCTCCAGTTCCTCAATCCTTTTGACCTCTCCATTTACTTCAACCCTCGTGTAGCCTTGTTGCAGGTATTGCTGCAGTTGGTCCTGCAGCGTGCGTCCCTCGGGCACATGGATGGGGCAGCTCATGGTAAAGCGGGTGCCAGGCGAGTAGGAGCAGACACAGCGCACCACGTCCTCGGTGGTGTGTTTCTTCACCTCTTCGCCGCTGATGGGGCTGTAGGTATGTCCGATGCGTGCATAGAGTAGCCGCAGGTACTCGTAAATTTCGGTCGAGGTGCCAACGGTGCTTCGTGGGTTGCGGCTGATTACTTTCTGCTCGATGGCGATGGCTGGTGGCAGACCGGTGATATAGTCGCATTCGGGCTTGCTCATGCGGCCCAGAAACTGGCGGGCATAGCTGTTCAGGCTTTCCACATACCGCCGTTGGCCTTCGGCATAGAGCGTATCGAACGCCAATGAACTCTTGCCCGATCCGGAAAGCCCGGTGATTACCACCAGCTTGCCGCGGGGGATGTCCAGCGTCACGTCCTTCAGGTTGTTCACCCGCGCTTTTTCTATATGAATGTTGCTCATTGGAATGGTTTGTTTTATCACGAAAATCACGAAAATCACGAAAAATCACGAAAAAATCACGAAAAAATCACGAAAAACAACGAAAAACAACGAAAAACAACGAAAGACACGAAAACCTCTCTTACTGAGGTCGCTGTTCTCGGAATGCTTCATTGGCTATTTTCCCATAGGGTATCGAATCCTTCGTCCCATTCGGCATTGACTATACGCCTGGGGCGGATGAAATACTCACTGAAATTCACTAACAGGCCTAATCTCATATTCGCAGCTTTGAGGTAGTTTAGCACTTGGGCGAAATGAACATCGAGGAGCTCATGCACAGCCTTACATTCTACTATAATCTTGTTATAGCAAATGAAATCAGCAATGTACTCTTGTCTTAGTGGGTAGCCTTTATAGTCGATGGCTATTCGTTTTTCCCGCTCGTAAGGTATGTTCCTTATTTTGAACTCATACTCAAGACTTTCTTGATATACCTTTTCCAAGAAACCACTGCCTCGATGCTTGTGAACTTCGAAGATGGCTCCTTGGATGGCGTATGATTCAGCAGGATAGATGATGTTCATGTATTCGCTTGATGAGACATAATCCTAAGCATCGTGGTGGGTTCAGGATTTTCGTGAATTTTGTTCTACATAATCCTAAGCATCGTGACGGGTTCAGGATTTTCGTGTATTTTGTTCTACATAATCCTAAGCATCGTGGCGTGGTTCAGGATTTTCGTGTATTTTGTTTTTTTTCGTGTTTCTTTCGTGATGAGAGGAATCAGAGCTTTACCTTCTTTTTCACCCCCTTGCTTTCGTTCTGCACGCGGTCCAGAGCCGTTACCACATACGTCCATTGGGTGCTCCCGTCGTTGTATGGCAATTGCAGGTGTGTGTCAGGGGTGATGGCGATGAGTTGGGCGCTGTTGTCGAGATCTACTTTCATCTTTTTCGGGAACACATAGACGGCGTATAGGCGTGCCTGGTCCATCTCCTTCTTGGCCTTTGGGGCTGTCCAGCACAGGTGCAGGGTGCCGTCGTTCATGCGCACGGCTTTCACCTTGCGCGGTTTTCCGGGTGCCTTTTTGTCCAGCCAGGGCATGAGTGGCTGCAGGGCCGGCGTGCTGTGATACACCTGCTGGAGCATGGTGCCATAATTGCCTTTGTTGTCCACTACGGCACGACTGTACCACTGGCACGAGCCGCTGATGCCGGGCAGCGAACGCTGTAGCGCGTACTTCGCTTCCATCTGGTGCTTATGCGGGTTCTGCAGGTCGGACTTGGCTACCGTGCGGTCCACGTCCTGCCCGATGATGAGTGGGCGGTTGGTGGCATGACGGCTCCACCAGTGGATCAGTTCGTCGTAGTCGGCTGCTTTGTGCCCTATCTCCCAATAAATCTGCGGGATATTATAATCTACCCACCCCTCGTTCACCCATTTCAGCACATCGGCATAGAGGTCGTCGAAGTTCTGTGTGCCGTTGGTGGCTGAGCCTTGGTCCCACGACCGTTTGTTGCGGTAGATGCCGAATGGCGACACGCCGAACTTAACCCATGGCTTCAGCTGGTGTATGGTTTGCGACAGGTCGTAGATGAGCTGGTTCACGTTCTCCCGACGCCAGTGTGCGCGGTTGAAGTTCTGTCCGTACCGGGCAAACGATGCATCGTCGGGAATGGGCACACCTGCCACGGGGTAGGGGTAGAAATAGTCGTCTATGTGCAGGCCGTCCACGTCATAGCGGCTTACGATGTCGGCCACAACCTGACAGATGTATGCGCGGTTTTCCGGCAGACCGGGATCGAACAGGATGAGGTTGTCATACTGGAAGAAGCGTTCGGGATGCAGTATGTACGGGTGGTTGGTGGCCAGTGCCGTGGTGCCTTTCGTCTTGGCCCGGTAGGGGTTGATCCAGGCGTGCAGCTCCATGCCGCGCCGGTGACATTCGTCCACCATCCATGCCAGCGGATCCCAGTAGGGGTTGGGTGCAGTCCCCTGCTGTCCGGTGAGGTAACGGCTCCATGGCTCCAGCGCACTCTCATACAGGGCGTCGGCTTCCACACGCACCTGGAACAGGATGGCGTTGATGCCGTCGGCTTTCAGCACGTCCAGTTGGTGGGTCAGGTCGGCCTGCATGCGGTCGCGCCCCATGCCTTGAAACTGCCCGTTCACGGCCTGGATCCACGCGCCTCGGAATTCGCGCTTGGGATTCTGGGCAATGAGCGGAAGGCTCAGGAGGAGGAAGAAGATGAGGGAAAGAAGGAAGGACTCTCCCCCCGCCCTCCCAGGGAGGGAGCGGCGCTCGGCCCAAAGGGGCGCTTCAAACTTGAAGAATCTATTAAGAATGTTGCGTGGGTTGGTGGTCATAGTGTCATGGGGTTTGATGGTTATTGTGCATAGAACATTATCTTTCATCTTTCATATCTTATATTTCATATCTTATATTTCATATTTTATATTTCATCTTT
>JAFXQT010000039.1 GCA_017526905.1 Bacteroidaceae bacterium | reverse complement strand
TTCATAGCTGTTGTTCCCTGTCAAATAAACGCGAACAATTTCATAGCGTAATGACTTTGGGTACTGAGTTCTTACATTTCTCATAATTAACACATTTTATTAAGTTCCTAAATGTGTCAACCTATATCAGTATAAGACATTTGCAGAGATTGCATGCATTCGGCCAGCGAACGGCCATGTCGAAATCTCTATAGGTCTCATGCTCCCTCCGCACCCCTCAACCTCCCGCATCACCCTTTTTAAGCGTTGAATGAAGAGCCTTAACACCTCTGCCGGTAAGCCCACGCACCTCAGCCGGTAACCCGTACGTCTTGCTGCCATAAGCCGTACGCAAAAGGAAACGGCAGCCACAACCGTCGTTGTCGCTGCCGTTCTTGAATGTTATCTTGTCTGACTGATGCGGTTCGTGTCTAATGCGTTCATGGTTTATTCATAGTCAGCATACAATGCTTCCCGCTTGCGGCGAATCTCTTCTTCTTCCTGTGTCAGAACAACTGCCATCCGGTCCTGCCATTCTCGTTTCCGCTTTTTATAAGACCTGAAAGCCTGCACGAAATTCTGATAAAGCTGTTCCTGCTGTAGTGCTTCCGATTCCATAACTGATACTTGTTGGTTTCTGTTGGCAAAAGTAATGCATTCCACTCAGTCCGCCAAATCTGAGCGCATTTTTTCAAACTTCCCATCGCGCAAAAAGGAAACGGCAGCCACAACCGTCCCAACCTCTTGCATTGCCAAAAAGCAGCAGTGCAAGCATGAGCAACAGGGGCCTGATGAGCCCCGTCATGCGTAGAATTTGTTTATTGATAGGTAAAATTTGGTATGTGAATATAACTGCCCGCAAAGGTAGTGCATTTGTCGGATTAAGCATTCATGGAAGGGCGCTTTTTTGACGTTTTAACACGATTTTGTTGGAGGCGCGGGTGCAGCGTCCTGGCGGTGGCTGGCCTCCGACGCGGGGCGAACCGCTGGCCAATGTGTGGTTAACACGCTGTTTTTCGACGTTTTCCTTTGTCGGGTCGGAAAAGAGTTGTACTTTTGTCAGCAGACAAACCAACCTACCACGAAGATGCGAAAACTGTTCACCTTTTTGTTGCTGGCGGCCACAGCCCTCGGCTTGCGCGCCGCAGGCATGCCCAAACTGAGCACCGACACCCAGGAGTACTGGTATTTCCTCAAATTTGCGCAAGGCGTGTATGTGGTGGCCTCCGAAGGCGACGGGGCCATGTGCCGTTCGGCCATTCCCACCGGCCGCTCCACCCAGCTGTGGAAGGTGGAGGGCTCGTCGGCCGATGGCTACACCCTGACCAACAAACAGGGGCTGCGGCTGTATGTCGATGCCACCTCGCAGGGCTCGGGCGTGTATGCAGCGGCCCAGCCCACGGGCGAGATGCGCTTCCGCTTCAGCGCCCGCGGCACGAACTACGCCATCTGCCCCTTCAGCAACAGCGGCCAGTCGCTCAACTGCTGGGGCGGCATGGGCCTGGGCAATGACGTGAAGCTGTATGACAGCAACGATGCCAATGCGCCCATGACCTTCGTGGCCGAGGACGAGATGAGCCTGACCAATGCCCAGGTCAACGTGGTGCCGTACCCCACCTCCATCAGCATGAAAGGGGGCGTGCTGGACCTGCACGAGCTGTGCTGCATCGTCTGCCTGGACGACAGCACCGAACTGCTGGCCCAACGCCTGCGCACCGACCTGGAACGCACGGCGGGCATCCGCCTGAATGTGTCGCGCGACCCGCAGGTGGCCTGTGCAGGCAAGTGCCTGCAACTGACGCTGAACGACAACCTGGGCGCCGAGGCCTATAAGCTCAGCATCACGGCCGACGGCATCAGCGTGGCTGCCTCGGCCTATGGCGGTTTCTTCTATGCCCTGCAGACGCTGCGACAGCTGATGCCCACGGCCATCTACGGCGCTGAGCGGCAGGCCGATGCCGCGTGGACGGTGCCCCTGCTCGGCATCACCGACACGCCCGCCATGCCCCACCGCGGCTTCCACCTGGATGTGAGCCGACACTTCTTCGACAAGGACGAGGTGAAGAAACTGCTCGACGTGGCCAGCATCTATAAGCTGAACCGTTTCCACTGGCACCTGACCGACGACCAGGGCTGGCGCATAGAAATACCCGAGTACCCGCGGCTGACCACCGTGGGCGCCATCCGTCAGCGCTCCATGACCACCAACGACCCCTCGAGCGGCACCCAGTTCTTCGACGACACGGAGTACGGCCGCGGCTGCTACTACACGCTGGACGACCTGCGCGAGGTGGTGGCCTACGCTCGCGAGCGCAACATCGAAATCATGCCCGAGGTGGATCTGCCCGGACACATGGTGGCGGCACTGGCATCCTATCCCGAACTGAGCTGCGACCCCAGCAAGGAGTATCAGGTGATGTCGGCCGGAGGCATCAGCCGCGATGTGCTGAATGTGGGCAAGGACGAGGTGATCGATTTCCTGAAGTGTGTGCTGGGCCATGTGGCCGAGGTGTTCCCCTTCGAACTGATACACATTGGCGGCGACGAGTGCCCCACCGACGCATGGCGGAACAATGCCGACTGCGCACGCCGCATCCAGGAGGAGGGACTGAGCGGCGTGAACGACCTGCAGCCGTGGCTGGTGGAGGTGTTGGGCACCTTCCTGCACGAGCAGTACGGAAAGACGGTGGTGGTGTGGGACGAGCTGCTGGCACACTGGAACAGCAAGTACAAGGTGAAACCTGTGATCATGGCTTGGCGCAGCGCCGGCTATGCCAGTCAGGCGGCCGACAAGGGCTTCAAGAGCATCGTGGTGCCGTCGGTGCCCCTCTACTTGGACCAGCTGCAGGTGAGCCCCTCCAGGCTGGAGATCGACTCGCCCTATATGGGTGGCTACGGCGACGGCACCATCAACAGCGTGGACCGTATCTATAACTTCAACCCGCGCGCCAACGTGAGCGGGCGCGAGCACTATGTGCTGGGCACGCAGGCCAACCTGTGGACGGAGAGCTGCACCAGCAACCGCGAGGCCGAGTACCAGTACTACCCGCGTTTGCTGGCGCTGAGCGAGATAGGGTGGTTGCCCAACGCGAAGAAGGACTTTGGCAGCTTCTACTACCGCCTGCAGCACCATGCCGCCATCCTCAAGGCCAAGGACATCTGCTACGCGCCCCATTATTTCGAGCCGGAGGAACTGACGCCCGCCCAGCAAGCCATGGCCGAGGCGCAAAACCTGTTGGACCAGAGCATGCCTGGTGCCGTGGGCTACCCCGACCAGTCGGCCTTCGATGCCTTGCAGCAGGCCCTGGATGCCATGCAGCAGGCACAGGAGGCACAGCAGCCTTCGGCCGAAGCAGCCCTGGCAGCCCTGCGCGCCCAGATTGCAGCCTACAAGGCGGCGCCCATCGGCTTGCCGCAGGAGGGCAGCCTGTACAAGGTGGTCAGCGCCTCCACCTTCTTCCGCAACCGCTTTGCCGGTTCGTCGCTCTATGTCAACGGCACAGCGCTGAACATCCACTACACGCAGCAGACTGAGCCCGAGGAGCTGTGGCGCTTTGTGCCGCAGGCCGACGGCACCTATCAGCTGGTCAGCGTCAGCACGGGCAAGGCCGTGACGATGACAGCCTCGGAAGGCGGCGCCGTGAAGGCCGAGAAGGAGCGGGGCACGAACCTGGCCATACGCAAGGCCACCAAACCCGCCGGCACCTACGATTACATCCCTGGCGTGGTGAACATCAAGAACGGGCGGTACAACCTGTATGCCCAACTGAAGTCGCGCACCATGACCATCGTGGCATCGGCCGACTCGGCCTTGTGCTACCCTGGCACTTGGCGCATCGAGGCGGTGGACGACTACCACGACTGGCTGCAGAAACTGCTGTACAAGGCCGAGCATATCCTGGCCACGGCCGACCCGCACCAGTATGGGCAGCCCACCGAGGCGGCCCTCCAGTACCTGACCGACGAGGTGATTGCCCCCATACGCCAGCGTCTGGCACAGCCGCAGGTGAGCCAGCAGGACTATCTGGACATGGTGGCGCGCTATGACACGTTCTGGACCAAAGGCACTACCAGCATAGCCGATGCCATCAGTCAGGAGCACTACTACCTGATTCGCAATGCCTACTTCACCGGCTATTATGCCGCGGCCAATGCCTCGGGCAAGGGCATCGAACCGAAGAACAGTGCCGAGGGCGATGCCTGCCGCTGGGCGCTGGTGAAGAACGACAACGGCACCTTCGGCATACGCAACAAGCAAACGGGCAGCATGGCCTACGTGTCGTCCAGTGCCGCCGACCAGCAACTGCGGCTGGGACGCGAATACCAATGGACGCTGAGGGAAGTGACGACCGATCAGGGCAATACGGCTATCGGCATTACCGACCGCACGGGCGCCTTCAGCTGGTACACCAACCCCAGCGCCTGGAACTATGTGCTGCTGAAGCCCTATGACTGGGGTGCCAGCGTGTGGCAGTTGGTGCAGACCGACGAGGAGGTGGCCAACGGCATCGGCAACGTGCAGTCCGCAGCCGCAGAGGCGCTGCTGTACGACCTGACAGGCCGGCAGTTGTACAAAGAACCCGCCCACGGGGTGTTCATCCGTGGCGGGCAGAAGGTGGTGAAGAGGTAAAGGGCTAAGCTATAGTGCCTCCAGCATCCGCTTCAGCACCACTTGGGCAGATATCTCGCGGTTGGCAGCTTCGGGAATGACGAGGCTGCGGGGACCTTCGATGACGTCGTCGGTGACAATCATGTTGCGGCGCACGGGCAGGCAGTGCATGAAGTGGGCATCGTTGGTCACAGCCATCTGGCGGGCACTGACGCACCAGTCCATCATGGTGTGGTAGTCGTGCAGTACCTTGCCGTAGTCGTCGGGCCGTGTCACGCCAGGGCAGCTCCAGTTCTTGGCATAAATGAAGTCGGCACCCTCGAAGGCCTTCATCTGGTCGTACTCCACGCGGGCATCGCCCACGAACTGCGGGTCGAGCTCATAGCCCTCGGGGTGCGTGATGACGAAGTCGATGGAGAGCCCACCCCCTGAGAGCCCACCCCCTGAGAGCCCACCCCCGGCCCCTCCCTGGGGAGGGGTGAACAGAGGAGAATGGGCACTGAGGTTAGCGGCGGCATTCATCCACTCGGCGAAGCTATTTGGCACGGCCTGCGGCAGGGCCTTGGGATGCGGTGCCCAGGTCATGACAACCTTGATGGAATGGCCCCCCGTAGCCCCCCGGTGGAGGGCATTGCCAGTGGACTCTGTTTGTCCCCCGGCGGGGGACCATAGGGGGCTATACTCTGCAATCGTAATAAGGTCAGCGAAGGCCTGCAGCGGATGCACCGTGGCACTCTCCATGAAGAACACGGGGCGGCCCGAGTAGCGGATGAACTGGTTCAGGATTTTCTCCTCGTAGTCGTCCTGGCGGCTTTCGAAGCGGGCGAAGGAGCGCACGCCGATGAGGTCGCAGTAGGAGGCCATCACGGGGATGGCTTCCAGCAGATGCTCGCTCTTGTCGCCGTCCATGACGACACCGCGCTCCGTCTCTAACTTCCAGGCACCTTGGTTCACGTCGAGCACAATCACGTTCATGCCCAGGTTCATGGCCGCCTTCTGCGTGCTGAGGCGCGTGCGCAGCGAGTTGTTAAAGAAGATGAGCAGCGCCGTCTTGTTCTTGCCTAAGTGCTGCCACTGGAAACGGTCGCGCTTCACTTCCTGCGCTTCTGCGAGGGCGACGCGGAGGTCGCCGATGTCTTGTACGTGTTGGAATATTTTCATAATGTCCGGAATAGAAAGCCCACCCCCGCCCCTCCCTAAGGAGGGGAGATAATCGCATCTGAAGGGATGTTGCAGGGCTATTGTTTATATGTGTTGATCATTTGTTATGGAAGCCAGGGGAGGGTGAGCGGGTGAGTGTGGCTATGGCCGCGTCTGCCCTTCTCCTTTGATGATCCACTTATAAGTGGTAATCTCTTCGAGCGCCATGGGGCCGCGGGCGTGCAGCTTCTGGGTGCTGATGCCTATCTCGGCGCCGAGGCCGAACTGAGCGCCGTCGGTGAACGAGGTTGGTGCGTTCCAATACACGCAGGCGGCATCCACTTCGGCCAGGAAGCGACGGGCGGCCGCTTCGTCTTCGGTGACGATGCTCTCGCTGTGGCCTGAGCCGTAGCGGCCGATGTGAGCGAGGGCCTCGTCCAGGTCGGCGACGGTCTTGACGGCCATGCGCAGCGACAGGTACTCGGTGCCAAAAGACTCTCCCCCCGCCCTCCCTGCTAGGGAGGGAGCAATTACCTGAAGCGTTGGATAGGCTTCTTCGTCGGCTTCTACGAAAACTCCTTTATCAAACAAGGGTTGGCAGAGGGCCGGCAGGTCGCTGAGGCGGTTGCGGTGGATGATGAGACAGTCGAGGGCGTTGCACACGC
This sequence comes from Bacteroidaceae bacterium, assembly GCA_017526905.1. Taxonomy (GTDB): domain Bacteria; phylum Bacteroidota; class Bacteroidia; order Bacteroidales; family Bacteroidaceae; genus Physcousia. The sequence goes on along the minus strand of JAFXQT010000039.1, from coordinate 33,423 downwards.
TGACGCGGCGTGTCTTGGCGTTGACGACGATGGGAATGGCTTTCCTGAGGTCGGCGTCGCGGTCGATATAGCAGTGCACCACACCGGCTCCCGTCTCAATGATTGGCACACGGGCGTTGTCGCGCACGAAATCGATGAGCTTGCGCCCTCCACGGGGGATGCAGAGGTCCACATAGCCCACGGCATTCAGCAGTTCGGCCGTGGCCTCGTGGGTGGCGGGCAGCAGGGCCACAGCATCTGTGCTTATGTTAAAGCGCTGCAGCACGTCGTGGATGAGGGCCACGGCCGCACGGTTGGAGGCATCGGCATCGCGTCCGCCCTTCAGGATGCAGGCATTGCCGCTCTTGAAGCAGAGCGAGAACACATCGAAGGTGACGTTGGGGCGCGCCTCATAGATCATGCCGATGACGCCGAAGGGCACGCTGATGCGGTGCAACTGCAGCCCGTTGGGCAGCGTGCGTGCATTGGTGATATGTCCGAGGGGCGAGGGCAGGCAGGCCACGTTGCGCATGTCGGCAGCGATACCCTCCAGTCGGGCGGGTGTCAGCTGCAGACGGTCGTAGAGCGGGTTCTCCCTGGACATCTTGGCCAGGTCCTGGGCGTTGGCATCGAGGAGGTCCGTCTGCCTGGCTACGATGGCATCGGCCACCGCCGTGAGTACCGCGTTGCGCTGCTCATCGGCGATGAGGGCCAGGTGCCGGCTGGCCTGCTTTACACGCTGAAAGGTTTCTGTCAGTGGCATGAGACAAATTCGGTGTGGGGCGTTTGTTCGGGCTTTTGCATCAGGTCGAGGAGGATGTTGTCGTGCTCGCCGTTGGCGATGACCACGCGGATGCCGGCCTGCTGCACGCGGCTGGCGGTGGTGTACTTGGAGTGCATGCCGCCACGGCCGAAGGCGCTCTTCTCCTCTTTGATATAGGTGGAGAGGTCGGTGCCGGGTGCTACCTCGCGGATGAGCTGCGACTGCGGGTCGTCGGGGTGCCCGGTGTAGATGCCGTCGATGTTGGACAGCAGGATGAGTGTGTTGGCCTGCATCATCTGGGCGATGAGGCCGCTGAGTTCGTCATTGTCGGTGAACATCAGCTCGGTGACGCATACGGTGTCGTTCTCGTTGACGATGGGCAGCACGCCGTTCTCCAGCATCACGCGCATGCAGGCGCGCTGGTTCTCGAACTGCTCGCCTGGCTCGAAGTTCTCCTTCATGGTCAGTACCTGCCCCACATGGATGCCGAACTCGCGGAAGAGGTCGTAGTAGAGGCCGATGAGTTTGACCTGACCCAGCGCAGAGAAGAGCTGACGCTGCTCCACGCTGTCCAGCGAGTGGTCCACCTTGAGCTCGTTGCGGCCGCACGCCACGGCACCCGATGACACGAGGATGACCTCATGCCCCTGCTGGCGCAACCACGCCACCTGGTCCACGAGGGCCGATACGCGCGTCACGTCCAGCTTGCCGTCCTTGCGGGTGAGGACGTTGCTGCCTATCTTGATGACGATTCTCATTATTTGGGCATGGAGGCCATGAGACCTTCGATGATGCTGGTGGTGAATCCGTTGCGTTCCATGGCGTTGAGGCCACGGATGGTGAGTCCGGCGGGTGTCGTGACCTTGTCTATCTCCGATTCGGGGTGCGAACTGCCATTGCTGAGCAGGCTGGCTGCACCCTTCATGGTCTGTGCCACGATGCGCTGGGCATCGGCGGGCGTGAAGCCCATGAGCACACCGCCCTGGGTGTTGGCGCGGATGTAGCGCAGGGCGTAAGCGATGCCGCAGGAGGCCAGCACCAGGCCGGCATTCATCAGGCGCTCCTCGACCAGCATGGCGTCGCCCAGTTCCTTGAATACCGCCAGCAGCGCCTCGTCCTGTTCCTTCGTTGCTCCGGTCGAGCTGAGGAAAGTCATGCTTTGGCGCGCAGTGATGGCGGTGTTGGGGATGAGATAGTAGAGGGGTGGGCAGCTCTTCTCTTCTAAATATTTCCTTCAGGTCGCTGAGCCCTACGCCGCCCACCATCGAGGCCACGATCTGGTGGTCGTAGTCCAGCCAGGGTTTCAGCTGCTCGGCCGCCTCTTTCAGGCGCCAGGGCTTCATGGCCAGCACCACGACATCGGCCCCTTGGATGCACTCGCGGTTGTCGGTGGTGGTGCGTATAGCGGGGTCGAAGGCCTTGATGCGCTCCAGCTTCTCAGGGTGCGTATTGCTGATGCAGATGTCCTCCGTGCGTACTAACTTGCTTTGTGCCAGGCCGAAGGCCAGTGCACTGCCGATGTTTCCGGCTCCAATGATGGCAAATTTCATTTTTTCTTATCTTTATTGCGGATTTCTACCCTGCGTATCTTGCCGCTGATGGTCTTGGGCAGTTCGTCCACGAATTCGATGATGCGGGGGTATTTGTAGGGGGCTGTCTCGTGTTTGACGTGTTGTTGCAGCTCCTTGATGAGGTCGTCGCCGGCCTTGTCCTTCCACTCCTTGCCCAGCACGATGGTGGCCTTTACCACCATGCCGCGTATGTCGTCGGGCACGCCTGTGATGGCACATTCCACCACGGCGGGGTGTGTCATGAGCGCGCTTTCCACCTCGAAGGGACCGATGCGGTAGCCGCTGCTCTTGATCACATCGTCTATGCGGCCCTCGAACCAGTAGTAGCCGTCCTCGTCGCGCCAGGCCATGTCGCCTGTGTGGTACAGCCCGTCGTGCCAGGCTTCGTGCGTCAGTTCGGGGTCGCGGTAGTATTCCTTGAACAGGCCGATGGGACAGCCCCCCTTAGCCCCCCGGCGGGGGGCGCTGGCGTTCGTGCTCGCAGTGTCTCCCATTTGGGGACAGGGTGCTACTATCACAATCTCTCCCTTCTCACCGTCTTCGCAGGGCGTTCCGTCGGGCTTCAGCAAGTCTATCTGGTACTGCCCGTTGGGCTTGCCCATTGAGCCGGGCTTGGGTTCCATCCAGGGCATGGTGCCCAGCGTCATGGTGGTCTCCGTCTGTCCGAAGCCCTCCATCAGGCGTATGCCCGTCTGCTCCAAGAACTTGTCATAAACGGCGGGATTCAGTGCCTCGCCCGCTGTGCAGCAGTAGCGCAGGGCGCTGAGGTCGTATTTCGACAGGTCTTCGCGAATCATGAAGCGGTAGATGGTTGGTGGGGCGCAGAAGCTCGTCACGCGGTACTTCTCCATCTGGCGCAGCAGGCGGTCGGCATCGAATTTCTCGTGGTCGAAGACGAACACCGTGGCGCCGGCAAACCACTGTCCGTAGAACTTGCCCCACACGGCCTTGCCCCAGCCCGTGTCGGCCACAGTGAGGTGTATGGAGTCCTCGCTGAGGTTGTGCCAGAACACGCCAGTGGTGAGGTGCCCCATGGCGTAGAGGAAGTCGTGAGCCACCATCTTCGGCTCGCCCGAGGTGCCGCTGGTGAAGTACATGATCATCGTGTCGTCGTTGTCGTTCTTTGCGGCAGGACGCTCGAAGGTGCTGAAGGCTGCGATCTCGGAGTGGTAGTCGTGCCATTCCGTGCGAGTATGTGCGGCATCCGACGGTGCTGGTGCCTTGGGGGAGGCGCTTACTTTGATCAGGGCTTCCACAGTGGGGCTTTCGGGCAGGGCGGCCTCCACCTGGCTCATCACATACGCGTCGTCCACGCAGATGATGGCTTTGATGCTTGCGCGTGTGTTCCTATATATAATGTCGTGTTTGGTCAGCATGTGTGTGGCAGGAATGACCACTGCTGCCAGCTTATGCAGGGCCAGCATGGTGACCCACCACTCATAGCGTCGTTTCAGGATGAGCATCACCGGGTCGCCCTTGCCGATGCCAAGGCTCTGCAGGTAGGCGGCTGCCTGGTCGCTTTCGGCCTTGAGTTGTCCGAAGGTGGCGCGCCGTTCGGCCCCCTCGTCGTTGGTCCAGAGCAGGGCCAGCTTGTCGGGTGCCTCCTCGGCCCAAGCGTCCATGACATCGTAGGCGAAGTTGAAGTGCTCTGGGATGATGAACTCCAGGTGCTCGTTGTAGTCCTCGTAGGAAGTGAAGTGTGTTTGTTTCAGAAATCTTTCTACCATGGTTCTGTCAAGTCTCTAAAATATGATTGCGAAGAAACGCACGTTCTTGTCGCCCAGAGCGCGCATGCCGTGGGGCTGTGTGGCGTCGAAATAGATGCTGTCGCCCTCGTTCAGTACCAGTGTCTTTTCGCCGATGTTCAGTTCCATAGAGCCTTCCAGCACCATGTTGAACTCCTGGCCGGGGTGCGAGTTGCACTCGCGTGGCGTGCCCTCTGGCTTGGGCTCCACGGTGACGATGAAGGGGTCGGCCTTGCGCCCGCGGAAGCCGCTGGCCAGGCTCTCGTAGTTGTAGGCCTTGCGGCGTTCCACCTTCAGTCCTTGTCCTTTGCGGGTGAGGAAGTAGGAGCTCATGTGCGGCTCCTCGCCAAACAGCAGCACGTTCAGTTCCACACCATATTCTTTGGCTATCTTCTGTAGGTTGGCCACGGAGAGTTCGCCCTCGCCGCTCTCCATCTGCAGGTAGTGCTCCAGGGTGATGCCGCAGAGGTCGGCCACTTCCTGTGGCTCGATGTCCAGCACATCGCGCAGGCCGCGCAGGCGCTCGCCAATCTGTTTCAGTTGCTCGTCCATTCTTTTATGCTATTTTGTTGATTTAACTTTCCGAGTTCTCAGAGTTCTCGGAGTACTCAGATTATTCAGAGTACTCAGATTATTCCGATTATTCAGAGTACTCAGAATACTCAGAGTACTCAGAGTTTTCCGATTATTCTGATTACTCCTCCCCCTCTCCGAGCACCTTCTTGAACTTCTCCAGAAACTCCTCAGCCTCGGCCATGCTCAGGCACAGCGGCGGCAGCAGGCGCAGCACGTGGGTGCCCGCACAGCCCGTGAATACGTGTTGGTCGAAGAGCAGGCGCTGGCGCACTTCCTTGTATGGCACGCTGAGCTCGATGCCGATCATCAGGCCGCGGCCGCGCACGTCCGTACACAACCCTCCGGCGGTGTTGGCCAGTTCCTTCATCAGGTATTCGCCCACCTTGCGGGCGTTCTCGATGAGCCCTTCGCCCTCGATGACATCCAGCACGGCCAGCGCTGCGGCACAGGCCAGGTGGTTGCCGCCGAAGGTGGTGCCCAGCTGGCCATACACAGCCTCGAACTTCGGCGAGATGAGCACCCCGCCCATGGGGAAGCCGTTGGCAATGCCCTTGGCCACGGTGATGATGTCGGGCGCCCCCTTCCAGCCTTCACTGGCGGCGGAGGTGTCCATCAGCCACTGGTGGGCAAAGAACTTGCCGCTGCGCCCGTAGCCACATTGAATCTCATCGCAGATGAGCACGGTGCCCGTTTCGTCGCAGGCTTTGCGCAGCCCCTGCATGAACTCGGCCGTGGCCAGCTGGATGCCGCCCACACCTTGGATGCACTCCACGATACAGGCCGCCACATCACCTTTGGCCAGCTCGGCGCTCCATGCCGCCAAGTCGTTCAGCGGCAGGAAGGTGACGTGTCCGTTGGCATTGATAGGAGCTATGATTTTAGGATTGGCTGTTGCTTCCACGGCCAGGCTGGTGCGTCCGTGGAATGCTTTCTGTGCTGCGAGCACGCGGGTGCGGCCTGTGTGGAAGGATGCCAGCTTCAGCGCATTCTCGTTGGCCTCGGCACCGCTGTTGATGAGGAACAGTCGGTAATCCTCGTAGCCGCAGGCACGGCCCAGACGTTCGGCCAGCTGTTGTTGCAGCTTGTTCACTACGGAGTTGGAGTAGAATCCCAGCTGGCTCACTTGCCGACTGACGGCTTCTACATAGTGCGGGTGGGCGTGGCCGATGCTAATCACGGCGTGCCCGCCATACAGGTCGAGGTATTCGGTGCCCTGCTCGTCCCACACGCGGCAGCCTTGGCCACGCACGATGTTGATGGGGAAGAGCGGATATACGTCAAATAATTGCATGCGATGGTTGTTTTCTGATAAATCGCTGCAAAGGTATGCAATTATTCTCAAAAAGAAAGCGTCATGTTGCTATTTTCTCACATTTTGTAAGCTTTCATGACATAAATAGGCGTGCAGCGTCAGTTCTATGCCGAAGTTTCGTCTGGGCTCAATCTGTATGAGCGGCACTCGGCCCGCGGGTGGAGGTGGCGCACCGTCGGGGCAAACAGCTACGGAACAAGGCTTTGGCCCTCGTAATAGCGCTTCTGCAGGAGCCGCAAGCCTCGTGTCAGCCGTTTTTGCAGCAGGGCCGTCCGGCTTTGCAGCAGCGTGGTGGCGGCTGTCTGCACCTCGAGTGGCGAAGCCAGGCCCTCGGTAAACTGGCGCCGGATGAGCTCGTATGCAATGCTGTCGGCCTCTGTTTTTGCCTCAGCCTGTACAATTTCCTTTGCGTTGGCCTCCACGTCGAGCGTGGCTTGTTGTCGCAACACCTCCAACTCGTCGGCCTTGGCCGCATCCTGTTCCTGGGCTATGCGTAGGTTGTTCTTGGCGCGCCGCAATGCCATCAGGTTGCCCAGTCGGTTGAAGATGGGGATGCTGACGCTGACGCCTACCCACTGACCTAAGTTGTCCTTCAGCTGGCGGCTGAAACTGCTGTGGCTGGGGGCATCGATGTTGCGGTAGTAGGACGAGTTGATGCCGCCCGAGGCCGAAAGGGTGGGGTAGAAGGCCGCCCGCGCCATGCCCACGTTGTGACGTGCAGATTCCACGGCATAGCGCGATTGCAGCAGCTGGGCAGCACTTCCGCCCACAGTCCGAGCGCTCCATTCATCATTAGTCATTCGTAATTCGTCATTCGTCATTCGTAATTCTTCCTTCCCCGGCCATCCCATCACCTCTTTCAGTTTCAGCAGCGCCACCTGTTCCTGGTTCTCCTGCTGCGTCAGCAGGAGTGCGTCGGCAGCCTGTTGTGCTTGTATCTGAGCCACGTCCGTCGGGCTTTTCAGTCCTTCCTCCTCCATGACGCGAGCCTGTTGCAGCAGGCGTTGGCTGTCATGCAGTTTCTCGGCCGCCAGCAGCTTGGCCTCCTTCGCATAGGTCACTTCCAGGCAGGCCTGGTAGGTGGCCAGAACCAGTTGGTCGCGCTCGGCCACCAGCGCATTCTTCTGCATCAGCAAGTCGGCGCGGGCGGCACGTAGGGCGTGCAGCCGGTACATCCCATCGAACACGGGCATGCTGCCCGACAGTCCGTAGCCCGTGCCCACTGTGCTCACGTTGGTGTAGGTGTTGGTCTCGGGGTCGATGGCACGTCCGAAGTTCATCTGTGCGCTGACGCTGGCGCCGATGTTGGGCAGGAGGGCACCGATGGTCTGCAGCCGCGTGGCCTCGGCATTGTCTGCCTGCAGCTCGCGCTGACGGAGGCCGTGGCTGTGACTCACTGCGTAGCGGACGCAGTCCCATGCCGTCATGGCGGTGGTGTCATTCCCGACGGTAGCATGCGCGCTCATGGTGGCGAGCAGGCCGATGGAAAGGAGGATCTGTCTCATTGCAGTTTAGGTTTGATGCCGGCAAAGGTATGCCTTTTCCCGCTTCGCCGCCAAGCGTAGAGCGGGCAAAACGGCGTGCGGACGCAGAAATTGTCTAATTATTTTACGCTTTTGCCCTGCCGCCAATGAAAACAGCGGGCACGGAGAGGCCGAATCTGGAAATAATACCTACCTTTGCAGGCGTTAAAACGAACAACTGATAGCCGATGAAACTGGGAACAATACTTGTCTGCGATGACAATGCAGACATCCTCACCGCCATGCAGTATGCGCTGGAGGGCACGTTCGACCGCATCCTCACGCTGCTGCGCCCCGAGGATATGCTGCGCACCATGGCTGCCGAACATGTGGATATGGTACTGCTCGACATGAATTTCTCCATAGGCGACAACTCCGGGCGAGATGGCCTGCACTGGTTGCAACGGGTACACGAGGCGCACCCCGACGTGCCCGTGGTGATGCTGACGGCCTATGGCGACGTGCCCCTGGCCGTGCGTGCGCTGCAGAGCGGCGCTGCCGACTTCGTGACCAAGCCCTGGGACAACGACAAACTCACCTATAAGTTGCAGGGCATCATGCAGGCCCAACAGGCGCTGGCACCGCTCGACCAGGTGGAGATGGAGCACATACGTCGGGCCGTGGACCGTGCCGACGGCAACCTCACCGCTGCGGCCAAGATGCTGGGGCTGACCAGACAGACGCTGTATAATAGGCTGAAGGCCCACCCCTAAAGGCCCACCCCTAAAAGCCCACCCCTGAAGGCCCACCCCTAACCCCTCCCCAAGGGAGGGGAACTCAAATCCTCAAGAAGGTAGCCCACCCCAACCCCTCCCCAGGGAGGGAATTCAAATCCTCAAGAAGTAATTATGGTAGTAATAGACTTGTTAGCCTCCTATCTCCCCTTCCCAGTGAGGGGTTGGGGATGGGCTGTCCTTTTGTTACTTTTATGCTGTCTCTTCCTTGTCTTTGTCCGCCACCAGCGCTCGCTGCGTCGTCGTGCCCACCTGATGCGCGAGGCCATTCGTAACCACGACTGGTCGTTCCGCCTGAGCACGCGCGGTCTGGCCAGCGGCGAGCGGGCCATGCAAGAAACGCTGAACGACCTGGGCGAGATCATCCACCAGCAGGTGAACCGGAGCGAGGTGGAGTCGTGGGAACGGCTCACACGCGTGCTGACCCACGAAATCATGAACTCCACCGCGCCCATCGCCAGCATCAGCCAGAGCTTGTTGCACCGTGCCGACGTCGTTGGCACACCCCTCGAAGCGGGCATCCGCAGCATCAATACCACGGCTGCCCGCCTTACCGCCTTCGTGGACAGCTATCGCAAACTGGCACAGCTGCAGCAGCCCAACCCCGAGGACGTGGCCCTGGATACCTTCTTCGCCGAGGTGCAGCGCCTCTATCCGCAGTTGACATGGGACGTAGCGGACATGGACGGCATGGTCGTTCATGCCGACCCTGTCCTTCTGCAGCAGGTGGTGGTGAACCTGGTGAAGAATGCCGTGGAAGCGGGGGCGGGGAGGATAAAGGTAGACTCTCCCCCCGCCCTCCCTGTTAGGGAGGGAGCGGTTACCTTTGATAATTACACTCTTTCATCCAGTCTAATACATTCTGCTCCCTCCCTAACAGGGAGGGCGAGGAGGATAAGAGTGAAAAGTGAAAGAGTGAAAAGTGAAAAATATATGTTACCTGAAGCTAATGGAATGGGCCATGTTTCTTCCTCTGAGAAACTAATGACTTCTGAAAGTAATTCTTATTTTTCACTTTTCACTCATTCACTTTTCATTTCAAATAACGGCGCTCCCATCCCCGCCGCCGACCGCGATAGCATCTTCATCCCCTTCTTTACAACCAAACACGGCGGCACCGGCATCGGTCTCGCTCTGTCCCGTCAGATCATGGTGCGGCAGGGCGGCAACCTCGAACTGATGGACAGGCCCGAGTCAGGCTACACCACCACGTTCAGGCTGACCTTCGCGTGAGTTCGCCCCTTCTTATACTTTCCCGAAAATAAATATCACAAATATCACGAATGGGGTTATAACGCCTGAAAATCAGTTCTGTGCTGAGTGATATTTGTGTGATATTTCGCGTGATATTTGCCCCGATTCGTGATATTTCTTTTTGCCCTTTGGCCCCTGACAGCACGCTTTTCGTGTTGCAACTGCTTGGGCAACGGATTTCCTGGCGCACATGCTGTGCTGTAATCACCTTTTACGGTGTGTGCCTTGGTGCGTGTGGGCGTTCCCGCGGATGTCTCGGCCGTGCGACGCTCGTGTCGCAGCGGTGAGAAAGTCGCCTCTCAGCGCTGAGACGCGCGAGTCTCAGCACTGAGACGCCCGTGTCTCACCAGTGAGACACTCCCAGACACCCAATACAGGCCAAACACGACCCGAGGATCACCCAAATGCTACCCAAATATCACGTAAATATCACTCAAATATCACTTGACAGTGCGTTGATTTACAATAGTTATGGGCAGATGGTGATATTTGTGATATTTCTTTTTTGGAAAGCGTATGTATAGACGTTCGTGCGCTGTTGCTTTAGGACAGGGCAAATGATTCCGTGGCAGCAGCACGTTGAGACTTGAAAACACCGCTGGGCAGCTATCCTCACGGACGGCCACCCAGCGTCTTCATCAAAGTATGATGAAACAGGTTATATCATGTTTAATCGCCCCCCTTGCTGGAGAGGTGGGAGTTTTATAGCAGCGTTTTCTCCACCACCATACCGTCGAGCAGGTTGATGGTGCGCGTGGCGAAGGAGGCGTCGTGCTGGGAGTGGGTGACCATGACGACGGTGGTGCCTTCGGCGTTGAGTTGTGTGAGCAGGTCCATCACCTCCTTGCCGTTCTTCGAATCGAGGTTACCTGTGGGCTCGTCGGCGAGTACCAGCTTTGGCTTGACCACCACGGCGCGGGCGATGGCCACGCGCTGCTGCTGTCCGCCCGAGAGCTGCTGGGGATAGTGGTTGGCACGATGGCTGATGGCCATGCGCTGCATGATCTCCAGCACGCGCTGTTTGCGCTCGGCCGCCGGCACGCCCAGATATTTCAGCGGCAGCTCGATGTTAGCCTCCACGGTGAGTTCGTCGATGAGGTTGAAACTTTGGAATACGAAGCCAATCTGTCCGCGCCGCGTGAAAGTGCGCTGGCGCTCCTTCAGGTGCCCCACTTCCTTGCCGTCGAGCCAGTAGCTGCCCTCCGTGGGATTGTCCAACAGGCCGAGGATGTTAAGCAGCGTTGATTTGCCGCAGCCCGAAGGACCCATGATGGCGACGAACTCGCCGTCCTTCACTTCCAGTGTGATGCCCCCGAGGGCCGTGGTCTCCACAACGTCTGTGCGGAAGACCTTCTTGATGTTTTCGAGTTTGATCATAATAGTAGAAGACCCTCCCCCCTGCCCCTCCCTTGTAGGGAGGGGAGTGGAATGTATTCGAGCGGCAGAGGATACTGGGTCATTGTTTATGGGGTTAAAGTGATAATAATTTATTGGATTGCAATTCTTGAAAGGTGACCACTCTCCCCCTTGAGGGGGAGCGGGGAGGGGTCTTTGAGGGGGCAGGGGGTGGGCCTTCTATTCCTTCTTCAAATACTCCACCGGATTATCGTTGGCCACGCGCCTTGTCTGGATGAACACGACGGCGGCGATGATGAGGATGATGAGGAGGGCGTCGATGGCGAAGACCGTCCACGGGAGAGCCACCTTGTAGGCGAACTGCTGCATGAGCAGCGTGCTCAGATACCAGCCCAGAGCCACACCGACGGCGATAGAGGGCAGGGCGATGACGGCGATGCTGCGTGCAAACAGCAGCTGGACCTCGCTCATGGTGGCACCGATGACCTTGCGGATGGCCAGCTCGCGCGAGCGGCGCTGTACCTCGTCACGGACATAACCTATCAGTCCGATGAGGGTGATGAGCAGCGAGGCGATGCAACCAATCATGACGAGGTCACGCGTGCGCTGCGTCTCCTGATACTGGTCGGCCATCTCGTTGGAGTAGAGCTTCACGTTGAGTTCGGCATCGGGGTAGAGCCGGTCGCAGAGTTGCTGCACGGCCTGCAGGTGGTCGGGTGTGACGCGCTGAAGCTTCATCATGACGTAGTGTGTGAAGACATTGCCGTTGACGACCATGATGGGTCGCTCTTCGCGCGACACCAGAGAGCCCAGGGTGAAGTTCTTCACCACGCCAACGACGGTCAAGGGGTATTGGTTTCCTAACGAAGAGTTGATGAATTGCCGCCCCACGACGTCGTCTATGCCCGCCACTTCTTTCATCTTCTGGGCGAAATGCTCGTCCACCAGCATCTCCGGCTGCCAACCTTGATGGTTCACGCGCTCGAAGTCGCGGCCGCGCACAATTTGCAGGCCCATCGTCTCCACCAGTCCGCTCTCGGCAAAGAACATGTTGGCACAGTTGAACAGTTCCTGCGGATGGCCGGGCACGAGCACGTTGTCTCCGCTCTGCCGATTGCAGAAGAGGGAGTAGGCAGCAGCGGTCCTCTCGACGCACGGCAGGTTCTCGATCTCGCGGGCCAGCGAATAGATGGAGTCGCCGTGGAGGGCGGACACGTTGACGTAAGCCACCTTGTCATACTGATAGCCCATGTCCGTATGGAGCATAAAGTTGTATTGCCGATAGATGGTGGTGAGCACGCAGAGCAGCATCGTCGAGAGCACGAACTGGAAGGCCAGCAGCGACAGCTTCCACACGCGCTTGCTCTCGCTGTAGAGGCGGTAGGCGTAGGTGAGCGGGATGCGCGAGTAGATGAAGCCCGGCAGGATGCCGCAGCAGAGCAATACGGTGAGGCAGACTGCGAGCAGCACCGCGAACGTCTGCCGGGAGAAGAGCGTCGTGACGCTGACGCCCAGCAGGTCGCGCGTCAGGTCCTGCCCGGCATAGAGCAGGAGTGCCATCAAGGCAAGTGCCGTCAGCAGATGAAGGGCGGCATCGCCTATCGAGCCGAGGTAGAACTCCCGGCTGTGGGCACCGAGCACCTTGCGTACAGCCACCTGACGGGCACGGCCGACGAGCGAGCTGATGACAACGAGGATGTAGTTCATCACCGCCGTGAAGAGCATCACCAGCGCCACCACGGCGAGGATGATGCAGGTGGTGCGCACGGTGGTTTCCTTCATGCGGCTGCCGGCGACGCTGACCAGTTCAATGCCGGCGTCGGTGTAGCCGGTTTGCTTCAGGTCCTCCCACGGGAGAATGCGCTGCAGCAGCTCTTTGACCTCGCCGCGCACCTTGTCCATGTCGGCATCGGGACGCAAGCGTACATACGAATGATAGCGGTCGTTGCCGATGAGGTTCTCGGTGCCGTCCCAGGCGTAGGTGCCGACGGAGGGCATCGACATGAGGATGTCGAAGCGCGCGAAGGTGGAGTTCTCGGGATAGTCCTCATAGACGCCGCAGATGGTCATCGGCTTCTGTGGTGCCGAGGCGAAGCAGAACGTCTGGCCGACGACCTCGCCGCCCATCTTTTCGCTCAGCCGACGGCTGATCATGCATTGCCCGGCGGTCGAGAGAATCTGCTTGGCATCGCCCACCAGCGTCCTTGTTGCGAAGATGTTGAAGAAGCAGGAATCGGCAAACACCGCCTCTTCAAAGTAGTGCCGGCTGCCGTCCTCCAGCGTCAGTTTCTCGTCGCCGAACTGCGCGGTATAGCGTGTGGCCGTCACCACCTCGGGTATCTCTTGTGCCAATACAGGTGCGATGCCGCCCGACGTGGCGCTGTGTTGCTGCAGTTCTTCGCCCGCACGCTGGAACGTTTCTTGCAACTCATACACATGCTCCTTGTCCACGATGCAGCGGTCGTAGCTGCGTTCCAGCTGCACCTTGGCCAGCAGCACCAGCCCCACGGTGAGACCTACGGTGAGCGATGTGATTTTGATAAAGGCGCCTTGGCCTTTGGAGAATGGATGCATTTTATGAATGAAAAATGAAAAATAAAAGTTACTATAGGTGTGTTCTATTAATTAATAAATTCTCTATGAATTATCTTTGTTTGCTCTTGCCTCTTTCCGGCATCTTTTGCTCCAAGTCCTTGGGACGTAGCCCGCTACGCCCCGGCGGCCTTGAAACAAAATCTGTTCGGAAATAGCCTAAGAGCTATTCAAAGCTAATTTATAGAACCCACCTATAAGGAGAGCGTCTCGTTCAGCATGAAAGTGACGCGCCAGCCTTCTCCCCTCCCTGGGAGGGGTGGGTCTTTTTTACTCCGTCTTAATACTCCTGACCGGATTCTCCGTGGCGGCGCGCCAGCCTTGGATGCCGACGGTAGCGAGGGTGATGGCCGAGACGGCCAGGAGGGCGAGGGGGAAGAGCCACCAGTAGATGGGTGTGCGCTCGGCGAAGCTCATCAGCCACTGGCGTCCGATGTACCAGGCGAGAGGTGCGGCGAGGACGAAGGCAAGGAGGATGAGCAAGACATAGCGACGGCTGAGCATCAGCAGGATAGCCTCCTCGGTGGAGCCGAATACCTTGCGGATGCCAATCTCCTTGCGGCGGTACTCCGTCTCGAAGAGCGTCAGGCAGAAGACGCCGATGAGGGTGATGACGAGGCAGATGATGCTGAAGAGGAGCACCTGACGGATGAAGCGGAACTCCTCCTGATAGAGGTTCTCGAGGATTTGGTCGAGGAAGCGGACGGTGACGGCGTTGCCGCCGTTCATTTCGACGAGCTTCTCTTCGATGGTACGACGCAGTTCCACCTTATCCACGCCAGCCCCGAGGTGAGCATTCAGTGTCCCCAGCCGGTCACCCCATTGTGCATAGCTTTCGCCGAGAATGACGAAGGCCACGGGATCCTCGGCCCGGTCCTGACGGACGCTGCCGTAGCGGATGTTCTCGCAGACACCGACGACGGGCAAGTCGTTGTCTGTCAGAGGCTTGTCCATCTCTATCCACGACCAACGTTTGCGGGCAGCTTCGTTGATGATGTAGCAGTCGCCATCATGTTCGTTGAAGTCGCGCCCCTCGATAACCTTGATGCCCATCGTGCGTAGGTAGCGCCAATCTACAGGTAGGCACGTGAAGGTGACGGCCTTGTCGCCCGTGCCGCGTCCCCAGCCCATGTACTGCGTCTGCGAGCCGAGGACGAAGTTGGAATAGCTGACTTCCTCCACGCCGCCCATCTGCATGAGCTCCGAGCGGATGGCATCTTTCTTCTGCATGAGTTCTGCGGGCAGCTGGGCGTAGATAATCTGATCCTTGTCGTAACCGTAGTCGGAGTGGAAGATGAAGTGGCTCTGCAGATAGAGAATACCGATGAAAGCGACCAGGACGAGGCTGACGAACAGCTGCAGGGCGACCAGTCCCGTGCGCAGACGGCGTCCCTTGGGTGTGAGGCCGAAGCTGCCTTTCAGGGCCAAGGCAGGCTGGAAGGAAGTGACGAAGAAGGCGGGATAGGTGCCGGCGACAATGCCGATGACCACAGAGAGCGCTGCGAGGACAGGGACCACAGAGGGGAGGTTGGCAGTGAGGCTGATGTCGCCCGAGAAGAGTTCGGCAATAGGGGGCCACTCGGACAGCAAATGTACCAAGCCGAGGGAGAGGGCGAAGGCTACGAGCGACGTTGCCACCGCCTCGCCGATGAGGCCGAGGCGCAGGCTCCAGAGGGTGCTGCCAAGGACGCGACGGGTGTTGACGCCCTTCACGCGCATCGGTGCTTCGGCCAGCGTGAAGTTGAGGAAGTTGATGGCAGCGACGACGAGGATGATCACGCACGCCCATATAAGAATAAGGTGTACGGTGCGGTTGCCGCGGTCGTTCCCGCCTACACCGGAGAAATAGGTCTCGGTGATGGGTGTGGCGCGGAGGTCGAACTTCCCGAAGTAGTCATCGACCTGCTGTTCCATCTCGGCCTTTTCCTCGGGCGAGGCTTTGTCATACTCTTCAGCGTTCTCGGCCAGCACCGCCTTGCGGACGGCCGTTTTGCAGCGCTCCCTGAACTCGGCGCAGAAGGCGTCGAGGTCAACGGTGTCATAGATATGGAGGTAACCTACATAACTCCACTCGCTGAAGTTGTGGCGATTCTCGTCGCTCATGGCGAAGAAGACACCGTTGATGGGATATTCGTTGGAAGGGATGTTGGTGAGAAATGTGTTGGCGGGCAGGTCGCGATAGACACCCTGGACGCGGATGCTATCCTTGCCGTCCCAAAGGTGACGCCCGGCAGCCATCGTGGTGCCGAGGAAGCGCTCTGCCATCGAGGCGGGGATGAGGATGCCCTTCTCGCCTTCGTCCCAGTGCAGTTTGCCATCCAGACACTCCATACCGAAGGTTTCCAGGCCGCTCTCGTTGCGCACGTTCGAGGTGGAATAGGTGATGGGCGATTCGCCAAGATAGAAGTCCCACACTCCGGTAAAGATGCTCGTGATGGTGCCCGATACCACCTCGGGCATCTGAATCATGTACTCCAGCAGCGGCCGGTTGCAGTGGGTGCCCCACGGCGAATCCTGATTCATCTTCGCTTCCACGCGCAGGATGCGTTCGGCATCGGGGAAGCTGCGGTTGTAGCCGGCGTTGTACCGCACCTGCGTCATGAACAGATAGAAGGCGGCGAAGGCCACGGTGAGGCCAAGGAGGTTCAGGGCGGTGGCCGTCTTGAAGCGGCGCGCGAGGTAGAAGAGAGAATTCATATTAAGTGATTTTTAAAGTGAAGCCCACCACCAGCCCCTCCCCAGGGAGGGGCGTTCATAACAGCTCGTTTGCTGCCAAACTTGGTTCCCCTCTCCAGGGAGGGGCAAGGGGTGGGCTTTTGGGTTTTAGTTCATTTGTTGCTGCAAAGTTACGCACATTTCCTCTTTCCCTGCAAGTCCTCTGTCCCACTTTCTGTCTCTTCGATGCATAAAACGTCTAAAAATTAGACACTCGGCAATGAATCCAGGCGCGGCTGAGTTTCTGTTTGACGGGAAAGATGTAACTTCATTTAAGTTTCGGGAGTAAAAGGGGGAAGTAAAAGGGGGAGTAAAAGGAACTGTTCCCTCCGCTGCAACATTTTTGCAGCGAAGGGAACAGCAGCATAGACAACGGAAGCCTCCGCAGTCCGTTTCATTGTGCAGGCATGAACTTATAAGTCTTGCCGGCAAAATGGAGGATATAGGTACCGCCCCCGGGAAGGGTGAACTGTGTGCCGTTGGTGGCTTGAAGCTGCCGGACGATGCGTCCGCTGAGGTCGAACAAAGTGACAACGGCACTGGTCTGATTTGTGAGGTGGACGGTGGCGAGCCGGCTGCGGGCGTCGTAGGACAGGTAGTCTGCGCAGCCTGTTTCAGCCAGGTTCGTCGTCACCAGGAGCGTCCAGTTGGCAGCGAGGTGATTGCCCTTGGCAAGGTCCGTCAGCACCAGTATATTATTGCCTTTTTCTGTTCCGATGACAGGCCATGGAGCCGAGGGCGCGTAGGCCACATGGTCCACAACGATGCCAGCCGGTGACGTGAGCTCGATGGTCTCACCTTCGTTAGCCAACTTGCCCTTGTCCCAAATGAATGGCTCATTATCCAGCGTCCCGACACTTTTGGCTACATAGACCTGCTCGTGGGGCGGAAGGACAGTGCCTTCGGGGAAGGTGAAAGAGATGGCATTGGAGAGCGAATAGCCGCTGATGTCGAGGGGCAGATCAGTAGGGTTGGCGACGGCCACGAACTCGCTCTCGCCAAGCGCCTCAAACGGAGCGTAGCAGATATGGCTGATGAGCGGCTGGGCATCGGGAACCGCGGGCAGATAGTTGGAGCCTAAGGACTGGCTGCGCAGGTAATCGGAGGTGAGGTCATAGAAAGTAGGTGCGGTAAATCCGGGGTCGCCCAGGAGGTTGTCCGTTCCGAAGAGGATGGGGTGCGTGTCGGACAAGGAGCGACTGACGCTGACAAACGACTTGTCGTCGCAGGCGATGTCGGCGTTGCTGCTGTTGGAGAACACGCAGTCGCGTACCATGGCGTTGCCACCGGCCCGGCCTATCACCTTTTCGTAGCAAGAGATGGGCGTCTGCACGGCAAAGAAGGTGCAACCTGAGATCTCGATGGAGCAGGAATCCTTCACCCCCACGCCGAGGTTGGTCTGGATGAATGTGGAGTTGCTGAGGCTGACGCTGGAACGCTGCCCTATGGAGATGCCTTTATCCGTGATGTTATAAACCATGATGCTGTCAACGATGACACCCTCTGCCTGCTCGCCAAGGTCGATGGCATCGCTGTTGCTACCAAGGAAATCGTGGGCAATGACACGGCGGATGACGCCCCCGGAAACGCCGTCGTAGTCGATAGCATCGGTGTCGGGCTGGCGGTTGCCGATGAACTCGCAGTCGGAGATGTAGCCCTTGCCATACTTCACGTTGATGAGGTCGCCGGTGATGTCGGCGTGCAGCACACTGTTGGTCAGGCGTACGTCGGAGTAGCGCGCTGTTATCGGGTTGGCACGTACGTCGGTTATGTTGAGGTGGTCCAGGCGCAGGGTGGTGCCAAAGCCGGATATGGCAGCCACACAGTTATACGCCAGCGGTCCCTTATTGGCATCGCGCAGGGTAGCGTAGGTGATGGTCGAAGCACGGTCGCCCGTATGGATGAAGCATAGTGCTCCCCAGCTGAGAGATGGGTCGCATTTGGGGTTGAGGCAGAAGACGATGCTGTCCGAGGCGGTTCCCTGTGCATCCATCCTTCCGTGGATGTACATGCTGGCATCGGGCGAGAAGTACACTTCCACGCCGGGCTCTATGGTGAGCGTGGCGGGACTATCCACCACCACGTCGGCCGTGACGAGCCACGGCGAACGGGCTTTGGTGAGCACGAAGTCAGTGTGTATGCTGTCGGGTACGATGCTCTCGCCCGTGGGTTCATAGATGGCACAGAGACTCCTGTCGCCGTTGAGGCTGAACGTCACCGTGGGCTCCTCGCTCACCAAGGCGTTGTCAGCGTCGAGTGTTTCCACCTGTAGCTGGATGTCGAACTCAAGGTCGGAACTGCTGGCAGCCGTCTGATGCACCTCCACGGCAAACACATTGTGCCCCAACTGGAGCAGCGACGGGTCGATGTCATAGACCACATACGTCTTCTCAGCCGAGCCTCCTATGGCTTGCTTGGACAGCGTCTTGTACGTGAGGTTTTGGGGATGGATGGTGATGTTTGACGTGATGATGCGCTGGCCGTTGAGATAGACGATGGCTGCGTCCTCGCGCAGCAGGTAGATGCGGGCTGTGCGAATGGAGGCAACGGGAATGTTTACATCGAAATGTTTGCGGAAATAGGTGGTGATGTGCTTGTTGCTGCTGGAGCCGTAGGAGACGGTGGTCTTGATGTTGCTGTGGCCATAGCCGAGGGGGGCGCCCCCTTCTTGCCATGCCGCGTCGTCGAAATCAACTGCCTGCCACTGTGTGCCTTGGTCGCTGCCGTCGTCCAGATACTTCCACATGCTGCCGCGCGGGATGATGTCGGTCATCCGGGCCTGCCGCCATCCACAGAAACGGTAGCCTTCGCGATGGCGGGCAGTGAGCCTGATGTCGGTGTCCTGCGGGTAGAGGCCGCTCCAGTAGCTATTGTCGATGGCGTGGCCATTGAAATCGTAGGTGCAGGCGTTGGCGGGGAAGGACGAGAGGGAGAGCATGGCCGGTGCCGACATACCGTAGTTGACGAGGTCGCCCGTGAGCACCGCTACGCGTCCCACGGCAAAGTCGCGCAACTTGTTCACCTCGTTCAACCAGTAGTCCATCGACTTCATGGCGTCGCCATAGCTGGATGTAGTTCCCTGCCAGCGTTGGATGTGCTGCTGCATGAGTGGCTCGATGTCGGTCTTGTGCTCGTCAATCTGGCGCAGGATATTATTGGTGTTATAGGTGGTGAAAAGGTGGTCGGCGGCACGCTTAAAGAAATAGCGCTTGTAGGTTTCGTTTTCAAGCATGTTCGAGAGTGGCCAGGCCGACTTGTCGATGTAATAGTCGAAGAGGTTATTGTCGTATCGGAAGAAGCCGCGGTCGGTGTCCATGAGAATCCAGCGCCACTGGCCGGAACCGATAGGCTTCCAGGTCATGGTGTTGTGGGCGAGCGAGGTGTTGCCGCTATAGATCTCGGTGATGAGGTAGTCTGAGAAATTCTCGATGTCACATTGCGCCTCCAGCGCGCTCCAGTTGTCAGCATTTGTCAGGTCGGCTTTGGTGGCAAAGGAGAAGAAGTCGTTCCACGCATCCACGGTGCCCACCTCGGGTGTGTCGCCGCCCTCCACCATGTCGAACTCGCTGCTCGCGAGTCCGTAGTGTTGCTTCACATAGTCTTCATCTACTTTCTCGCGGATGTTGTGGACGCCCATGAACTGTCCGTTCACATAGACCACACAGGGGCGGAATGCCATGAGGTCAAGATTCATGTTGCCACGTCGGGCGGCCTGTTGCACCAGCCCGTCGCGCATGAGGGTGTAACTCCAGTCGCTGCCTGATGCACGCAGGGCAAAGTTGTCGAATGCGTTGCGGCTGTCGTCGGTGAACAGTTGGTAGGCCAATTTGCTTTCCCCGTATTTCTTTTTGAAATACACGCCCAACATCTTCTGTGGCAACTGCCAGGCGTAGAGGCCGTTGACCTTGATGCCCGCCCGCTCGTTGAAGGCTGACCGGTCGCTGCCGTTATTGAGGAACATCTCAATGTTGACCGGCACCTCCCAGTCTGGTTTGAAGTCCTGCACGTAGATGCCGCGTTCGGCATCCCAGAAATTGGCCTCTTCTGTAGCGATAGAGACCACGGGCAGTTCGTGTCCGGCAAAAGCCTCGTCGATGAAGTAGGTCTCGGTCATCACATTGCCGGGCATCATGTCGTCGGCAATGATGCGTGCCCGCAGCACTGTGGTCTTGGTGAAGGTGAGCGGCCCGGTATAGACCTGCGACTGCGTGGTGGGTTGCGAGCCGTCAGTGGTGTAGTATACGGTTCCGCCCAGGTCGTTGGTGATACTGACGGTGGCGCTGCCGCTGAAAAAACCGCCCGGCGTCAGTATCATGGGTTGGTTCGATAGGCCGTCATAAGCCTGTGCATCGTTTGCCGCCCCTGGGGTGGGCTTCATGAAGTAAGCCAGCGATTCCGGGTTGTCCATCCGCCGTCCGTAGGAGATGTCAACATGCTGCACGCCAAACGAGAGGCTATCGACCAAATTGCCCTCAGCATCAAAGAGTCCTATCTGCTCGCCGTCGGCCGAAAGCTTGAACGCTGGGTGCAGCCCCTCGCCTCGGTCGTCGCACCACAGCACCAGATAACCGTTTGCCTTAATGACGGTTCCCGCCGGTAGCGCGTATTTTGTTGGGTTTGTTAGGTTGTCGGTGACGTAAAAGCCAGAGAGATCCACCTCATCCGAGCCGTAGTTGCACAGCTCTATCCAGTCGGCAGAACCGTCAAAATCGGGGTCGGTGATGAAACTGTTGTTCTGGGCCATGGCCTCGTTGATACGTACCTGTGCCAGGATATTGGCCGGCACAAAGAGTGCCGCCATGAGCGTAATGCAAAAAGAGACGATTGGTTTCATGTTTTGCCTTTGTGTTTGTGGGTGTTAAATACAGCAGCAAAGGTAAACTTATATGAGGAAAGCACCAAAAGAAAATACATGATTTTCTGTTTTTTTATCATGAATTGTCTCCAATGAGGCAAGTATAACGCCGGTAACCCCGCAGCTCTGCGGGAATAGGGGGGCATTAGCCCCCTATTATCTTTGTAGCAGCGTTGCAGCAACGACTATTCTGTCTTGATACTATTCACCGGGTTCTCCGTGGCGGCGCGCCAGCCTTGGATGCCGACTGTGGCGAGGGTGATGGCCGAGACGGCCAGGAGGGCCAGGGGGAAGAGCCACCAGTAGACGGGTGTGCGCTCGGCGAAGCTCATCAGCCACTGGCGTCCGATGTACCAGGCAATGGGGGCGGCGAGGACGAAGGCGACGAGGATGAGCAGGACGTAGCGGCGGCTGAGCATCAGCAGAATGGCCTCCTCAGTTGAGCCGAATACCTTGCGGATGCCGATTTCCTTGCGGCGGTACTCCGTCTCAAAGAGCGTCAGGCAGAAGACACCGATGAGGGTGATGACGAGGCAGATGATGCTGAAGAGCAGCACCTGGTGGATAAAGCGGAACTCCTCCTGATAGGTCGTCTCGAGGTCCTGGTCGAGGAAGCGCACGTCGGGCTCGCCCTCGTAGCCCATCGCCTTCATCTTATCGGCAATGCTCGTGCGCATGGCCACCTTGTCGATGCCGGCGCTGACGCGGACGTTCATTACCCGCATGGGATTCCATTCGCTTTGTTCCTCGCGCGGGTCCACGCGCACCATGAACATCATCGGCGTAGCCTGACGGTCCACGCGCGTGGTAGCATAGCGCACATTCTCGCAGACGCCGATGACGCGCCCCATATTGTTCATGAGTAGCGGTTTGTCCATCTGCACCCAGTCCCATTGTCGGCGGGCGGCCTCGTTGATGATATAGACCTCGTCGCTGTCGAAGCGCCCGGTTTCGGCCTCGCCGGTTGCAGGTAGGCCGTCGTGCTCGGTAAAGTCGCGCCCCTCAATGACCTTGATGCCTAATGTCCGCAGGTAGCGCCAATCCACGCGCAGGACGGCAGTGTAAATCTCGTGCTCGTCGTCCTTGCGCCCCCAGGTCATATAGCTGTCTTGGGTGCCGATACAGATCTGCGAGAAGGCCACTTCCTCGACGCCCGTCAGCGAGAGCACCTCGGTGCGCAACGCCTCGCGCTTTTTCTGCAGGTTGTCGAGGTTGGTGTAGAGCACCTCGTCCTTGGCGAAGCCGTAGTCGGAGGTGTAGATGTAGTGGCTCTGGAGGTAGAGGATGCCGATATAGACCACCATGACGGAGGAGATGAGCAGCTGCAGGGCGATGAGCGCCGTGCGCAGCTGGCGGCCACGGGGCGTGAGGCCGGCACTGCCTTTCAGCGCCAGGGCGGGTTGGAACGAGGTGACGTAGAAGGCGGGGTAGAGTCCGGCGGCGATGCCGACGGCCACGCTCAGCGCCGCCGTCCACGCCAGCAGATTCGGATGGTTAGCCAGCGAGATGTCGCCCACGGTCAGTTCGCCGATGAGCGGCCATTCGGTCAGGAGGTAAGCCAGCAGTAGCCCTGCCATGCACGCCCCGACTGCCATGACTACCGCTTCGCCGATGAGGCCGGCACGGATGCCGGCGATAGTGCTGCCCAGCACGCGCCGTGTGTTCACACCCTTGACGCGCATGGGAGCTTCGGCCAGCATGAAGTTGAGGAAGTTGATGGCCGCCACGATGATGAGCAGTACGCAGGCCCAGATGAGCACACGATCTACCAGGCGGTTGCCCTTGTCGTTGTCTTCGTCAATGCCTGTGAAGTAAGTCTCGGTCAGCGGCATCAGGCGGAACACCATCTGCGCTTTGGCCTGATCCCAGTACTCGGCGCCACCGTTGTCGAAGAAGTATTGCTTCATGTGACCGAGATAAACGTTGGCAAAGGTCTGACGCACGGTGGCAGTGTCGGCATCGGCCGCCAGACGGACATAGCATGTGAAGTTGTAGTTGTTCAGCTGGTCGAGGTCTTGATCACCGAAGCTGCGGTAGATGGCATTCAGCATGCAGCAGTTGTCGGGAAAGTCCTCGAAGACGCCGCGCACGGTCACGCTGTCGTCGTTCAGCAGCATGGCTCGTCCGGCCACGGCCGTCTCGTTATTAAAATAGGTACGCGCGATGGAGGCCGGGATGACGATGCCGTCGGTGCTACCTTCGTCCCACGTGATGGTGCCGTCGAGGACGCGGGGCTGGAACGTCTCCAGTGCGCGGGCATCGACCTCCACCTTCGGGAACGTCAGTTCCGTCTGCCCCTTGCGCGCCGTCACGTTCTCAAGCCAAGTCTGTGTGAGCGCCGCAGCCTCCACGCCCGGCGTCTCGGTCATCAGGCTACCTGTCAGACGGTTGGCGTAGTGGTCCCAGCCGTCTTTGCGCATCATTTCCACGCGGTAGAGACGGTCGGCATCGGTGAAGCCGTGGTTGAAACTGTGGTTGTAGGCCACCTGTGTCATGAACAGGTAGAACGAGGCGAAGGCCACCATGAGGCCGAGGAAGTTCAGAAGGGTGGCCGTCTTGAAGCGGCGGGCCATGTAGTAGAGACTATTCATATGAAGTGATTCTTAAAGTGAGGCCCACCCCCAGCCCCTCCCGGGAGGGAAGTTCATTACAACTCGTTTGCTGCCAGTCTTGGTTCCCCTCCCCTGGGAGGGGCAAGGGGTGGGCTTTTGGGTTTTAGTTCGTTTGCTGCCGCAAAGTTACGCACATTTCCTCTTTCCCCCGCAAGTCCTCCGCCCCACTTTCTGCCTCTTCGATGTATAAAACGTCTAAAAAATTGTCACTCGCTGGGGATTAGCTTCGTTTCGCGGCCGTAGTTTCAGGAAAAAGGTGTACCTTTGCGGCCCGTGTTCAGAAACTGAATGAAATGACCGATACTTTTAAAGGGTATGCCCTTGGCGTGGCTGCGGCAGCCAGCTATGGCTTGAATCCGCTGTTTGCGTTGCCGCTATTGGGTGCAGGGGTCGATGCTTACAGTGTCTTGTTCCTGCGCTATTTCTTTGCTGTGCCGATGCTGGCTGTGATGATGGTTGTCCGCGGACGTGGCTTCGGGTTGCGCCGGGGGCAGGTGGTGCCGCTGGCCGTCCTGGGCATCCTCATGGCTTTTTCTTCGTTGGCTTTGTATTTAAGCTATGCCTATATCGGTGCGGCCATCGCCTCGACGTTGCTGTTTGTGTATCCCATCTTGGTGACCCTCATCATGGCCTTGTTCTACCACGAACGGGTGAGCCGTCTGACGGTGGTGTGCATCCTGCTGGCCACGGCGGGCATTGGCCTACTCTATC
Organism: Bacteroidaceae bacterium; assembly: GCA_017526905.1. Taxonomy (GTDB): domain Bacteria; phylum Bacteroidota; class Bacteroidia; order Bacteroidales; family Bacteroidaceae; genus Physcousia. Next base: position 9,125 of record JAFXQT010000039.1, on the reverse strand, counting down.
GAGGCGACGATGGTGCGGTGCTCAGTCCCATGGGCCTGCTGTTGGTATTCCTGTCGGCACTCTCGTATGCCGTCTATCTGGTGGCGGTGAACCGTGGGCAGATGAAGGAGATTCCCACGTTGAAGCTGACGCTCTATGTCATTGCCTTTGGGCTGTTGCTCTTTGCCTTCCGTTTCCGCATGGGCACGTTTGCCATCCTCTCGGCCAATCCCTGGCTGTGGGCATCGGCGTTTTCGATGGCACTGTTCCCCACGGCCATCTCGCTCATCTGCACCAGTGCCGCCATCCACAAGATAGGCAGCACGCCCGTGGCTATCCTTGGTGCGATGGAGCCTGTTACCGCCGTGGCCATAGCCATTCTTGTTTTCAACGAAGTGCTGACGCCGCGCCTGGCAATAGGGATGTTGCTCGTTGTGGCCAGCGTCACGCTGATCATCGCCGGTGGCAGCATCACCCACCACCTGTTGCGCGTTCGCAAGATGTTCCCGCGGCTGAACAGGCATTGGCGCAAGCGCTTGGCAAAGTCGCAGGAGGTCGCCCCATAGCGGCAATGGCACCCCCTCCATGCTGATTATTGCTTGATTTCCAGCCGCTGATTGTCGCCGAAGGCTTCGTAGCCGCTGGTGATGACTCGCTCGCCGGGCTCCAGCCCCTCGGTCACTTCGTAGTACTGTGGGTTTTGGCGCCCCACCTTGATACTGCGGCGGAAGGCGGTGCGGCCATCACGGCTCAACACGAATATCCACTGCCCGCCGGTGGTCTGGAAGAAGGCGCCGCGGGGGATGAGCACTGCCTGCTCGGACTGCCCCAGTTCGAGGTTGAGGTAGTAGGTCTGGCCGCTGCGTATGTTTTCCGGACGCGGGCCGCGGAACGTGAAGTCTGTGCGGAACTTGCCCTGCCGCACTTCGGGATATACCTTGCGCACGCCGAGCTTGTATTCCTGTTCGCCGCGGACAAAGGAGGCCGAGAGACCGGTCCGGACGCGGTCGATGTAGTGCTCGTCCACTTGGGCCTCAATCTTGTAGTCGCTCAGGTCGTTGATCTGCCCGATCTTTTGCCCGGGCGTGATGCTCTGTCCCAGCTCCACGTCCAGGAGGCCCAGCTCGCCGTCGATGGTGGCCCGCACTTCCAGTTTCTGCTTGCGTTCGCGCACCAGCACCACGTTGGTGCGCATGTTGGCGAGGTTGTCCTCCATCTGGTCCATCTGCACCGAGCGGTAGATGCTGTCCTGCCGCAGGCGTTGGCTGATGAGGCCCTGCTTGCGCTGTGCCAGCCGGTAGTCCTCCTCGGCCTGCAGGTAGTTCTCGCGGCTGACGAGCCTTTCGCCGTACAGCCGCTCCTGCTGCCGGTAGGTGCGCAGCTTGCGTTCGGTGTCCATGGCCAGCTGGGCCTGCTCCAGTTGGTTGTTCAGCCGGTCCTGTTGCATGGCCACCTGTGTGTTGCGCAGCAGGTTCTGTTTCTCGGCCAGTTCGGCCTCGGCATTGAGTATCTGCAAGTCGAGGTTCGAGTTGCGCAGACGGATGATGACGTCGCCCTTCCTGACCATGGTCCCTTCTTCGGCCACGCGTTCGGTGACGATACCGCCCTCTTCGGGCGAGAGCTGCACCACTTGTATGGGCACCACCTGCCCGGACAGGCGTACGTAGTCCTTGAACTCTGCTAGCCGGGCTTCGCTGATGGTGAGGTCGGTGGCTGCTACACGCAGCGTGCTGTCGTGGTTGCCGAAGAGCAGCCAGCAGGCGATGAGCAGGGCTACTGCGCCCCCGGCTATCCAGTAGAGGTGCTTGCGCTGCAAGCCTTTCTTTTCGATGAGTTTGTCCATTGTTGGGGTAAGGTAGATGAACGATGAGGGTTGCTTGGATGTGATGAGCCGCCGCAGCCATGCTTACCGCTTGCGGCAGTGCAAAGGTACGCTCTTTCACACTTTCCCTCCAAGCATCGGGCATCGCTTTCTTGCTCTTGGCAGTGCAAAACGTCTAAAAAATTGACACTTCGCCCATCCGTGGCGTTGGCAGAAACGGAATCAGAGGCACACAACGGCCAACAGGGCCTCGCACATCCTGTGCCTGAACAGTGTCAGGTAGGGTGGCGAAGGCCCTGTTGGCCGTTGCAGTAAGGTGGTACCTTGTTATCGTGGGCAGGATGCCCGTAGGAATCAGAACTTGATGCGGGCAAAGATAGGGTAGTGGTCCGAGGGGTTGCGCCGTGTCATGGTGCCGCGGGCGTTGGGGCTCCAATAGCCGTCGGTGCGCACGGCGTAGGCCTCGACGGTGGTGGCGGGCGTTACCAGGATGTGGTCGATGCGCCCGCTGACGAAGCGTTGGGTGTCGAAACTGTTGAAGGTGCCATTCTCGGCAAAGCGGTGCTTGGCATGTGTGTAGCAGTCCTTCAGCACACCCGACTGGGTGAACAGCGCATACAACTCGTCGGTCTGTGGCACGTTGAAGTCGCCCGTCAGCACCGCCAGTTTCTTGCCGCCATCGGTCATTTCGGTGATGCGCTGCATGACGAGCTTTGCCGACTCGCGGCGGGCGGTCACCCCCACGTGGTCCATGTGCAGGTTCAGGAAGAAGAACTCCTGCTGTGTCGTGCGGTCGCGGAAATGCCCCCATGTGCAGATACGGATGCAGGCCGCATCCCACCCCAGGGCAGGGCGGTCGGGTGTCTCGTTAAGCCAGAAGTTGCCCTGCTCCAGCAGTTGCACCCGTTCGGGCTTGTAGAAGATGGCTGCATATTCGCCCGCCTGCTTGCCGTCGTCGCGTCCCACGCCAATCCATTGGTAGCCGTCGAGCAATGCCGTGAGGTCTGCCAGTTGTTGGTGCAGCACCTCCTGGGTGCCGAAGATGTCGGGCTGTTCCCAGTTGATTTGTGCTGCGATGACTTGGCTGCGGTGGGCCCAGCCGTTGCCGTTCAGGCTGTCATCGCGGTTCTTGTAGCGGATGTTATAGCTGCCCACGGTGAGCGACTGTGCCAGGGCACACATGCCGGTAGCGATGATGAGCAGGCCCAGGGCGATGGTTCGTTGCAGGTGTATCATAGGGCGTTGTGGGGGATGTGTGAGGGGGCTTCAGAAGGCGCTGGCTTTCAGGCATAGCCCGGTCCGCTCGTCCAGATGGAACATCAGGTTCATGTTCTGTACGGCCTGGCCGACGGCACCTTTCAGCAGGTTGTCGATAACGCTGGTGATGAGCAGCTTGTTGCCGTATTTCTCCACATGCACCAGCGCCTTGTTGGTATTGACCACCTGTTTCAGGTCGAGCGCCTTGTCGGTGTAGTGTGTGAAGGCTGCCGTGTGGTAGAACTGGCGGTACATCTCCACGTAAGTCTCTTCGGGAACATCGGCCTCCACTTTTACCACCGAGGTGGCGAAGATGCCGCGGGCAAACGGACCGCGGTAGGGCACGAAGTCGATGGCGGCGTTGAAGTCGGCCTGCAACTGTCTGAGCGACTGCCTGATTTCCGGCACATGCTGGTGCTGGAAGGGCTTGTAGATGCTCAGGTTGTCGGCCCGCCAGGAAAAGTGGGTGGTGGCACCCGGCTTCTGTCCGGCACCCGTCGAGCCCGTGATGGCATGCACCAGCACATCGTCATGGATGAGGCTGTGGGCGGCTGCGGGCAGCAGCCCCAACTGGATGGCGGTGGCGAAGCAGCCGGGGTTGGCCACAAAGTGGGCCGTGCGGATGGCGTCGCGGTTCAGTTCGGGCAGGCCGTAGATTGGAAGTCCACTCCCGTGAAGCGCACTCCCGTGAAGCCCACCCCCGACCCCTCCCTGGGGAGGGTAGCTCGTTGTTGCTTGCCCGTTGCTCGAGAGGGCGCCCCCCCTCGGGGGGGACGGGAGGGGGCCCACAACCCTGAAGTCCTGCGCCAGGTCGATAATCCTGACCCGTTCGGGGATGTCGTGTTCCCCGAGGAACTGCTTGCTCTTGCCGTGGCCGAAGCAGAAGAACACTACATCAACGGCATCCCACGGCATCTCAGAAGTGAACTGCAGGTCCGTGTCGCCGATGAGGCCCTCGTGCACGGCTGCAACGGGGTTGCCGGCATTCGATTCGCTGTTGGCGAATACAATTTCCGCTTCGGGGTGGTTCAGCAGCAGGCGTATCAGCTCGCCGCCCGTATAGCCTGCCGCCCCGAGTATTCCTACGCGTATCATCTTTCTTCGTCCTTGTGGATGCCGTAATATACTCTGAGCGGGGTGGAGAGCACTTTGATGAAGCCCTTGGCCTCGTCGGCAGTCCAGCCCGTTTGTGTCTCGCCGTACTCGCCCAGCTTCGACTTGGTCAGGTCGTTGGCCGAGTCAATACCCACCGTCTCGAAGCCGTAGGGGCGCAGCTTGAGGATGGCGGTGCCGGTCACGTTGCGCTGTGAGGAGGTGAGCATGGCCTCGATGTCGGGCATGACGGGCTCCAGGTACTGGCTTTCGTGCAGGAACATGCCATACCAGTTGGCCACCTGGTCCTTCCAGTACTGCTGCCATTTCGAGAGTGTTGACTTCTCCAGCAGGCGGTGTGCCTCGATGATGAGTTTGGGCGCAGCAGCCTCAAAGCCCACGCGGCCTTTGATGCCGATGATGGTGTCGCCTACGTTGGCGTCGCGGCCGATGGCATAGCTGGCACCGATTTCCTCGATGCGCTGGATGGCTTTGATGCGGTCGTCGAAGTGTTCGCCGTTCACGCCCACCACTTCGCCCTTCTCAAACTCGATCTTCAGCAGTGCCTCGGGCTCCTTGGCTGTGACATGCTTCAGGTAGGCCTCTTCGGGCAGGCCCTGCGTGGCATCGAGCAGTTCGCCGCCGCAGATGCTGGTGCCCCAGATGCCCACGTTGTACGAGTACTTCAGCTTGGCAAAGTCGGCCTCAAAGCCGTGTGCGTTCAGGTAGTCCACTTCTTCCTTGCGCGTCAGCTTCTTGTCGCGTGTCAGCGTGATGATCTCCACGCCGGGAGCCATGACTAGGAAGGTCATGTCAAAGCGAATCTGGTCGTTGCCGGCGCCGGTCGAGCCGTGTGCGATGGCATCGGCACCTATCTCTTTCGCGTAGCGCGCGATGGCGATGGCCTGGAAGATGCGCTCGCTGGAGACGGAAATGGGGTAGCAGTTGTTGCGGAGCACGTTGCCGAATACCATGTACTTGAGCGACTTCTCATAGTACTCCTGCGTCACGTCGAGCGTCACGTATTTCGTGGCGCCCAGGCGGTAGGCATTCTCCTCGTTGGTTTTGAGTTGTTCGGCGCTGAAACCGCCTGTGTTGGCGCATGCGGCATGCACTTCGTAACCCTGCTGAGCCAGGTACATCACGGTGTAGCTCGTGTCTAAGCCGCCGGAAAAGGCGACGACGATGCGGCCCCCCGTTGCCCCCCGGAGGGGGGCGATGTTTGTTGATGATTTCATAGAGATTCCTTTATGCTATTTATTACTGATTCAATATTTCCAATAACCTCATCGTTGGTGAATCTTACCACTCTTAAACCTTGAGCTTGTAGCCAGCTGGTCCGTTCCTTATCGCTGACCTGCTGTTCTGGAAGCTGGTGGTAGCCACCATCTACTTCTACAACAAGTTTGCGCTGCAGACAAGCAAAGTCTGCGATGAATTGTCCAATAACCTGTTGCCTCCTGAAGGGTACTCCTAATCTTTTCTCTTTTAAGTATTCCCAAAGGACAGTTTCGGCTTGGGTCGGATTCTTCCTGTTCTCGGTTGCTAATTCTTTCAGCTTTCCATAAATGGAACAATCGGCAGTCTGATATAGTGGCTTGCGGAATACTGCATCGCTGTTATTCGGGCCTGTTACTTTCCCTTTAGCTTGGTTTGAGCAACGCTGCTCGTCCCCCTCCGGGGGACAATAGGGGGCCTCCAATTTGTTTATGCGGTTGATCACCTCCTGCGGAATCTTGGCGGGCAGGTGTTCCTCGGGGTCGAAGAGCATGGCGGTGCAGATGCAGAACTTGCGGTTGCGTTCGCGCAGCACCTCCACGTTCACGCAGCCCTCACACCCTTTCCAGAAGGCCTCGTCATCCGTAAGGTCATCGAAGGTGACGGGTTGGTAGCCCAGTTGCGTGTTCATCTTCATCACGGCGGCGCCGCTGGTCAGTGAGAATATCTTGGCGTGTGGCCAGCGGATGCGAGCCAGCGAGAAGGTCATGTCCTTGATCTTCTTGGCAATGCCCAGTCCGCGGTATTGCGGGTTGACGATGAGGCCCGAGGTGGTGACATACTGCTTGTTGCCCCATGTCTCGATGTAGCTGAAGCCGGCAAACTCCGGTTCCTGGCCCTCGCCTGCGGGTGCCAGGGCAATCACGGCCTTGGCCTCGCGCATCTTGGTTGCCACGTACTCATGTGTGCGCTTGGCGATACCTGTGCCGCGCACCTTGGCTGCCTCCTCAATCGTTTTGAGGATGGTATCAACGTAGCGTTCGTGGCTCTCGTCGGCCACCAGGATCTGGATGTCCTCCGCTTTTATCTTGCTTGATTCTTCCATGTTGTGTCGTGTTATGGCCCCTTTGGCCCCCTGTGGTCCCCCGGTGGGGGACACTCGTTAGAGCCAGAGGTTACTTTTATTTTTTATCTCTTCAGGCCCCCTGTAGTCCCCCGGTGGGGGACACTCGTTAGAGGTCGGTGTAACTTTTATTTTTTATCTTTTATCTTTTATCTCTTCAGGCCCCCTGTGGTCCCCCGGTGGGGGACGCTCGTTAGAGCCAGAGGTTACTTTTATTTTTCACTTTTCAGGCCCCCTGTAGTCCCCCGGTGGGGGACGCTTGTTAGGGCCAGAGCTAACTTTTATCTTTTATCTCCTATCTTTTATCTCCCTGTAATTGGATTACAGGGGGGCTTTCCTTTCACTCCCCAATCGCGTTCAGCTGGTTGAGTAGGGTGGGGCGGTCGGTCTGTTCGTCCAGCACCATGAATACCGTGTCGTCGCCTGCCACCGTGCCCAGCACTTCAGGTATTTGCGCGTTATCTATATCGTAGGCCACATGAGCGGCGTGTCCCGGCGGTGTGCGCAGCACGGCCATGTTGCCGCTGAACTTCACCGAGAGGGTGCCCAGCCGGTTCATCTTCTGCACGGTGATGTGTGTGTCGCTCACCCGCTGGTAGCGCCGTTGTTCAGGCAGCATATATACGTATGCGCCCGTGTCGCTGTGTCCTTTGGCAATGCGCAGCTGGTGCAGGTCGCGCGAGAGGGTGGCCTGTGTCGATGGGAAACCGGCCTTGTCCAGTTCGCGCAACAACTCGTCCTGCGTGCCGATTTCCTGACTTGAGATGATCATCTTGATCACCTCCAGGCGGGTGTCTTTATCGCTTCGTTTCGCTATTCGTTCTGCCATTTCAGGTGTCTTGGTTCGTTTTTGCGGCGCAAAGGTATGGATAATTTTTCATTCATGCCGCATAAATGGGCAAGAAATATGCATGCTTCACGCATATTTTTGCTTGCACATGCATCGGAGACCCCTTCCAGACCGCGTGCCTCGCGCTTGCCTTGAATTGCACCTTTTTCAAGTGTAATGCCGGTCTGAATACCGTTTTGTTGCCCTCTTCGGCTCAAAATGTCAGAAAATAACAAATGCACTGCATGAAATGACCACGCATATATGTCGTAGAGTTCATATCTTTGCACCTGCAATCCGTAGTGGTTGCTGTAAGTTTCGAAATGAATAAATACTAAATTAATTCAAAACCCTGTATGATGAAAAAGAACTTCCTTTCCTTTCTGGGCGTGCGTATAGCAGCCCTGCTCGTTGTGCTGCTGGGGCAGGCGGCGAAAGCCGAGGACTATGGTCAGAACGCGAACCCCTTTAGCGATGGACTCCTGAAGTACCAGCTCGTAGCCGGAACCAAAGGCAGCATCAATGCCCAAGCCTATGTGCTCGGCATGGCCGATGGTATCACGGCCACAGACCTGAAGATCTTTCATCTTTCATATCAATACATTGATTTGCTTGATTTGGACAGATTTCTTGCTTAGGCAAGCGTCACCCTGCGGGATGCCGAGCGGTAAGATTTCTCGCCCAGCGGGCGACTATCTATGCATTTTGACACGCCTCCGCATGTATGCTCTGAATAGAGTCACTTATCTGTTTGACTGACACACGCGCGTAGGGCGGGGGCGTGTGTCAGTCAAGCAGAAGGAAAATTCCGAAACTAACGTTGTTTTTAAAATATATCTATCATCTATCACTAAACGCCGCAACGTACTGATATATGAATACTTGCAAGTGATAGATAGTAGTGATAGATGATAGATTTTTCATCTTTTTTCTCGCTTTCCCCGAGCTTATTCAGTGACTGAACAGAGCCTTTAGGAAGGACGGCTTCCTTCAAAGGTACGGGTTGTGGCTGTAAGCCGTACGGGTTATGCGGGTAAAGCGTACGGCTTTCGTGCATAACTCCAAGCACTTTGAGCTGCAAGTCCACGCACTTCAGGCAGCAAGTCCATGCACTTCGGGCAGCAAGTCAATAAGGCAAAGCCCCAGAGGGGCTTGATATTGGTAGCCAGCCATTCCTATGGCTGGTATGGAATGCAGCGAGGAATGCGTGCCTTTAGGTACGCGACACCGATGCGCTGTGGTCGCGTACCTAAAGGCACGCTTTTTTCACGGCCTACATACCAGCCATAGGAATGGCTGGCTACCAATGTCTGATGCCTACGGCATCGGCTCGACCTCTGATGGCTTCGACCCTTCGAAAAACCAATGTCTGATGCTTGAATGTAGCGCAACAAAGCCCCAGAGGGGGGCATTGGTATGGAATGCAGCGCAGCAAAGCCCCATAGGGGGCATTTCGTCACTTTCGAATGTTGAATCATAGAAACCCATAGGCCATGAAAAATTCGTGTAATTCGTGTAATTCGTGGTTTTACGAGTCCCCGAAAGTTGAAATTCTAATTTTAACGAAACGCTAATGAAATGATAGATTTATCTATCATCTATCACTACTATCTATCACTTGTAAGTGTTCATATATCAGCGTGTTGCAGCGTTTAGTGATAGATGATAGATACATTTTGAAACAACAGCCGTTTTGCAACCATTCGTGGACAAAAGAAAAGCCCTGACTGATGTTGAATCAATCAGGGTTTCTGGGTGGTGTCACCAGGAATCGAACCGGGGACACAAGGATTTTCAGTCCTTTG
>JAFXQT010000038.1 GCA_017526905.1 Bacteroidaceae bacterium | reverse complement strand
TTTTCTCTTTTCACTTTTCACTTCCCACGGGGCGTCTCAGAACTTCTTTCCGGACATGATGGCCCAGGCTGTGAGCAGGATGATGCGCATGTCGAACCACACGGACTGGTGTTCCAGGTAGTCCAGGTCCATGTCCAGGCGCCGCAGCATCTTGTCCATGCTGTAGGTGTAGCCGTTGTACAGTGTGGCCATGGAGAACACGCCCGGGCGCAGGGCATAGAGCCGCTCGTAGTCGGGGCGCAGCTGCATGATCTGCTCGATGAAGAAACGCCGCTCGGGCCGCGGGCCCACGAAGGACATGTCACCGCGCAGGATATTCCACAGCTGGGGGAACTCGTCCAGGTGGTGTGCGCGCAGGAAACTGCCGAAGCGCGTCTGCCGCTTGTCGTGGTCCTGGCACAACTGCGGTTCGCTGTCGGCCTCGGCATTGCGGCTCATGCTGCGGAACTTGTACAGCGTGAAGGGGCGTCCGCGGTAGCCTATGCGCTCCTGACTGAATATGGCCTGGCCACCGCTGATGCGGATGGTTAGGTAGATGATGCCGATGGGCAGAGCAAAGAGCACCATGGAGAGCAGGGCCAGGACGATGTCGAATAGACGCTTCATAGTGTGTGTGATGGAGCTTATGGGATGTAAGAGTATGTGTGTGAGTGTGATGGGGGAGGCGGCGAGGCGGCACAGGTGCCGGCGAGTCAGCCTGCTACCACCTCCTGGTACAGGTCATGGCAGGCCGAAATCATGGTATCCATTCGGAACAGCTGCTCGTAGCGTTGGCGCGCCTGCTGGGCATAGTGCTGGTAGCGTGTGGCATCGTTGCACACTTCCTGCAGGGCCACGGCCAGGGCTTGGCTGTCGCGCGGCGGAACGGTCAGGCCCGACACGCCGTGCTGATTCACCCACGGAACGCCCGAACCGGGTATGTCGGTGGACACGATGGGGCGGCTGTGAATCATGGCCTTGACCTGCACTATGGCGAACGCTTCGCGCTTGTCCACCGATGGCAGGCAGAACACATGGCACGCATCGAAATAGGCACCCAGCTGCTCGTCGGCAATGAACCCCAGCAGCTTTACCTTGTCGCCAACGCCCAACGTGGCAATGAGTTGCTCCAGGTGGTTGTGCTGGTGGCCGCTGCCGCCAATCAGCACGATGTAGTCGTCGGGCAGCAGGGAGGCAGCCTGAATCAGGATGTCGTAGCCCTTGTACAGCACCAACCGGCCCAAGGCGAAAACAATCTTCTTGCCCGCATACTGCTGGCGAAGCTGAGCGGTCAGGGACGGAGCCGAGGTGGTTTCGTAAACCCCGATGGGGATGCAACGGCACTTGTGCTGCACACGCTTCAGGGCGTCCGACTGCTGCAGATAGACGGGCGTGGTGCCCACAATGACGCTGGCCTTGCGGATGAGCCATGACTGCAGCGGGCGGTACAGCTTGAGCAGCTTGTTCTGCCGCACGATGTCGCAGTGCCAGTGCAGCACCACCTTGCCCTTGTAGCCCGACATGCGCAGCGCCAGAGCCGCCATGGGGTCGGGGTGGTGCACGTGAATCACGTCGTACTGGTGGCACACCTGCTTCAGCTTGCTGACCATGGAGGGCGCTATCATGGTGGCCTTGGCCTCCATGTAGGTGCGGCAGATGTAGATGTGGCAGTGCGCGTTCAGCTGGATGTCCTTTGAATAGCCGTCCTTGCTGGCAAACATGGCATCGCAGTCGATGCCGCGCTCGGACAGTTCCTTGGCCAGTGCATACATAACCTTCTCGACACCTCCCTTCAGCGGGAAGAATTTACCAAGTTGAAGTATTCGCATGTGATGTAATCAGGGATAATAGTTGAGGCCAGTTGCTGGCGAGTGGCTGGTTGATAGGCATGGTTGGGGCGGGGCTGAAGCGGTTGCTGTCGCCCTGGATGGCGGCACGCATGAGCGAGGCCAGTGCCTGTGGGTCGTCGGGGTGGAAAAAGGCCACGCTGCAGGCACCGGCAGCCGACTCGTGGGCGTAGGGCAGGTCGGCCAGCAGCATGGGGCGCCCGGTGGGGGCGAACTCGCTGATGGGCAGCCCCCACGTCTCCACGTGCGAGGCGAAGAGGAGTGCATCGGCCTGGGCATAGAGGCCGGCAAGTGTTTCGCGACTGACGAAACCGCAAAAGCGGACGGCATCCACATGGCACCACCGCCGGTGCAGCCAACGGCTGTAGCGGTTCATGTCGGGGGCCGTGGTGAGCAGTACCCGGAAACGGCCGGTGCCGATGGCGCGCTCCAGCAGTTCGGCTGCCTGGCACACGCACTCCATGTTCTTATGCACGTCGGGGTAGGCCGGGTAGATGAAGGTGAACGGGGCCGACGCCGCCCCGACCGGCTCCGATGCCGGGGTGGCGGCATGTGGCGTGATGGCCGCCTGGGGCGCTTGCAGGGGGGCATGCGTGGGAGGAAACACCACGATGCGATTCTGTGGCAGGCGGAACATCTGGGCAAAGGCCTGGCGGAACCACTCCTGCTGCACGATGACGCAGCGGTTGCGGTGCAGGTTGATGCGGTAAAACCAACGCGTGAACAGGGCAAAGCACACGATGCGGTAGTTTTGCCACACGTGGCGCCAACGCCAACGGAAGAAGGGGTAGGAGTTGTGGCAATAGACGGCCTGGCAGCGGGCACGCACACGCGGAGTGGTGTCGTGCAGGGACAGCCACAGGTCGATGTCGCCCAGACGCTTGGAGATGCCGTGCATGGTTACGTACTCGCACCACAGGCGGTGGCCCCACGAGCGCGAGGACCACGGCAGCTCGATGTACTCGATGCCGGGGTAATGGCACAACTCGCGGCGGTGGACCAGGGCCACCACGCGCCACTGGCCTGCCTGTGCCAGCGCCGACAGCTCGTGCAGGCACTGCCGGAGGATGGCCAGCGTGCCGCCCTTGCGCAGGTTCACGGCCGAGACCACGATCAGCGACCCCGCCGCCGCTTCCCCTTGGGGGCGAGTGTGCAAGGTGTTGGCGGTGGGTCTTTCTGTGTCGGTCATAATAGTTGCATCCATTGCTGCATCACTTGTTCCTGGCTGAAACGGTCGGACGCAGTGAGGGCTGACTGGCCCATGCGCCGGCGCAGCGCTTCGTCGGTCATCAGCTGCGTCAGCCGGGCTGCAAAGAGGGCTTCGTTGCCATCGGCTATCAAGTAGCCGTCAGCGCCGTCGGTGACAACATCGCGTGGCCCGCACTGGCAGGCATAGGCCACAATGGGCAGGCCCAGCGTCTGCGCCTTGATGAGCACCATCGGCAAGCCCTCATAGCGGGAGGTCATGACCAGGATGGACGAACGCAGATAAAGCTGTTGGACAGCCGGCGTGGGCGGTAGGAGATGAACGGTGTCCTGCAGTCCCAGCTGCTGAATCTGCCGTTGCAGCGCATCGCGCAGCGGGCCGTCGCCCACGATGTCCAGCTGCCATCCTGCAACTGCTGCCTGAGCCTGCTTGCGCACCAGGCTCCATATGCCGATGAGCCTGTCAAAGCCCTTCTGGTAGTCCAGCCGCCCGATGGCTAACACGCGGTGGGCGCTGAGTGCAGCCTGGCGCACGGGAGGGAATGTGCGTGCGTTGGGAATGACGGCGATGTTGGGCAGGCGGCCCCAAAGGGCGGCGTCCTCGTGCGTCAGCACCACAAAGCGGTCGTACTTGCGCACCACCTGTTGCTCGCGCCACGTGCGCCAGCGGTCGGCCAGGGCCCAGAGGCCGCGGCGCGCGTACTGCAACTTCTTGTTCTTGGCGAAATGCACCTCCAGCACCTTCAGGCTCCCGTCGTGGATGCGGTGCACGAAACCCACGTCGTTGTTGAACATGCACACCACCACATCGGCCCGCAGCCGCAGCAGCAGGGAGGTGAGCCGCCTGCGATGGCGCCACTGCCTGACGGGGAAGCGCACGAGCTTGCTCAGCAGGCGGCCGTTGTCGGCATCGTAGTTGATGCCCAGGTCGGAGGTGGCAATGCCCTGGTCCAGGTGGAAGTAGGGAGGGCGGCCACGCTGGTCGGTGGTGACAACAACGACCTCATGGCCGTGGCAGGCCAGCCAGTTGGCCTTCTGCGACAGCACGCGCTCCATGCCGCCGGCATTGAACGTGCCGGCTATGAGATAGACTATCTTCACGGTGTAGGGGCAGGGGCAAAGGGGTAAGGGCAAGGGAGCTAACCCGGCAGTGAACCGCCGGGCACGATGGCCAAGCAGCGGCCTTGCTTTTCAGCAGTAACTTTTATTTTTCACTTTTCACTTCCTCACTTTTCACTTTCACCGGGGAACCGCCGGGCACGATGGCCAAGCAGCGGCCTTGCTTCTCAGCAGTAACTTTTATTTTTCACTTTTCACTTCCTCACTTTTCACTCTTCGTCCCCCACCGGGGGACCACAGGGGGCCTTATTTCCCACTTTTCACTTTTTCACTTTTCACTCTTCGTCCCCCACCGGGGGACCACAGGGGGCCTCGCTTTCTTCCTCCCGTGTCAGGCACAGGAAGGGGGCGAAGCACAGGAACAAGTCCGTGGACACTTTGGCCCACACCATGAAGTGCAGGCACAGCAACAGCAGGAACATCACCCGCTGCCGGGGAAACCTGTGCATACAAGTGCGTCCGACCTCGATGAAGTAGAATGAGAACACCAGCAGGCCAATGACTCCGAAGTAATAGATGAAGCGCAGGTAGCCCACGTCGGTGTTCTTGTAGAAGCCTTCGGTCACTTCGCCCGTGTAGTAGGGATCCACGACCTTGGGGTTGTTGAAATAGCCGTCGCCCATAATCCAAGTCTTAGCATTGTCGGGCCACACGTACATCGACCTCAAGGTTTCATTGGAGTCGTAGGAGAACCGCCCCTTCTCGAAGTAGTTGAAGAAGCCCTCAAAGCCGAAGCGCATATTCTTACGAATCTGTGGGTTGGTGTTGTAAGAATGTACGGCAAACGGGACTGCCACAACCAATACTCCGAAGAACCATTTCCACAGGCGCGTGTAGTTGTGCTTCATGCTCGTGTCTTGGCGCAGGGTGGCGATGCCTAAGTAGGCGAAGCCGATGAGGAGGCCCAGCAAGGTGGTGCGGGCTATCATATTGCCGGCTATGGCGATGAAGACGAAAGCGAGCAGGTAAATCAAATATTCGTACCAGCGCTTCTTCACCTTTGTATTTGCCAGCAGGAATAGAATCATTATCAACACCGCGGCAAAGCGTGAACCGGCCACATCCAGAGCGCAGCCGATGCCATACAGCCGGTGCACGCCACCCTTGAATACCAGGTCTTCTTGCAAGGCTATGCTGTTGATGAACAGCTTGAGCGGCTTGTTCAGATCCATGGCCAGGGCGATGAAGCACTGGACGACGCAGACCACCGTGAGGTAGTTGATGACAAGAACCCAGGAGCAGCGACCATGCACCCACCGGATGGCTTGGCAGACCGTGTAGGCCGCGCCCCACCACACCCAGCAGGAGGTAATATAGGTGGCGTATGAATAGTCGTCGGTGCTGTTGTAGGTGACGGACAGGATGCCGCAGAAGGAAACCAAGCCGGCGAGGATGGACAGGTAGAGGAAAGCCTTGTCCATCTTCAGCTCGTGTCGCTGCACCATCTTCAACAAGAGAATGGCCAAGGCCGCAACTGCCATCAACTTCTTCGTGTTCATCCCTTCGGGCAAAGCCCGGAACTCAAAGGGGAAGAAGAACATGCTGGTCAGGACGACGCAGAGGAGGATGCCGATGCCTTTGAATAACTTCATCCTTGTAAGCGCTGCAAGAGGTGACAATGTAGCCTTAAGGGCAGGAAGAGATGACGGCTTGCACACTGCTCCAACAAGCGTGCCCTGCGTGACACCCGATGGCAATGGATGAACTTGTTGGCCTCGGGAAACCATTGTTGCCAACGTTCGTAATCCTCGCGATGGGTGCTGATGAGGAAGGGATATTTGACATTGAGCTTGAAGCAGGCCAAATCTACGGCGGGAACTGTTCCTTCGAGTGCTGTGATGATGCGTTGCGCATTGTAGGAAAGGTCGTCATAGAAGCCTTCCGTAGCCGTGCGGCGGGTGGCAGTGAACGCGTTTTCATTCTGCCGCACATAATGATAGGTGGCTTTGGGCAGGTAGGCAATGCGCTGAGCCTTTGCAAAGAGCAGTATCATCGTCATGTCCTCGCCCATGCTATGTCCCTCGGGGAATGGGCCTTTGGAACCTCCCCCTGCAGGGGGCACTTCGTGTAGGGATTGATAAAGGCTGCGGCGTACCAGCTTGTTCCACACATTGAACTTCATCGTTCCGTGCAGCAGTCCAGACAAAGCCTCTCTTGGATTGGCATAAGCAGGGCAGTGCATGTAGCGGGACCTCCCCGCCGCAGTGTGAGATAAGGCAGGACTTACGTCAAAATACCAGTCCGTATAGACGATGTCGGCATCTTGGCGTATTGCAGTCTGGTACATCGATTCTAGCGCATGGCGTTCCATGTAGTCGTCGCTGTCACAGTGGAAGATGTATTCCCCCGTGGCAGCCGCCAGGCCTGTGTTGCGTGCAGCAGGAAGGCCGCGATTTTCCTGGTGATGGAATATCCTGACCTGACCTTGCCGCTGCGGATAATCGGACAAGACACGTTCAAGTATCGTCATACTCCCATCAGGCGAGCAGTCGTCCACGAAGATGAACTCTGCCTCGCCTAACGTCTGTTCCATCAGCGAACGCGCACAGCGCTCGATGAAAGCTTCGACGCGGAAAATGGGAATAATGACAGATACCTTGTTCAAGTTGCCAGCTTTCACCTGTTCAGAAACCGCGCTTGGTGAAGTGCCATGTGCCGCCTATCATCAGGTTCACCATGCCGTCGGTTCTGTGGCCCTGGCGGAAGCAGTTGAAGTCGTCGCTGAATTTCTTGAGCCGCAGGTCCACGTTCACGTCGAAGTGCTCGGCCACGCGGAACGAGTTGAGGATGCCCACGTTCCAGCTGGCGGCATAGTTGAACCAGTCGTGGATGCCGTTGTCCCATGTACTGATGCAGCCCACACCGGCATAGCCGATGAGGTTCCAGATGCGGCGGTTGTAGGGAGCCCACATGAAGCTGGAGAAATTGATCATCACGTCGGCATGGAAGTTCCAGGTGTTGTAGCGCATCTTATACAGCCAGGGGCGCTCGGCGTAAGGCTCGGTGGGCGATGCGCCGTGCACGAACTCGCCGTAGTATTCGCGGCCGTCCTTAAAGGCCAGCGGGTTGGGGTAGCTGGCGTTGGCATTGTAGTAGCTGTGCACCATGTCCAGGTTCACGCCACCGCGGAAGCCCAGGGCGGGATAGACCCATTTGCCGATGGTGAGGTCGAAGGCGGGATAGATGCGGTCCTTCCACACGGCATCCACGTTGTGGTCGCCCTGGAAGATGGCGGGGCCGCCGGCGAAGCTGACGAACCAGTTGCGCATGCGGTGTGCCTTGTTCAGGCCGAAGGCGCGTTCGGGGCGGAGCGTGTCGGGCTGTGCCCACAGGGTGTCCACACGTGTCACATAGATGGTATCGCGTGTGCGCGGGCGGCGACGCTCCATCTCGCGGCTGTAGCGGTCGTCGCGCTGGCGGCGGTAGTCGCGCCTCTGGGCGTCGGCCAGCTGGGTGGCCGTGGCGGGTGCCCCGGGGGCGGCGCTCAGGCTGAGGTAGCCCGTGCCGTCCACGATGACGCAGCGGTTGCGGTCGTTCTGGCTGAAGGGCTGCACCACGTCGCCGTTGGAGGTGGCGGTGATGCGGTATGGCTCGATGCCGTACCAGCGCTTCAGGTCCTCGCTGAACTGAGTGGCACGCCGGTTGGCATACATCTGGTTCAGCTCATAGTTGCCCGTGCCCCGGTCGGCATAGCCGGTCACCGACACGGAGGCGGTGGTGAAGGTGCGCAGGAAGTCGGCCACCTGGCGCAGGGCCGTGGTCGAGGCGCTGGCATCGTTGGTGCTTTTGGTGATTTGGTAGAACGTTTCCTTGTGCAGGCGCACCACCACATTGGCCTCTGCGGCACTGTTCACTACCCGTGCTTCGGGGTGTTGGCGCATGAAGGTTGTCAGGTCGTCGGCACTCAGCGTGTCGGGTGTCATGGGCAAGGCATTTCCTCTTGCCCCCATTGCAGCCATCAGCGCGATGGCCATGATAAATTGCTTCATTCCGTGTTAATTATGTTATGGTTATCGTTATCGTCATCGTTATCGTTCCTCTTCCAGTGGCTTGCACATCCATCTCGACACGCACACCATGAAGGCCAGTTCGCCGATGGGGCGCATCAGGTAGTATTTCTTTTTCTTCCGCACCACCTTTCCTTTCAGGCCCTTCATGGGTCCGTGTGTCACGCGCACGAAGCTGCCAATGCTCAGTTCATACTCCTCGCGCGAGGCGAACGCGGTGTCCTGATAGCCCAAGTCGCAAATCAGCCGCAGGTCAGCCATTTCCTCGTCCGAGATCTCGCACCACTGTTCGCTGTTGCCATATTTGCGGTAGATGCTGTACGTGAAGGGGCATCCTTTCAGCGTTTCGCGCAGCTGCTCCAAGCCTTGATCCACCCGGATAAATATGAGGTTGTGCACGATGGGCCTATACACACGAATAGTCTCACCATCTCTCCCTGTTGTTTGGCGTAAAACCATGGGGATGAAGTGGTGGGTGTCGTGTAGGGTCAGGTACTTACTCATCCTGCCCTCCTGAGCATGGAAGGTTTTTAAGGCTATCCAGATAGCCGATGTCTCAGTTGCCTCCAAAGTGCTGGGGGAAAACTGCTGGGGAAAATATGACTAAAGGTGGGTTTCTAAAGACTTGTCTTCGCCTCCCGATAGGCAGACGAAGTGTGTGGTTGTGTTTGTTCGGAAAAAGATTCTTGGAGTTTTTTTGCTAAGGCCCCTGCTCACTCAGAAATGCCGAGCGGGGTGGCTGTGTGTAGGTGTGTGGGTGTCAGACTGTGGTGAGGCATCCCAACGGGCTGTGAAAAGAGTGTAAATAAAATAACCCTCCTCCTCATGGTGCCGCATGCTTACACGCTGCACTACAAGGTGGAAGGGTTTGATGTCCCTCCTTTGATTTAAGAGAGATAAGTCCGTGTAAAAGAACGAATAGCGTGTTCCTGCAGACCTCTGGGATACCTCTTAAACATTATTGTGGGCACAAAGGTAGCGCCTTTTAAAGTCTTTTTCCAAAAGTTCGTATTCTTTTTAGGCAATTTTAACATCTTGCTGAATAGTTACATTAGTTCGCGTTAATGTTAAAAAAAACAAAAAGAGTTCTATCCCAGTGTCGGCGTATGGCAAAAAGCACTAACTTTGCGGCCGATTTGTATTGGGTCGTTGCCAAATCTGCAAGAAGTGATGCTTCTTTAACACGGATTCTGACTGCAATACCAGTATGAGGCACAATGGTTTATGTCTCATTCTCCCTTTCCGTTCCGCCTGAGGGCGGTATGGAGAGGAGGGTTTTCTTTTATCCTGCTTGTTTGGCAAGGATCTGTGCAAATTAGCTCCCACACTACAATTTTTATTATTAGATATGAAAAGAACCTACACTGGGCTCTCCATGCGGCGTGTCGTCGTGGAGGGCGATGGCCCATTGCTGCAAGGGTCGGTACAGAAGATTAAGGCCAAGACAAAGGTACAGGATTGGCATGAGACAGAGGAAACGCACGAGATGGGTATTTCGGATATCCAGCTCAGCACGGGTATTGAACCATAGATGATTACAAACACAAAAAGATGAAAGCAAAGCGCATATTAGGCTTTATGATCCTGGCCGGAACCCTCACGGCCTGCCAGGACGACAACTTCTTCGGCCCCGGACGCCAGGCCGGCTACCTTTATTTTAACGTGAACGAAGGCCACACGTGGGCCGAGACCGGCACACGTGCCGGTGCCGAAGCACCCATACCGATGGAGTGCTCGATTGCCGGACCGCAGCTGTACCTGCACACCGACGTGAGTCCTACCATGAGTCCCGAACTGGAGCAGGCACTGGGCACAATCGTTGCGGCCGATGCCGACAGCACCACAGGCACTGCACAGACGCGCGGCATACGCTACACAGGCGATGTGTTCACACCCAGCGCTACGGCCAACGCATCGCACCCGAAGATTTCCAGCTTCGGCGTGTATGCCACCACGCAGGCCGATCACGCCACCCCCATCCTGAACTATGCCGAAATAGCGCCCGACTTTGGCAACGAGGCCTATGCAGGCTCGAACTATGACTACCAGTGGAACACGCGGGAGGAGAACCTGACCGGCGTGTGGGATCAGGGCAAGGCCGACTTCTATGGCTTTGCACCCTACTTCGACCCGGCCAGCAACAGCAACGGGCTCTCGCTCTCGGCCGATGCCGGAACGGGTGTGCCCACCGTGACTTACACGGTACCCACCGATGTGGCCAACCAACTGGACCTGCTCACGGCCAAGCACATAGGTGTGAATAAGGGCAACGATGTAGAGCTGGAGTACTCGCACGTGACAGCGGCCATCAAGTTCCGCTTTGCCTATGGCAAGAAAACCACTGACAGCGGTTCCAGCTGGGAGGCACGCGACGACTTCCAGTGGAGTGACGGACTGAACACCTACAATATCACCGTGGCAAAGGTGGAACTGAAGGGCGTTTACCAGAAAGGTAGCTGGGAGGTGGGCGCCGACCCCTATAACGGAGGCGCATGGACCGTGGACACCAGTGCCGGTACGGCCGACTACACCTATGAGCCTGCAAAGTCGCTGAGCGGCGAGGCTTCATCGCCCGTGGACATCAACCCCGATGCCGAAGGCAACGTGTTCATGATGGTGCCGCAAACCATCCCCGCCGGTGCAAGGCTGGTGATGACGTGCACGCTGGTGAACACTACAACCCCTTCCGACACCAAGACCATGACGCTGGCTGTGAACCTGGAAGACAAGATTTGGGCACCCGGCTACACGTACTACTACACCATCTCGCTTTCGGATTTTGCCTACGTGTTCGACTACAACACCGTGACGACCAAGTCTTACACCAATGTGCCCTACGCAGGCTACTCTGAGGAGGATGTATTCATTCGCAGCTACAAGATTGACTCCAAGGGTAACAAGACCAATGTCAACTGGAAAATCCAGTATCAGGAATATGAATCAACTGCAGTAGGTGAAGGAACGGACCATGAAGAGACTTGGAAAGACGGCAGCAACGGCTGGATTCACGTGTATGACAGGAGTACGGGGACGTACACGACCCCAGTGACTTCCACCCACGCCGGTGCCAACGAAGGCAACATAGATAACGAAAAACTGTTCAAGATAGAGGTCGGCAGCATCATGACCCCCGTCATCGACCTCTCCATGTGGGACCAGTACCAGGAGAATCGTTGGAAGGGACGTTCCACCAGCAACTGCTACATCGTGGCAGGCCCCGGCACCTACCGCATACCGCTTATCTATGGTAATGCCTGGACGAACGGCAAAAAGAACCCGAACGCTTACTCGACCTCCAACTCGGGAAGCAACCTCCTCAGTACCTTCCTCAACTATAAGGATGTGGCACTCCAAAGTGTGTTCATCAAGGAGGACGTGGGAAGGTCCAACGTGAAAGACGCTGTGCTCATCTGGGAAGAAGGCGACGGCACGTCCAGAACCAACAAAGGTGGCAACGGCAGCAATGAGGGAACGGTCGTGAAGGTCATCTCCACCATCGACAATGCTGTGACAGGTGAGGATTCCTACAATACCGACAACACATCGGCAGGTACGCTGACGAATTGCGATTACCTGAAGTTCGAGGTGGACTACGAGCATTTCAACTATGGCAACGCCGTGGTTGGCATTCGCGATAATTCAGACAAGATTATCTGGAGCTGGCACATCTGGATGGTGGACCCCGACTGGTTCCTGAAGAACAACGCGACGATCGACGTTGACGGAGGCGGGCATCCGGCTACCTACGCCAGCACCAACATCGGATGGGTGGACGGCGGTGTGTCGGTTCCTGCCAAGACCCGCTCGGGTAAGGCTCGCCTGGTGCAGGCCGAATCCGACAACATAATCACCATCGATGCAACGCAGGAGAAGCGACGCGCCTTCACCACCTACTTCACCAATGTGCTCTACCAGTGGGGACGCAAAGACCCCATGCGCGGAAACGTGAACACGACTGATATGCAAACTGACAATGGCGCTCCACGTGGCGTCGCTGGCGTGAAGGCGTGGACCAATGGCTATAGTACCACCAACGGAACCAGGACGGTAGGTGCCATGATTCAGGAACCGAATACCATTTATGGTACCAATGAAGGTGACCTGTACCCGTTCGCTACTTCTTATTTCAACCTGTGGGCCACGAATCTGGATGGACCGTATGTGGCTAACCGAGGCACATGGAGTTTCTTCGGCAAGACCATCTACGACCCCTCGCCTGTAGGCTATTGCGTGCCGCCGTCGAAATACCTGACACAGCTGTCCCGCTCGAAGTTCGCTGAAATCGACGGCTCTGCGTCACTGCCCATCATCTGCAATTATACCGATGGCAGTAATGTCATTCCGTTCCATGCTTCCGGTGTCAGAACCACCACTAACAGTTACGATGGCCATGCACGTGGCTACCACCAGCCCCAGTTGCTGAACGCTGCCAACGGCTTCTACCACACGGCCACGCCTTACTCACGCGATGAGAACTGGCAGCTCCACCTCTATTTCTACAGCGGCATCGACACCCACAACTTCATCCGTGGCGATATGTCCGAAGCTCTCAGCGTGCTGCCTGTGGTATGGTCGGGCGAGACCGTAGAGAAGGTTGATGAGGATCCTGCTACGCAGTACTTGACCTTTAAGTTTGCTGAAAACGGTTATTTCTCCTGGAACCGCGATGACCTCTCTTCCACGCAGCTGACGATTCAGTACCAGATCTCTACGGACAATGGTAAGACCTTTGGTGACTGGCAAAGCAAACAAAGTTCAGCTATAACTAATGATGCCCGGATTACGGGTGTTACGTCAAGTACCGTTATCAGAGTAAAAGGAACGAATTCCACCTATTGCAACGATTATTCGGGTGCTGACTACCACTACAACTATTTCAGCAGCACCGCAGAATATGAGGTGTCGGGTAATATCATGTCCTTGATTTATGGTGATAGCTTCGCAGGTCAGACTGCGTTGACCTCTCCCGCTGCTTTCTGCTATCTTTTCAGCGAGCATGCATCTCTCCTTTCAGACCAGCGCGGCAAGTTGGTGGGTGCAGACAATCTGATTCTGCCTGCCACCACGCTCACAACCAGCTGCTATGAAGGTATGTTCCACAATTGCTCGGGCTTGACCGTAGCACCCAAGCTCCCTGCCACGGCGGGCGCAACGAACTGCTACAAAGCCATGTTCGAGGGTTGCAGCAACCTGCTGGTCGTCAACTGTATGCTTATTTCACCTTCTACTACTTATACCTCCAATTGGATGAACAATGTCAACCGCACTGCCGACAATCCTGGCACGTTCTACTACAATAAGAATGTGACTACCACGTGGCCTACTGGCAACAGCGGCATACCGTCCTATTGGAATGCCTATGATGTGGAGAATTAAGTAGCATTACCTACTTCCTGAAGCAACAAGGGGCTGTGTCATTCATTTGACACAGCCCCTTGACTTTTTGTCACAACTGCTGGTACGTGAACATGGGTGTTACCAAATAAGAAACAAGCGAAGTAACTTGAATGCTACTTCGCTTGTTTCTTTAATACTCGTCCTCGTTGAAGAGGACGCAAGACACTTTATTTCAGCTGTTTACGAGGGGCTGTGTGATTATTGATCTACTAATTTGGGGCTTGATTTGCAAATATGTTATTGCACCATATTGCAGCAATTATCTGTCATCTGTGTTCGATGCATTTTACGGCTTCAAATTCATTATAACCTACAGATTGTAATACATCCTTGTCCTTATTCAATAGAGTGCATAACCTAATAGCATCATCACGATTCATTATAATTGCGTCTTCCAGAATCAATCTCAACGACGTCAGCGGCTGCGTTTACCAAGACTTCCTGATTGATGAATCGAGATGGTATCGTGCCAACAGCGCGCGTGAGCAGGAAGCAATCATCCTGGGCGCCGTAAGAAGGGATTATCCTGAGGCAGAGTGGGAAAAAGCCCATTATACGGAAATCCACAATGCTTAATTTTATCCGGCGGCCAGTCAACTGACTGGCTGGTCGCCATAAAACAGAAAGACAAATCATCATGTTATCAATACTTTTAATAATAGGCGGATGCCTTCCGTGAGCTGCGCTTCGCGTGGAGGTAAGCGGGAGTAAAGCGCGGGTGAGCCCCCGCGAAGACGACAGCTGCGCAATGAAAAGTTAGGGGGAGTTTCGATCATGCCTTATGGTATATTTTTTCCATAGTTGGCATAAAAATGGCGAAAAAACTTTGCAATTAAGATTTTTTTGTAACTTTGTCACCCAGTAATAATGAGCGCTGACAGCGGTATCATTTAGCTGACACCTGTGTTCAGCCACAGAAAAGCCTACGGAATGTAGCCTATCTGCTAATAATGAATCTGTTCAATAAAAAACCTGTCGGACTCACGTTTTAATGGCAATCAAGAATTCCATAAACAGTAAACAAACCTGTCGCAACATGAAAAGTTTTTTTAATTGTACCTTTTTTGCAATTTTGCTGGCATTAACGCTTTCTGTCGATGCTTATGGCCTTAGTGGAATTTCATTTATGTATTGGACTGATCCAGACCACTTCGAACTGGAGTACGGCCAGACATACACCTCTGCACAGACCAGCTTCATCAAGTCTGGAAGCCTGTCGGTGTCGGAAGATGGAAAGACTCTAACATTTGACAATCTCCATCTTGAGTATGACGGAAGCAGCACATCCGATCTTCTCAATATTGATATTTTTCACGGTTATCCAGAGGGAAGCGAAGTTACCATCGTACTGAAAGGAGAAAACACACTCAAGACCACTGGATATGAAGACATATCTTGCAGGGGGGTAAATAAACTTACCATCACTGGAGAAGGTTCAATGACTACCAGTTGCGACTACATTGACATCTCGCTCTCAAGCGGCTATAGTGGCCATACAAATGGTGTATTGGTGATAGACGATACATCTGTAATATGCAAAGGTGGAAGATATACCGTATCATCCTGCAGCCACGTCATCGTGAAAAACTCACATTTTGAAGGAAAGATTTTACACACTGACAAGCTCACGATGGAAGGCTGTTCCTTCATTGTACCGTATAATGGTTGGTTTGATGCGGACAACAAATACGTAATAGACGAGAACGGGAGAAAAGTAGCCTATTTTATCATCGGGACGGAAGAGGAAGAGATAGATATTCCAAGCAGTGTTACCTTCTATGGAAATACGTTGATGATGGGACACACCTATACTTCAGAAGACTTCAGCGAGATAAAAAATGGAAGTATCTCTGTGTCGAAAAATGGGAAGGAAGTCACGTTAGATCAATTAGAAATAGAAGATAACTTATCAAAGGGAGGGCCATTCAAAATTTATAACACCAATATGACTGTCTTACTGAAGGGTGATAACATTTTAAGGACCCATGGAAACTATATTATGGAACTTGAAAATAATACTACAACAATTACAGGAGACGGCACGCTTACAACATCTTCCAAATGGTACGACTTCTGGATTTCCGGATGCAATGTGATAATTGAGAACACTACGCTGAATTGTGAAGGATATGTATCGTTTGGCAACAATATGTGGGCGGGGGACTATATATTGGTCAAGAACTCAAGTTTTTCCGGACGTTACCTTCTTCGCATCAAGTCACTGACTCTCATTAACTGTGAATTTGCCGGGTCTGAGGATGTTAGGTTCTATCCCGACGGTGATGACTATGCTCAACTTAAGCGACCTGATGGAAGCTCTGTCAGTTCTTTCCGCATTCAACCTGTAGGAGGTGACTTCAGTAATGTGGTGAGTCCTCTTGATCTTGGCACATATGCTTTTGGAAAAGGGGAGGACACAAAAGTCAACTTGACCATGAAGCATGAAGGCGAGCAACCGATAGAGAATATTTCGTATGTCATCGCATATAACGGAACCGAATATCCCCCAAAGACAGCACAACTGCCAGAACCGTTTTCACAGACAGGGTATGACTTTACCGTTCCCGTAATTTTCCCTGCCAGGGAAGAAGCCGGAGAGGCCGAGGTCATGCTCACAGTCACAGAGGTCAACGGAAAGACTAACACTTCAAAGTACCCGTCGGCAAAGGGTACAGTGCTCATCTCTGATAATATCCCAAACCGACGAGTTGTTGTAGAGGAATTCACGGGAACTTGGTGTGGTTGGTGTACGAGAGGCACAGTCGCCCTCAATCTGCTTAATGAGCAATATGGCGACAGCATCATCACCATTGCCGTGCATAGCGGCGACCCGATGGAATGCGAAGCCTACACATTAGGCTCAAATTCATATCCGGCAGCGAGAGTTAACCGAGGGGAGTTGACCGACCCGTATTACGGAAATTCGGATGAGGCTTTGGGAATCAAGTCACTCATAGATCAGGAACTTCAAGAATCACCTTTAGTCGATATTGGTGTCAGTGCGACTTGGAACAATGAAAGCCAACAGTCCATTCTTATCACGACAGAGACCAAATACCTCTCCGTGGCAGAGTCACTGGATTATGGAATTGCCTATGTCTTGCTGGAAGATGGAATGAAGGGCAGCGAATCTGGTTGGGCGCAGAAAAATTTTTACGCAGGAGATTCCAGTGAGGATCCTAATTTGCTCTCCATTACGCAACTTCCTGCACAAATAACAGACATTGAGTACGACCATGTGGCCGTAGATGCATGGGATATCAAAAATGGGGCAGATGTACCTTTCAGTCAGACCGGCGTGGCCCAAGAAAAAGTCTTTATGGCCGACATCTCCTCAAATAGTCTTATACAGGACAAGACAAGGCTTAGCGTCGTGGCTCTGTTGATTGACAGAAATACGGGACGCATAGTAAACGCAGCGAAAACCAAAGTCAAGCAAGAAACTGCAGACCACATCGACATCCATCTTGAAAATGACGTGGACGGCTCTGACGTTGAGAACGTTTACAACGTGAACGGCCAGCGCATCAACGGTATTCAGAAGGGATTGAATATAGTGAAGTCGGCTGGCGGCAGCGTGAGAAAGGTGATGGCCAGGTAGTTTTAGCTAAGGTCAAAGGTCAAAGGTCTAAGGTCAAAGGTCTAAGGCTGAGGGATGAGGGCCTTTGGCTGAAGTTGATGGAAGAACTCGCGCAAATCTTTCATGTCAATATGGCCACTGGTATGCATATAATCATATTCGCCTTCCAATGAGTTTGCTAAATTCTCATTATAGGCTTTGGTTCCCTCTTTGACGTAGCCATTCCACATGGACAGCACTTTCTGCTTTTCTCCTGGGATATGTTCCAGAAGATCGTCAAAACGATCGCTACCCCGAGCGATAATCACATAACCTTTCTCGTTAAGAAACTCTTTAAAAGAGTCTGATACAAAGAAGCGATTCTTGTCAAACTTATGGTACATCAGTGCTTCTGGCACATTTTTCCCATATTGATACAATGAAGATTTAGACCACATTGATTGGCTGTTGACAACAACATCCATAATGTCTTTCTGATACTTGTCAACATAGAACGGTCGTCCAGCCTTTAAAGCTGCATGATACAGAGAGAACA
This sequence comes from Bacteroidaceae bacterium, assembly GCA_017526905.1. Classification (GTDB taxonomy): domain Bacteria; phylum Bacteroidota; class Bacteroidia; order Bacteroidales; family Bacteroidaceae; genus Physcousia. The sequence goes on along the minus strand of JAFXQT010000038.1, from coordinate 575 downwards.
GCCTGTCAATATTGGTGGATGAGAGATAGACAACACAGGATTTCTTCTCTTTAAACAGAGACTCAAATTCGCGTAGTAGTGCAGATTCTTTTTTACTGGTTGCATTTGGTCGGAGAACATCGAAGCCATGCATAAGAATGTTGAACTGCAGGTTGACTACCAACGATATGAAAACGAACAGGAAGAATATAATCTTCAGGAGTTTCATATCCAGCCATACGCATTGAAGGTTTTCAATCGTCGATGGTATCTGCTTGGGTATATAAAAGAAAAGCGTGATTTGCGTACCATCGCCCTCGACCGCATTCTTGACTTGAAAATCCTTTCGACCAGTTTTGAGTTGCCTGAAGATTTCGATGCGAGGAAGTACTTTGCCAATGTTGTCGGCATCTTTGTGAATAACGACCTGCCCGTCACTAAAGTCATGATTCGCGCCTACTTTAACTTTGCAGCCTTAAATAAGAGTCTTTAGCGAACTCTTAAAATTATTAACGTTTAAAAAACTCAATAACATGGAAAGATAGACCAGTTATTCCTTACCTTTGTTGTAGAAAGGAAGGATTGACTGCCGGAGG
>JAFXQT010000037.1 GCA_017526905.1 Bacteroidaceae bacterium | reverse complement strand
GCCATGGGGCGCTCGCCCTGGAGCACGTGGATGGTCACTTCGGTCTGGTTATCGGCTGCGGTCGAGAAGGTCTCGCTCTTCTTGCAGGGGATGGTGGTGTTGGCATCGATGAGCTTTGTCATCACGCCGCCGAGAGTCTCGATACCCATGCTCAGCGGAGTCACGTCGAGCAGTACGATGTCGCCCACGCCGCTCTCCTTGTTCAGGATGGCGCCCTGGATGCTGGCACCTACGGCCACCACCTCGTCGGGGTTCACACCCTTGCTGGGCACTTTGCCGAAGAAGTCTTCGACGAGCTTCTGTATGGCGGGGATACGGCTGGAACCGCCCACGAGGATCACCTCATCGATGTCGCTGTTGCTCAGGCCGGCATCCTGCATAGCCTTCTGGCAGGGCACCTTACAAGCCTGGATGAGGCTGTCGGCCAGTTGCTCGAACTTGGCGCGGGTCAGTGTCATGACGAGGTGCTTAGGCACGCCGCCCACAGCGGTGATATAAGGCAGGTTAATCTCGGTGGAGGTGCTGCTGGACAGCTCGATCTTGGCCTTCTCGGCAGCCTCTTTCAGGCGCTGCAGAGCCATGGGATCCTGCTTCAGGTCCACGCCTTCCTGCGAGCGGAACTCGCCAGCCATCCAGTCGATGATGACCTGGTCGAAGTCGTCGCCGCCCAGGTGCGTGTCGCCATTGGTGCTGAGCTCCTCGAACACGCCGCCGCCGAACTCCAGGATGGAGATATCGAAGGTGCCACCGCCCAGATCGAACACGGCAATCTTCATGTCCTTGTTGGCCTTGTCCACACCATAGGCCAATGCGGCAGCGGTGGGCTCATTGACGATACGCTTCACATCGAGGCCTGCAATCTGGCCGGCTTCCTTGGTGGCCTGACGCTGACTGTCGGAGAAGTAGGCCGGCACGGTGATGACGGCTTCCGTCACCTCCTGGCCCAGGTAGTCCTCGGCAGTCTTCTTCATCTTTTGCAGCACCATGGCGCTGATTTCCTGCGGCGTGTAGAGACGTCCGTCAATGTTCACGCGCGGTGTGTTGTTGTCGCCACGGTCCACCTGATAGGGCACGCGGCTGATCTCCTTCTGCACCTGGTCATAGGTCTCGCCCATGAAGCGCTTGATGGAGAAGATGGTGTTCTTCGGGTTGGTGATGGCCTGACGCTTGGCGGGGTCGCCCACCTTGCGCTCGCCGTCCTTCATGAAGGCGACGATAGAAGGTGTGGTGCGCTTGCCTTCGCTGTTAGCAATCACGACGGGCTCGTTGCCCTCGAAAACGGATACGCACGAGTTGGTGGTACCCAGGTCAATTCCAATAATCTTTCCCATAGTTGTATTCTTTTATTTGTTTGTAATCTTGTTGTTTCTGTCCATGAAATGATGCGACACCACGACAAGTGCAAACTACGTGCCAAAACACACTCACGCGCCCGTGTGTTCCTTATATAAAATAAAAGAAGGCAGAATCTTTGGCGGTTAACGCCGGATGTATTACCTTTGTCGGCATAAAACCTGCCAAAATGGCATAAGTAGGACACACCCATGAACTCGAAGAAGCGCCTGTTCCGTCAGTTTTTGCTGATATTCTCTGTTGTTACAATGCTCTCCGCCTGTTCCGACGGCCTTTCCAAGGAACGGCATGCGGTGCGTGCAGCCGCCGAACGCTGCTATGGCTACCTGCAGAAGGGCGAGTGCGAAAAGTTTGTCGACGAGATTGCCTACGCCGACTCCATGCCCGAGGCCTACAGGGAGCAGATGGTGGTGCTGCTGCAGGAGTTTGTGGCCAACCAGCAGGCACAACACGGCGGATGGGCCTTTGTGCGGGCCGTTGGCGATACCATCGTGGCCGACCAGGCGCATGTCAGCCTGCAGATATGCTTTGCCGACAGCACGCTGGAGGAGGTTGGCTTGCCCATGGTAAAGGTGGGCAAGCATTGGAAAATGCAGTAAGAGAACGCCCCTTACTTCTGCCTGACGAAGATGTTGATGGGTGTGCCGCTGAAGTCCCACCGTTCGCGTATCTGGTTCTCCAGGAAGCGCTTGTAGGGCTCTTTGATATATTGCGGCAGGTTGGCATAGAACACGAACGACGGGATGCGTGTGTCCGGCAGCTGCGAGCAATACTTGATTTTGATGTACTTGCCCTTCATCGATGGGGGCGGATATGCCTCGATGAGCGGCAGCATCTCCTCGTTCAGGCGAGTGGTTCCCACGCGGGCCTTGCGGTGCTTATACACCTCGGCTGCCGTTTCCAGCACCTTGAAGATGCGCTGCTTGGTCAGGGCCGAGGCAAAGATGATGCTGAAGTCGGTGAACGGCGCCATGCGTTGGCGAATGGCATCCTCGAAGAACTGGATGGCCGTGTTGCTCTTGTCCTCGGCCAGGTCCCATTTGTTCACCACCACCACAAGCCCCTTTTGGTTGCGCTGGATGAGCTGGAAGATGTTCAGGTCCTGCGCCTCGATGCCGCGCGTAGCATCCAGCATGAGGATGCACACGTCGGAGTTCTCGATAGCCCGAATGCTGCGCATCACGCTGTAGAACTCCAGGTCCTCGCTGACCTTGTTTTTTCGGCGTATGCCGGCCGTGTCCACCAGCAGGAAGTCGAAGCCGAACTTCTGGTAGCGGGTGTAGATGCTGTCGCGCGTGGTGCCGGCAATGTCCGTCACGATGTGTCGTTCCTCGCCGATGAAGGCATTCGTCAGGCTCGACTTGCCCACGTTGGGGCGCCCCACCACGGCAATACGCGGCAGGTCCAGTTCCTCCTGGCTGTCGGTGGCGTTGGGCAGCTTCTCAATAATCAGGTCCAGCAGGTCGCCCGTGCCGCTACCGGTGGCCGACGAGATACAGAAGGGGTCGCCCAGGCCGAGCGAGTAGAACTCGGCCGCCTGCCACTGCTGCGTGGCGTTGTCCGTCTTGTTGGCCACCAGTATCACGGGCTTGTCGGTGCGGCGGAGTATGGCCGCCACAGCCTCGTCAAGGTCGGTCACGCCCGTGTTCACATCCACCAGGAACAGGATCACGTCGGCCTCTTCCGTGGCCAGCGTCACCTGCTTGCGTATCTCTTCCTCAAAGATGTCGTCCGAGTTGACCACCCATCCGCCGGTATCCACCACGGAGAACTCGCGGCCCACCCACTCGCACTTGCCGTACTGGCGGTCGCGCGTGGTGCCTGCTTCGTCTGAGACGATGGCATGACGGGTTTTGGTCAGGCGGTTAAAGAGTGTGGACTTACCCACGTTGGGGCGTCCTACAATAGCGATGAGGTTTGGCATAGTTCATTCCGGGCAGCCGCCGTGGTTGGGCCGGCCTGCGGCTGCAAAGGTACACCTTTTTCTGCATATCAGCAAAAAAAGCCTCAAGTTTCGCATTCTCAGCCCGCTCGGCAGCTAACGGACGCGCTGCACTTCGGGCCATAAGACCATGCACTTCGGGCCATAAGTCCATGCACTTCGAGCCATAAGTCCATGCACTTCGAGCTTACGGGCTTATTAATTTTCGGAAGTTAAAAGGGGAAGTGAAAGGGGGAGTAAAAAAGGGAGTAAAAAGGAGAGTAAAAAGGAAGTTAAAGGGGAAGTTAAACTTCCGGAAGTAAACAGTCGATGCCGTAGGCATCAGACATTGGTAGCCAGCCATTCCTATGGCTGGTTTAATGTGCATGTTATAGGATAGCGTGCCATAGGTACGCGACATCATTTGCGGTCGCGTACCTAAAGGCACGCTTTTTTCACGGCCTACATACCAGCCATAGGAATGGCTGGCTACCAATATCTGATGCCTACGGCATCGGATCGACCTCTGGTCGCTTCGACACTTCGAAGAACCAATATCTGATGTCTCGGCATCGGCTGTGAGGTACTTCCGAAACTTGAGTTACTTCCCCTTTAACTCCCCTTTTAACTTCCCTTTTAACTTCCCTTTTAACTCACGTAGTGTACGAGCTGGACATCCGCATGCAAAGGACTACCAGCCGCAAGCAGAGGGCTGAACTACCGCAAGGCGGGCGCCGGCCTACCGCAGGGTGAGCGCCCGCCTACCGCAAGGCGGACGGTGTGCGAGCGGCACAGTTACTACACACAAAATTATTTTTTGCAAAAATGCCCATTTGCCCACTTAAACACATCTATACAGCTGACTGTCAACACATAGCGCAAGTGGGCATTTCAGTGGCATTACCAATTTTAAGTGGGCATTTTCTCCAAAAAGCCCCTATTGCTTCCATCACCCCTACCCTTTTTCGGGGAATGGACGGGGCAATCATACCAAGGTGGATAGGCAATCAGTTCAAGGAGGTCGGCGGGTAAGTTCAAGGAGTTATCGCTGACATGCGTACGGCTTACAGGCTACACGCGTACGGCTTACAGGCTACACGCGTACGGCTTGCGGGCTACACGCGTACGGCTTATTGGCGGAAGTGCTTGGACTGTTGATCACCCCCTCTTTTATCTACACGGACCGGAACTAACAACAGCAGCTGCAACCACACAGGTCACAGCTGCCATCTGACTCTAACGAATTAAATGACCTTTTCTTTCTCAACGAATAAGACGAATTGCACGAATGCCTTGTGGATTTAGGTCCTTGCACAATTCGGCTCATTCGCTGAGAGATAGGAAACCATTTATGAATATCTACTTATCAGGATATTGTCGCAACGGTTCTCAACGTCGCCTCATGGGTTCTTCTCCCACTCTTCCCACGATTCCCATTGGACATGTGGGTCGTTGCGTTTCACACTGGGTTCCAGTTCACCTTCTTCGTCAATGCCGCCATAGCCGATGCCATTGTTTGCCGTGACGCCACTGGTGCCAGTGGCGACTCGTTCTGTAGCCGCACAATATCAATCTGAGGAATGACATATCTTTTTTTCATCGCATTGCTTTTTTGCGTTCTACTTTTCCGTTCAATAGACAAGCTTCTTACGGCCGTCGACGATATAGATGCCACGCTGCTGCGGCCTTGCTATACGGCGACCGCCAAGGTCATAGGCTGCACCCTTGGCTTCTGCTGTGCTGATGCCTTCAATAGCTGTCGGATGCCCGCCAATATTAAAGTTGAACTTCACATCTGCACCAGCATAATAAGCATCCAGCACATCATGGAACAAGAAGTAGCCACGGTAGCCCTTAATCGTTGTAGCACCTCTTGAATAGTAGAACTTATTTCCGCAGATGAAAACGTTCTCTTCCGGCACTTGTGTCGTAACGTACGTACCATAGAAGTAGCCGCGCTTCGAGGCCGTCTTGCCTACTCTCACCATCGGTTCCTCATCCGGCTCCAACGTCACGCCGTCGAACGTAGCTTCTGTAACGTTCTCGCTCACCTTGATGAGCATAGGCGTATTGGCAGGAATGCCGTCCTGCACAGCAGCCTCCGTGAAATTCACGTTGATGGCGATTATTGCGCCATTGTCATCTTCCTCTTTGCTCCAATCAGTGAACGCCGAGAGCTGCACATCATCTCCGTAGGCTGCCTTTACTTGATCGCCCGTGGCTGCGAACGGCAGTACAATCGTGCTCCACTCACCGCCCTTAATTGTCCGGTTCAGTTGCACGTTAACCGGTCCATCCGTCGGGGCCGGTGCTTCGGTTGCAGTTTCATCAAGCACGACCAAGTCCTTAACAACGATATTAAAGGTTATGTCAGCCGGATGCACGGTCTGTGCTTCTTTATTGGCATACGTTATGCGCTGGATGGATGCCTGATAGTTTCCTTCGGCCAATTCAGCAGAAGCTTTAAGCGTAATGCCCAGTACAGGGCCAGAGGTTCCGGTAAGATACAGCTCAGGACTGTTAACGCCAAACTGTACAGCGCCATCCGAAGTCATCTGCACATTGGTTCCGTGGTCAGCATTACGCTCCTTCAGCTCGTAAATATACGATCCGTTATCCTTCTTAGCCACCTCTATGCCGTCTGGTAGATACAAACGGAAGTCATAGGCATAGACATTGAAGTCGGCATCGTTCTCCAAACTCACAACCAGCTCCGTTGTGCCTCCAGGACGTATATTCACGTCGTTGGCAGTGATAACATTGTCGGCTTTAATATTGCTTCCCCACGCCATGAGTGAGAAGAGCAGCAACACAATTTTTGTTCGTTTCATTATAGGGTGTTTAATGTTCATTGTTTCAATTATCCGCCATAATGCTATAGATAGCCATTACGTCGCCACTATCAATCTGTCCGTCGTCATTGACATCGGCACGAAGCTGTAGTCCTGCGTCTGCATTGCCTGCCATAGCTGTATATATTGCCATGACATCACCGCTGTCAACAGCGCCGTCCAGATTCACATCTCCTTGCAACTGCTCCACCACGTTGAAGGTTCCGTTCAGATCGGAGCCTGCATACTTGTTCTGCATGTCGGCAGTTCCAAGCTTGATGTTCGTTATCTTCAGGCTATAAGCACCTGTCGGGGCATCAGCCTTCGCTCTAAGCTTGAAGGACAGGATCCGGCCTTCCCCCCTATTGATCAGGGCATCATTAAGAGAGTAGAAGAAGTAACGGACTACACTCGTGCTGACAGAACGCTGAGACACACTGAACCCTGCGGCGCGTGCCGTTGTTGTCAGTTCGTCTGTAGGCTCATAGTATTCCGAAGAATATTCCAAGTCGAACTGCAAGCCATTGATGGCATCATAGTTGTCCATGCTTACATCTACGCTCACATCCTTACCCGTCAGCACATCATTTGCAGAGATCGAAAGATAGTTGGGGGCAAAACGGTTACCTGTCACGCCGACGTTCCACAGGCGCTGCTCGGGGTCGTTGGAGTAGATTTGCATGGTCGTATTGTAGTCACCTTCTTCTATGCTCGGATAGACAACCGTCAGCGTCTGACTGCTGGAACCGTTAATCGTTATCGGCAGCGTCTCACGGATGCTGAACTCCTCATTGTCAAACAGGACGCGGCTGATGGTCAATGGCGCGTTGCCGCTGTTGCGAACGGTCAGCGTCTTCACGGCATCCTCCGTTATAGGAGTGGCCCCCATAGCCAATGTGTTGGCCGCGCTTATATGCGGGCTTCTGATGGTAATGGTTGCACCATAGTCGGCAGAGCATACATTGGTCACTTGGTTATCTATGGTAGCCGTCAGCAGGCACTTCGACGCCTTCAGGGTCGTGCCATTCCGCCCCGTCAGCTTCAGTTGCATCGTAGCCAGTTCTCCATCCTCGCCCGTGAAAGGCTTGTCGGTAGGAGAATAGCAGATGATACGAAGCACACCGTCGGTGACCGACGAAACGACGGTGTGGTCAACCCGTCGGGCAGAGAGCTGGAAACTATTGGCTACATATTCAAACTGCGACGGCAGCGTGAACTCAAACTGGAATCCGCTGATGCCATCCATATTATTCATGGTCATGCCCACGGTCACCGTTTCATCTGCAACGCCCGTGGTTGGCTGGATATGCAGCTCGTTCACGGCAAAAGGCTGTGCCTTTAGCGTGATATTGTTCAACTTGGATATACTGTTGCACACCACCTTCACGGTTTCGCTCACCATGCCTCTGGTATCCGGCGCATAAGTGATATTGATGCTGCCACTGCCACCTGCGGCTATGGTCAGAGGAAACGACGTGGTTGATGAGAAGCGTGTCTGATAGTTGGCAAACTGAAGCCCTGTCAACGTCAGAGGCTCGTTGCCCACATTGCTCACTGCCAGTGTCCGTGTGTAGGTGCTGCGGATAGGCACGCTGCCGAAGTCGATGGTCATGGCACCGTATTGTGCTTTGGCACAGCGTATGCTCACGCTTCCATTCACAGCTGTTGCCCCCTCAATACTGCTCCCCTCGGTATCTGTCAGGATGACCTTTGATGCCGTTAGTGGTATATCAGTTGGCTGGTCGCCAAGTCTCAACCGAAACGATACTATTTCGCCCTCATTACCGCTGATTGCTGCAAAGCTCATGGAATAAACCATGATGTTCAGCGCGCCATCTTTCACGCCAGCCGTCACGCTGTGACTTGTACAGCGGCTGCTCAGTTCTGCCGAGCCATCAACAAATGCCAATTGCTCGTCCAGGGGAATACTCACCTGCAGCGAGGATACGACATCTGTATTGGTCAGCGCCACGCTCACCGTCACATCAGTATCAGGCGTACTGCTGGCTGTGCCTATCGTGACGATATTGCCAGCCCTCGCTCCTATGCCGAAACATAGAAAGAGAAGGAAGAAGGCCCACCCCCTCCCATGCGGGAGGGGAGAAATGGGCACTTGGTTTCTATTATTGTTCATCTTTCTGAATCATTTACGCTTGCACCTCAGCGAACCACCTTCTTACCGTTGATAATATACACGCCCTTGGGCAGCTGCACTTCCTTATTGAAGTCGCCTGTCAGTTTGCGTCCTTGCATGTCATAGATACCTCTGACGGTAAGCACATCAGTAGCCATACGGTTCACACGTGTTACCTCATTGCCGAGCGCCTCCACATTGTGTCCGTTGGCATCGGAGAAGCGGATGGCTGCTATCTTGGCATCGCCTATGTGCAACAAGGCATGTTTGCCTGCTGTAAGCGTCTTGCCGTTCATGTTGTAGGCCAGGAAGAGATAGTCGTTATCGCTGAGCCATGCAGAAGTATGCTCAAACCCATTCAAGTCTGCGGCAACCTTAATCCCTTCATTTTCCTTTGCAGTCTGGCTGTTGCTCATGGCTATTTGCACCTGTACGCCTGCCAGTTCAACGGGGCTTTCCACATACAGCGTGCCGTCCTCTACCGTATAGGTAGCAGTAGCTAATGCCAAGGAGTTCACGTCTGCATCAGGATTCATGATCTTCTTTATAATACCAATCACGTCAAGGATATCGATATTGAGGTCTGCATTCATATCTGCCGCCTCATAGATGAAGGGCTTAGGCTGCTGACCGGCGGCATAGTTCACGGTCGTGATGACATCGGCCACATCCACGTCGCCGCTGCCATTGGCATCGCCAAGCGTGGAGGTCAGCGGCGTCACAGCTACGACATTGGACATATCGTATTCCTCCAGATCCGTTGACAACACCTTATACATATAATAATAGGTGTTGCCCGGCACAACGTCATAGTCCGTATATGCCGTGGTTGCGATGTCAACGATTTCCTGATTGACGCGGACGGTATCAGCATTGCCAGCATCATCCATGGTATAGCGATAGATATTGAATCCCATGGCATCCTCGAAGTCATTCTCATCGTTATTCCATGTCAAGTCAACCTTGCCCATTCCGGCTTCAGCCATAAAGCCCGTGGCCATTGAACCTGCCGCCTGAATATTGATATTGAAGCGAGTTTTTTCGTATGGGATGGGGAAATACTCATTATCCTCAGCCCCATCAACATAAATGCGGTTCAAGCCATCGGTCATGGTTCTGCCTGTTATCGTATGATAGACTGTGTATATTGTTCCTTCCTCATTCCAGCTTCCATCTTCATTTACCGAATGCTGCGTGAATGGTTCACGAACGCCATAGGATATTTGAGGCGCTTTGTCTTTGTTCATCGGTCTGTTGAAATAGACTTCAAACTTATGACGACCAACGCCGAGCGGCGCCAATTCATCAAATTCATCCTGTGCATCATAGCCATCGACAACGACTTTCCAAACGATGCCATGGGCCTCTGCGTATGGGCGAGAAGGCATATTACTTAAATCAACTTGCCCAAACGTATCATTATGTCCGGGTCCCATCTCATAAATCAATGGGCGAATAACACTTTCACGAGCGGTACCTAAATAAGAAGGTTTCTCTGATCTTTCTATATATGGTGACCCAGCTATGCAACGTATGGAATAAGGCTCACAATTAAAATACTCATAAAAAGGCACTCCAGTTAGTCCATTATCAGTTTTATGTGTAAAGTTATTAAAGTAATTGCAGTACTGAATGGAACTATAGGAAGGCAAAAACGAAAGGTCTCCAGACGTTTTAATCAGTCCACCCCCCCCGTCCTTTAAACATTCATTATTAACTATGTTGCTATATACGACATTTCTTGGTTTCAGTTCAATTGGTCCCATATGATTAATAAAGTTTATTCTCTCACCATATAAACAATTATCGAGGCTAACGTCCAGCTGGACTGTACTCTTGAAAGAGAAACGTACTATGCAGTCTTTTAAGTAAAGGCCAGACCCTGGTATTACATGCAAATCTTCTAACTGACAATACCTTAAGGTATCACGTTTTGCACTTATTCCAGTCCATTTGGCACCGTTATGACCAATGAATCTGATTGGTTTTTGAGGCGTTCCACAGGCCTGTATCTTACCAGATGAGGAGAGTGTCGTACCCTCTGCAAATTCAATAGTTGTACCTGGCTCAATGGTAAGCGTTACACCTTCAGGTATAGCCAGACTTGAAGAAACGAAATACTTTTTTCCAGCTGCCAAAGTCATGTCTGAAGAGAGTATCCCTCCTAACTTTATCATATTATGCACAGTAACATATATATCTTGTCTGATTGTCCGATTGCTCTCTGCACAAATGATTTCCATAGTAAATTTAATACGCGTATTGTCCCCGATATTATTGGCAAACTTTACGTTGATAGGTGTTTGAGATGTTTCGCGTCCATAAGCAGACATGCTATATCCAAAATCAACATTGGGATTCTTTATATTCACAAACTCCCAGTACTCATCATCGGCGGCAAGTTTTAGCCTGATATCTGTTGCGTCAGCCCATGTGTTACGTAGCACGACAGAGAAATCGACCACCTCACCTGCATCTACCTGACCATCACCATTGCCGTTCGCCGAATCATCAACCAGCATAGCCACGACCCCAATATCTGGGTAACGTGGGGTGTCATCGCTGTAAATCTGAGCGAAGTCTGCATTGAGATGTATGAGATCGCCAAACAGCACGTCCTTCGACGGGTATTCCTTAACCATCTGTAATGCAGAGACAGCACCGGCAAAGAGTGGGGCAGACATTGAAGTGCCACTTAGCGCTTTGTAGTTGCCGTTTAGATAGGTTGAATAGATTCCCACGCCAGCCACCATAATCTCATGGTTCCTGCCATTGACACCATCTTCGCTAAATATTGGGCCATCTGGGTCGTAGTTGCTAAATCCCGCTAACTGCCCGTTACTGTCACTTGCCTGAACACCTAATACTAAATAATAAGCTGCGGGCCATAAAGGCCCTTTATTTGGCTTTGTATCGTAAACACTCGCCCCATTATTTCCAGCAGAAGCCACTAATATGCAAGTCTGATATGCTTGTGTGATAGCTTCTATTTCTGTTAGTGCCATAGCCTCCCCAGTATGTCCAAAGCTCATATTGATAATATCAGCTCCGTTTTCGGCAGCATAATGAATACCACGGCAGACTGTTGCTATATCGCCGTTTCCTTTGTCATTAATAACTTTCAGCGGCATGATCAAAGCCAGTGGATTGGCGCCGACCACACCCACTGAGTTATCTGATGCAGCAGCTATACCAGCTACGTGGGTGCCGTGTCCATTGTAATCCGTCAAGTCGTAATAGTCCTCTACGAAGTTCCAACCATATTTATCATCAACAATGCCATTTCCATCGTCATCAAAGGCCTTCTCGCCCGTCACCTCTTTTGTGTTCTGCCAGATATTGTCCTGCAAATCGGGATGGGTGAGATCTATGCCCGTGTCAAGAATAGCGATAACTGGGCGCTTGTTGTTGATGATGGGCTTGTCCCAGAGCGTATGGATGTTCTGCTGTGTGATTCCATACTGCTGTGAATAGAGCGGATTGTTCTCTGGATGGGCGCAGATAACGCTGGCATCTGTTTCTGTACGAACCGGAGCCAATCTGATGTCTTTGGGCTGACGCTGGCGTACATCCGAGCCATCAGTAGGCACATCGGCTGTAATGTAAACACGGTAATTGGGCTCCGCATATTCAACTTCTGGCATACTCTGCAGTTGCTCAATGAGTTGTAACGTTGAATCTGAACTCTGTACCTTGGTCTTCACCCAATACACCTTATCCAAATTCTTTTCTTGCACGACAGTTCCGTTTGGTGCCTTTCTCTTTCTTAGCTGCGATTTTGGTTTGGCAACCTCACTGGGATACAGCTTTTCCATCTCATCAACACCATAGCTCCTAAGTAGCCTATCTACGGCATTGATGCTGGCAGCACGGAACTTGCCACGTTCATTACTACGCACCTTTATCGTGCTTTCATCTTTAAACTTGACCAAGACTTGACCGGGCACGAAGTCATTGGCTCCAGCCCGCCCATCTATCTTGTACACACCATCCTCGTTGTCATTTGAGACAACTTGGGCGGATGTTGACAATGCCCCTGCAATCAGCAGAACATTGCATAATAATAACGGCTTTTTCATGCTCTCTTTATTTACTATTGATAGGGTTATTCATATATTTATCTTTAATTTCACGACCGAGACTATCAAGCGTTGGATAAATGAAAGATTCCGTGATACCTATTGCCTGTAAGCTTTGCAGAATGTCCACTTTATTATTGATTATAATGTTCTTGTGTATAGACTTATATTCTTCCTTAGGATCTCTAAACCATAAAAACATACCCTGTTGATTGACAAAACGTCTATCAGTGTAATCAGGAATTATAAAATGATGGGCATGTTCAAAGGAAGTAGAGAAAATATCATTATCCAGTTGATGCCCTTCTTTTACGCAACAAGGATGGCCTGAAATTTTGTGAACATAAACATTACCCTCACAGCTTATGTTGGAACAGCAAGCAAAATATAAAGCAACCAATGGGTTATAGCTCCAATCTAACAAACGTGTCGGGACACCGTAGTGCTGAGCCAAGAACAATAAATCAATATCAGTTTTAGGCCTATGGTCTGTATAAAGATAGTACCTCCGCTTGAACTCAAGAAACATTTGCTTTTCATTCTGCAGGGATAAATCATCCCTGCCGACACTAGGAGTTAACTTATAGCACAAACGGCTGTGCCCTCGATATAAATATACTGCACCATCATTCGTATGCTCAACGCAGTTTAAGAATTCTTCAAGCGTTGAAACTGACTTTTCTTCATCACGTTTGTTTATAACACCAGAAGGCGACAATTCTAGTTTCATCAACATACGCTTAATAAAACACATGACAACTTTGATAATGCTTCTCAACACCCAAGAGTAAGCAGTAAAATGATTACCTATTATCCTTAGTATATAAAAAAGGCGTAGGTGCTGTTCTCTTGCCCATCCTGGAGCCAAAGGCCTTCGCATTGCCCACATCACACAGGATAGACAACGCAGTTAGCCCACGCCAGCACGCATATAATTACTAAGGATTATATAAACGCACCACGCAGACGTCTCGGTTGTCATCTGTCTGCTGTGATGTTAGAGTTTGCGAAGTTCTTGGCTCACAACGACAGACGTTCGAAAACGTCTTTCTTATATATAAGACTGCCCGCCGCCCTCCTTTGGGCTAACTAGCAGCGCCGCAAATATATGGATTTCTTTTGCACCCACCAAAACTTTTCACCTTTTTTTGTTCTTCCGCTCGTCAAGGGCATCAAAAAGGGTAGGAAGGTGATGAGGGATGGAGGGCAGCAGGTAGCACACAGGAGAGTAAGAGAACGGATGATCAGGTCTCGGACTTATGGATCTTGATTTCGCTCTCAAGGTCATCCAGCAGTTTCATGTCCTCCTCATCAGCCAAGACCGCATCGTATGCCTTGCGCTTGGAGTCAAACTTGGCATATACGCTACGTACATATTCTTCCATTTCCTGATTAGACACACGGCCGTTTCCATCCAGCACATCCATGCCTTGAAAAACCAACAGCGTCTTAACATTCTGGCGCCAGAAGTCGAGGGTCAAGTCTTGCCGCCCTTTGACTCTCAGTTCTGCCGACTCAAGGAAGAGGTTGACAAGCCGGTTCAGCAGGTCTATTTCATCGGCCTGGAGGTAGTTCTTAGCAATCACAATGTCACCCTTGCGCACGATACTTCCCTTCCATGCCGTCAATCCCATGTTGGGTTTCTCGTCATCAGCACGTTCCATGATGATTTCTGCCGCAGTGTGGTGGGTAACAGCAAAGAGCAATTTGTTCTGTGTTTCGGCAAAGAACATCTGCGTGGCTCTTTCGCGTGCCTCATAGTCGCTGCTCAGCCTAAACAGATCGCGCAGTTTCTGATAGAAGCGTTTTTCTGAGGCGCGTATGTCGCGGATGCGTTCCAGCAACTCATCGAAATAATCAGGCCTGCCGTCTGGGTTCTTCAACCGCTCGTCATCCATCGTGAAGCCCTTGACTAGGTATTCGGCCAGATGTCGCGTGGCCCATTGCCGGAACTGTGTGCCGCGCACGCCACGTACACGATAGCCCACTGCCAAGATCATCTCTAAAGCGTAGAATACGACATTGTATTGCTTGCCATCGGCGGCAGTTGTTAAGTAATTCTGAACAACTGAATCTTTAGTTAACTCTTTATCTCTCAGCACTCCTGCGATATGCATACTGATATTTGGCTTTGAGGTTCCAAAAAGTTCTGCCATCTGTTGCTGGTTCAGCCAAATCCTTCCGTCTTTGGCAAACAGCGCCACCGACGCTTTCCCGTCGGCGGTTTTGTAAATGATGATATTTGAGGGCTGGTCGGACATAGTTATCATAACCGTGAATCACTCGGCAATGGCTTGTATCATTTCTTCAGTTGTCATACCATCTGAATTCCTTGGCATTCGGCACGATGGAGCATGAATAGCAGTGAGCTGTCTTGCTTCGCCGCAAAGATATGGGTTTATTCTGCTCCCGCCAAAACTTTTTCTGTTTTTTTGTTCTTGCGATTCCTATCTGCTGCTGCACAAAGATGTTTGACGTTCTGGTCGGCACGAAGGGCCTCCGCGCCCTCAAAAGGGCTTCCCTGCCCCAGGCCACGAGTCGGGAAAATGGCACTCGTAATGAATGACGAGGGCTGCGCTCGGGCTTGAGGGGGTGTGCTTCATGGTTGAGATCGAGCTACGCTCTACTGGTATTCCCCTGTTAGGGGGAGGGAGACGTGCGTACACGCGTGCGCGAAGGAGGCAACGACAGACAAGGAAAAAGGAAGGCACGGAAGCCACGCCTGATGAAGTGGGTGGTTTCCGTGCCTTCTGTGGTTCGGGCTGAAGCCGACGCTTACTCCGGAGCCTGTTCGATCAGGTCCATGAACTCGTCGAGCTTCGGCGTGATGATGATCTGGGTGCGGCGGTTACGCTGACGGCCCAGGGCGGTGTCGTTGGTGGCGATGGGATTGTACTCGCCACGGCCGCCGGCGGTGAGGCGCTTGGGGTCAACGCCATAGGTGTTCTGCAGTTCCTGCACCACGCTGGATGCGCGCAAGCAGCTCAGATCCCAGTTGTTGCGGATGTTGGGCTGGTTGATGGGCACATCGTCGGTGTTGCCCTCGATGAGAACGTCGTAGTCGCGGTAGTCCTTGATGATCTTGGCAATCTTGGAGAGAGTCTCCGATGCGCGCGAATTGATCTTGTAGGAGCCGCTCTCGTAGAGCATGTTGTCGGCCAGGGAGATATAGACCACGCCCTTCAGCACCTGCACGTCCACTTCCTGGAGTTCCTCCTTGGAGAGGCTGCGGGTCAGGTTGTTGGTCAGCACCACATTCAGGCTGTCGCTCTTGTCCTTGGCCTCGACCAGTTGTTTGATGAAGCGGTTGGAGGCGTTGATCTCGTCCACCAGTTTCGAGATGTTGATGTTGCCCTCGCTGTTCTGCTTCAGGCTCTGGTCCAGCGAACCCTGCAGCGTGCGGTAGGACTCCTTGAGCTCGGCATTGGTCCGGCGGGCCTCGGCCAGTTGTTCCTCCAGACTCTTGATGGTGGCAGCGGCACTGGCCTGGTCGATCTGTGCGGTCTGGTATTGATTCTTCAGCCCGTCATAGGTGGTTTGGAGGGCAGCGTAGTTGTTCTGCAGCTCCATGTACTTCTTCTTCGATGCGCAGGAGGTGAGCAAAAGACCTGCGGCGCAGATGATGAAAATCTTCTTCATAACGGTTGGTGTTAAGTGATTGTTCCGTGTTTGTATTTGTCCTGAATGGACGCGGCAAAGGAACACTTTTCCGACGAACTGGCCAAAAACTTATACTTCTTTTATACTTAAAAGTGTTAAAAGGCCGCAAAGCGGGCCTCACGTTCAATAAAAAGTTATATCTTTGGACAGTTTTTAACACACAACACACCTACCAACAATGAAACAGAGCATCTTTACCACCAAGGACCACACTGCCAGCCGATGCCTGCGCGCCTTAGGCCACAGTCTGTTGCTGCTGGTCGCCACGATGCAGGTACAGTCCATGCAGGCACAGGAATCAGCCACGCCGATTACCTTGGCCCAGATTAGCGAATACACCCGCACCACGCAGCGATCGCTGGCGGGCATTCACGACCCGTCCATCGTGCAAAACGGAAAGACATTCTATATCATGGGCACGCACCTCGGCTTTGCGCGCTCTGCCGACCTGATTAACTGGAGCGGACTTGGCATGCGCTTTGCCCGCGTGAACTCCAACGGCAGCGTGAGTAGCTGCGCGGCCGACCAGGCATTCAGTGTTCCGCAAGTGAAAAAGGTTAAGGCGCTGGTAAACGGCACTGTCAAGGAGGTGGATTTCCCCGCCTTCAATGCCGAGGCGTGGGCGCATGCCTACGGCGGCAATTATAATGTAAACGGCAACTTTTGGGCTCCCGACATCATCTATAACCCCACCATGAAGAAGTGGTGCATGTACATGAGCGTGAACGGCCCCACATGGAACTCCAGCATCGTGCTGCTGACCAGCAACACCATCGAGGGCGAGTTCGTGTATCAAGGGCCTGTGACGATCAGCGGCTTCTTGAACGGCACCGACCCTGCCATCTCGTGGAAGAAGACGGACCTGGAGCTGGCCATCGGCACGCAGAACTCCCTGCCCGCCCGCTACAACCGAGGCAGAGACTGGGGCAACCACTGGCCCAACGACATCGACCCCTGCGTGTTCTACGACAGCGACGGGCAGCTGTGGATGAGCTACGGCTCGTGGAGCGGCGGCATCTACATGCTGAAGCTGGACAACGAGACAGGTCTGCGCGACTACACCGTCACCTACCCGCTCTCGCCCGCCTCGGGCGACCACGCTTCCAGCGACCCCTACTATGGCAAGCACGTAGCCGGCGGCTACTACGTGAGCGGCGAAGGTTCGTACATCCAGAAGATAGGCGAGTACTACTATCTGTTTATGAGCTATGGCGGGCTATCGGCCAAGGAGGGCTACGTGATGCGACTGTTCCGCAGCAAGAACCCCGACGGACCCTACGTGGACTCGCAAGGCACCTCGGCCGAATTCAAGGGCTGGCAACTGAACTTTGGCCCCGGCGGCAACAACCGTGGCTTCCTGCTGATGAGCGCCTACAAGGACTGGGGCTTCCAAGGCACTGGCCAGGGACGCGTGGCACAGGGCCACAACTCGGCATTCGTCGATGACAAGGGCCGCGCCTTCGTCGTGTACCACACCCGCTACAATGGCGGCAACGAGTGGTTCCAGGATCGTGTTCAACAGCTCTTCGTGAATGATCAGGGCTGGCTGGTGGCCGCCCCGTTCGAATTCAACGGCGAGACCGTGACCGACGAGGACATCAAGAGTGGATGCTCCTTCACCGACGAGGAGCTATGCGGCGAGTACAGCCTGTTGCTGCACCGCTACAACCTGAACCATGAAAACCTCGAATGCGCAACACCGGTGACCGTACAGCTCAACGACGGCGGAAAGGTGACGGGCGACATGACCGGCACCTGGAAACGCACGGCCGGCACCTCCTATATCGTGCTGACGCTGAACAACCAGACCTACCGCGGCGTAGTGACCGAGCAGACCATCGAGAACCGCGTGGCCAAAGCCATCTGCATCAGCGCCCTCTGCCAGGCCACCGGCCAGCCCGTGTGGGCCTATAAGATGAAGTCCGAGTATGCCGTGGCCTACGCAGCCAAGCAATACGAAGTGCCCATCAAGAACAACGCCAGCGTGAGCCGCAACCTGCCGCTCTATGCCGAGCGCCTGTATGGTGCCACGGTGGAATGGACGTCGTCCGAGCCCGACATCATTTCCAACACGGGCCGGTACAACGCGCCCGACGCCACTACTGACGTGACGCTGACCTGCCACATCAGCGACGGCAACTGCTACTACGACCAGACCTTCACGGTGAAGGCCGCCCGCAACACCATCGACGACAGCACCCGCGTGGCCACACTCAGCCCGCTGGCCGCCTTCTACGACATGGACGAACTGAGTTGCACCAACCGCTACGACGAGAGTCAGCACACCACGGCTGTGAAGGGCGGCACCAACGGCACCAAGCCCACAGCAGAGTCTGACCCCGAGCGCGACGGGCTGGTGGCCCACACCTATGCCGGCAGCAGCGCCAGCAGCTCCTACTTGTTCATGCCCAACCCGCTGGCCGGCATGGAAGGGCTGGAGGGCTTCACCGTGTCGTTCTGGGTGAAGCGGGCCGACGAGAACCTGACCGCCCCCCTGTGGAGCATCACCGACAAGCGCGGCAACATGAGCGCCGTGAAGCAGCGCCTCTTCTTCACAGGCAATGCCCACTTGGGCTTTGACAACGGCACCGACAGCTTCGATGCCAACCAACCGGCCGAAGGCGCCACCACCGGAACGGGCTATCTGCCCGTGGGCGAGTGGGCCTTCGTGAGCGTGACCTGCGACACGGAGGGCATCGCCATCTACGTGAACGGCACAAAGAAGACGCTGAAGAGCTTCACCAGCACCGCCGGCGAGGCTAACACCGCGGCCAAGAGCGCGTCCCTGTTCCCCTACCAGAAGGTGCTGGACATGGTCACCGCTGCCGAATACATGCAGCTGGGCATCGGCGTGAAGGGCGAAGGCTCGCCCGAGGCGTGGTACGATGATGTCATCGTGCATGCACGCGCACTCAGCATCGCCGAGGCACGCACGCTGAACCTGCTGGCCAACCGCGTCACCGACTTCGGCCAAGGCACGGGCACCGGCATCTGGCAGATTGAAGACGACCGCTGGAAGGTGGCCGACTGGGGCGCCGGTGCATTCGACCTGAACGGACGCCGCATCGCCAACAAGCTGCCGCACAAGGGTATCTACATCGTGAACGGCCGCAAGGTAGTCGTGAAATAGCCACGCAGGCTGGGGCTCCGAGCAGCCTCAACCTGTGACAAGCGCAGCCCGATATCGTTTTGCACACGGTATCGGGCTGCGTTGTAGGGGGGGCAAGAAAGTGGCGGGTGCCGGTCAGCCAAACAACTCGCGCACGGCATCGTGCACCTTGCGCACGGGCACAATCTGGATGTCGTAGTTCTTGGGGTTGATAGCCTTGAGGTTGTAGGCCGGAATCAGGATGCGGCGGAAGCCCAGCTTCTGGGCCTCGGCCACGCGCTGTTCGATACGTGCCACGGGGCGAATCTCGCCCGACAGGCCCACCTCGCCACACACGCACGTGTCGGCATCGATGGGAATATCCACCGTGCTGCTCTGTATGGCAGCAATCACAGCCAGATCCATGGCCGGGTCGGTGGCGCGCAGACCACCGGCGATGTTCACAAACACATCCTTGGCCGCAATCTTAAAGCCCACCCGGCGTTCCAGCACAGCCAGCAGCATGTTCAGACGGCGGTAGTCGAAGCCCGTGGCCTGACGCTGTGCCGTGCCATAGGCGGCGGTGCTGACCAGCGCCTGCGTCTCGATGAGGAAAGGCCGAACGCCCTCGATGGCGGCACAGATAGCCACGCCGGAGAGGCCTTCGTGGTTGTCGGTCATGAGCAGTTCCGAGGGGTTGGACACTTGCCGCAGTCCGTCCTGCCGCATCTCATAGATGCCTAACTCCGAGGTGGAGCCGAAGCGGTTCTTCTGCGCGCGCAGGATACGATACACATAGTGTTGGTCGCCCTCAAACTGCAGCACGGTGTCCACGATGTGCTCCAGCACCTTCGGCCCGGCAATGGTGCCTTCCTTGTTGATATGGCCGATGAGGATGATGCTGGGAGGCAGGCCCTGGCCACCTATGCCCTCACGGAGGGGGGCGTCTGCGGAGTCCGGTGCTGAGGCCAGGGCAGCGTGGTGCTGGGTCTTGACGTACTTGAGCAGTTGTTGGGCGCACTCACGGATCTGCGCAAGCGAGCCGGCCGAGGACTCCACCCCTTCGGTGTAGATGGTCTGGATGGAGTCGATGATGACGATGTCGGGCCGTTCGTTCTCGATGTGGGTGAAGATGGTCTCGAGCGAGGTGTCGCACACCACGAGGAGACCCTGCGAGGTCTCGTCCGTCCCGACCGCTTCACGGCCGCCGTCAACCACAACCTGTCCGCTGTCTGCCTTCGTGCCTCTCCGCGTGGAGGAACCGGAAGTAGGACCTTGCTGCATGGCTGTGAGCCTGTCGGCCCTGAGTTTCAGTTGCCGTGCGCTCTCCTCGCCGCTCACATAAAGCACCTTCTTGTCGGTCAGCCCCAGCACGGTTTGCAACACCAGCGTACTCTTGCCGATGCCCGGTTCGCCACCCAGCAGCACCAGGCTGCCGGGCACCAGGCCTCCGCCCAGCACGCGGTTCAGTTCGTCGTCGTGCATGTCCATGCGCGGCTCGGCCTCGGCCCGTATCTGCGCAATGGGTATGGGGCGTGCGGCCGAGTTGCTGCCAACACCGCCCACAGGGCGTGCTCCTCGCCCACCCTGGGCTGAGGTGGCCGCGGCGCTGGCCTGCACCCTTATTTCCTTGAACGTGTTCCACTGCCCGCACGAGGGGCACTTGCCCAACCACTTGGCCGATTCCTGACCGCAGTGGTCGCACACATACATCAGTTTGTCCTTTGCCATATATTACCAGCTGATTGTGTTCAGGTTCTTATCCACCAGGAGACCGTCGCGCACGTCGAAGGTGACTTTGCCCTTGCGCTTGGCACGGAACTGGATGCTGAGCAGGGTGCCGTCAGTGAGGCTGGGGTGGTTACCGCAGTTCACGAAGGTGGGATAGAGGGCTTTCTGGCCGTTGGAGTGCAGGCGGTCGGTGGTGAGGTTGCGCATCTGCTGCATGCCCAGGGCCTGCGTGCCCACATATTCCAGTTGGGAGGCATCGTAGGGGATGGCCATGCTCAGGGCGTTCACGCTGACCAGCCCCTTGCCGCTCACGGTGAGGGTGATCAGGTCGCCGGCGTTGGCCACTTGCCTGTCGGCCTTCACGGTGATGGTTCCGGCCACGGGCTCTGCAGGACTGGCTGCAACGCCGCCCTCCAGTTCGACGGCCACGGCGGAGATGTCGTAGGCATCGATGAGGCCGTTCTGGTTCAGGTCGCCTTTGGAGATGTAGCCCTCGAAGTCGGCATCGCCTTGGCGCAGGCCGTTGTAGTTCATGTAGGAGGTGAGGTCGTTCTCGTCCAGGCGTCCGTCCTGGTTCAGGTCGCCGGGCAGATAGCTGTCGGTGCCGGCCTGCTTGAACACGTACAGCTGCTGGCCGCTGCCGAAGCCGCCGCGGGCCTCATCCACATGGATACGCAGGTAGCGGGCGGTGGCGGGAAGGGCGGAGGTGGTACCGCCGGGGGCGGACTGCGATGGAATCGCAGCAGAAGAGACGGGACGGAGGGAGAGTTCCTTGGGCTGGCTGTTGGGCTGCCATTGGAAGGGCACGGGCTGCGACCAGTGCACGCGGTCCATGCTCATGCACACGGTGCCGCGGGTGATGGTGCCGTTGCCTGCATCCGTGCGCGGCACATACAGCAGCTTGTCCAGCTGGGCGATGGCGTGCAGGTCGATGGTGATGTCGAAGGGCACTGCTGTCTGGCTCCAGGAGGTGTGCCACGTGGTTTTCTCGTCAAAGTCGGTAAGGTGGTCGATGCCCTGTCCAGGCTGGTTCTCGCACGAGGTCTGGGCCATGATGCCACGCAGGGCCTCGCGCAGCGGGTCGGCGATGGTGCGGTAGGTGGCCGATGCCCAGGGGGTGGCGCCGTCGCTGTTCACCGCACGGATGCGCACCTCATAGTCGGTTTCGGGTTGCAGGTCGGCAAAGGTGAAGCTGGTGGGGCGCAGCGCCTGGGTGGCCGATGCGTCGGCCCCCACCTGCGTATAGACGGGCGACTCCTGCGGCTGTCCGGGCTGGCTGTGGTCCACCAGCTGCAGCTCGTAGTAGTCGGCTCCGGTCACACCCTGCCATGAGGGCGTCACGGCATAGGCCCCCTGCTCGCCCTCGCGGCGCAGCACAGGTGTCTGCATGCTGCCGCTCTTGTGCAGGTGGTGGTTGGAGGTGTCGAAGGTGTAGCCCTCCACCTCCAGGGTGATGGTGGTGGCGGTGATGTCCTGGTCGGCAATGCACACATACAGGCGTGGCGAGTGCTTCACCTCGATCTGTGCCATGGGCGTGCCGCCGGTGGCAAAGCGGTTGTACTCGGGTGCGGGGTCATAGAACCACACGTTGGTGTTCTCGGCAAAGTCCTTGCGGTCGCGTGCCTGATCCAGCCGCACCTTCTTGCCATTGATGCGCGCCACAATCTTCTTGGGCTGTTGCTGCAGGTTGACCAGCAGCTCGGTCGATTTCTCGGCTTCGAAGCCTTGGAACGTGCCCTTGGTGGGGTGCACGGTCAGCGTGAGGCGCCCCTTACGCTCGTCCAGCAGACTCTCCACGCGTGTCGTGGCGAAGGCCCCGGTGCGATAGGCCTCGGTGCGGCCGTCGTCATCATACTGCGTGAACTCCGTGTGTCCCTTCGGGTAGAAGATGAAGGCGCGCGTGTGGCGGTCGATCTGGTTGGGGTTGTTGTGTGCATGTATCATGGGGATGATGGCACCGCGACGGATGAACACGGGCAGTTTCCACAGCGGGGTGCGGAAGCCGTTCAGTACCTGGCCGCCCTCGTAGCACTCGCCGCTGAAGAAGTCTATCCATTGTCCCTCGGGCAGGTAGATGTCGTTGCGGATGTCGTTGCCTTGCTCATCGGCCTCGGTGTCCTGATAGATAGGGGCCACCAGGATGCTGGGGCCGCACAGGAACTGGTAGCGTGTATGCACGCCGTGGGTGAAGGCGTTGGGCTCGTCCAGGAACATGGCGCGCACCATGGGCTTGCCGTCGATGGCCTCGTGCGCCAGGGTGTAGAGGTAGGGCATGAGCATGGACCTGAGCTTCAGGTAGGTGCGGTTGACGCTGGTGGCGGGTTCGCCCAGGCCCTGGGGGTACTTGGGGTGACGGCCCCAGCCGTCCATGTTCAGTTGCATGGGCGTGAAGGTCTTCCACTGGAAGTCGCGCACGTTGACGGGCACGTTGCGACCTCCGAAGATGCCGTCCATGTCCGACGATATGTTGGGCTGGCCGCTCAGACCGGCACCTATGTAGGTGGGTATGTGGAAACGGATGTACTCCCAGTCGCCGCCCGTCTGATCGCCGGTCCAGATGCCGGCATAGCGCTGTGTACCGGCCCAGCCGTCCACGCTGATGATGAAGGGGCGGGCGTTGTTACCCTCGCGCGGCATGATTGCAGCTATATCGGCCACGCCGTTCAGGCCGAAGCTGTAGCCGGCGCCCACCCAGGCCACATCGGTCTTCAGCACGCGCACGCCAGCGTCGCGCACCTCCTTCACGATGTCGCGTTGCAGCAGCGGTTCCACGCCCTCTTTGGGGTGCAGGTCGCTCTGCGTCCACAGGCCCACCTCCACGCCATGCTGGTGGGCATAGTCGGCAAACTGGCGCAGGTTCTCTATGTTGCCGTCCAGCGTGCCGGTCTGGCCGTAGCCAGCACCGTAGCCATCGTTGGGCAGCACCCATCCCAGCGGCATGTTGGCGGCATTGTAGCGGTCTATGACAGCGCGCGCCGAGAAGCGGTAACTGCCTTCCGCCTCGCCGTTCAGGCTCTCGCGGGTGCCTCCGTTGTCGGTCTGGCTCTCCTTATAATAGCGGCCGTTCTCGAACAGCACCGAGCCGTCGGGGCCTGCCATCGAGGCTGTGGAGGCGGGGGTGGTGCCGGTGGGGAAGCCATCGGCCGCTGTGGCAGAGGCAGGGGTTCCGGCAGGGCTGGCAAGGGTGTCGGCGGCCGTGTCGTCGATTGCCTTCCAGTAGTCGCGGTTGTAGGCGTTGAGGTGCCCTTCGTAGAAGCCGAACTTGGGCAGCAGCACAGGGTGGCCGGTGAGTTGGTAGTAGTCGTTGAGCAGTGCCACGGGCTGGGCATCGAACATGAAGAACACGTCCAGGTAGGGGGTCTGGTGGCTCAGGGTCACCACCTGCGGGTCGGTGGTGCCGAAGTCATACGAGCCCGGCGTGAAGGTGTGCCACAGCAGGCCGTAGCCCTCGGTGCTCCAGTAGAAGGGGGTCGGGCTGGCCACACCGCCGTCCACCCAGCTGTTGGTATTGACGATGGCGATGCGCTTGCCGCGATGGGAGAAGCGTCCGTTCTGCACACCGCCGCCATAGAACCAGGCATCCTTTGCCGCCGTGAGCTTCAGCGTGGTGCTGCCCGGTTCGAACAGGAAGGCCGAACCCTCTGTTGCCGGCAATGAGTTGACCGAACGCCCGGAAGCACGATCCACGAAGGACAGGCGGCCGGCCGATGTGACGGCCACAATGAGCCGACTGGTGAGCAGCTGCGTCAGGCCGTCCTCCTCCTTCACCTCGATGGCCCCTGGCGCACGGCGGGGCTGGGCGTCCAGGATCTGCGCAGGCGGGGTGGCTTGCGGGTCGCGCACGGCGCCACCAGCGGGGTCGCAGAACACGCGCACGATGTTGGGGCCGTAGAAATCGAGGGTGAGTTGCAGCCCGTTGTCCAATGCAAACTGCACGGCCGTGGAGCTGGTCTTGGTGTAAGGCAACGCTGAGGTGGCTTGCACAGCGGCCATGCACAAAGCCACAAGGAAAAGCAGTTTCTTCATTCTAACAGAGGTAATAGATGCCGGCTTTCGCCGTTTTCGGTCATGATTTCGGCCACGAAGGTACAAATTTATGCTGAAATTGTATGGACAATCGGCGCTTTTTTGTAACTTCGCCCCGAAAAAGGTGCCCAAGGACACGCCCTGCGCACCCACAACAGAGCAAAGCACTTTAACATATCAGCCTATGAAAAGACATCTACTCACTCTTATCGTTGCACTGACGGCCCTCTGCCAAGCCAGCGCACAAACCACCTTCCAATGGGGCACCGCCACTTGGAACTTTGAGGATGGCACCGTGTTTCAGAGCATCGACGACCTGAAGCAGGCAGGCATCACCCTCACCTACCCCAACCCTTCGAACTTCACGCTTACGTTCTTCAACGCCATCCCCGTAAGCTACGACCTGTATGTGGACGATGCCACTGAGCCCATCAAGGACAGTGCTTCCGGACATGGCAGCACCACGGTCAGTTTCACCGGCAAGCACGCCGACCAGTATGTTGAAGGCCACAGGTACCGCATCGTTACCACAGGCGCCGCTTTGGTGCAGGTGGTGCCGGTCGACCTGGCCACCTACAGCACCGACACCCTCTCCACCGACAACACCTCCTACTCCATCTCCTTCGAGATCAAAGGCCCCGAGCTGGTCAAGACCATCGACGTGGAGAGTTCCATGTCGCTGAGCATCACCAGCCAGGACTACGACCTGACCTACTCGCTCATCGACACCAAGGAGGTGTGCTCGCTGCTGGGCATCAGCAGTATCAGCGAGGCCGCCGTGTGGGGGCTGAACGTGAACGGCTCCTACAACCCCTACTTCCGCGACCCGTTCGACGGCTGGCGCGATGCCGACGGCGAGTACACCGTGTGGGGCGGCAATGCCTTCTCGCAACTGGGGCACAACGCCTACCCGGCCGTGTATTGCATCAAGCTGAACGAGACGGCCGACACGGTGAGCTACTTCTTCTATGACTACTGGCGCGAGTACGACCCCAACGAGAACGATTCGATCGGCGGCGGCACCATCGTGCAGCAAGCACCCCGCCGCGCACCCGACACACACTACAACCGCATTGTGTGGGACTGGGACAACGGCGACGGCACCACTACCAAGTACACCCGCAACTACCGCGTGGACGAGGGGCAGGACTACAAAGCCAGCTTCGCCATCATTGCCAACCAGAAGATGGTGCGCGTGAACGCCACCATGCACTTCCTGAGCCAGGAGGCCTATGCCGAATGGCTGGAACAGCAGGCTGAGCCGCAGGAGGAAACGGGCTACTACCTGGTGAGCGAGCTGAACACATGGAGCACCACCGACCAGACCTACGCCTTCCAGAAGCAGGACGACGGCAAGACATGGACCATCACCATCCCGGGCGACAAGGCTATCTATTTCAAGATTGCACCGGCATCGGCCTATGCCGACCAGGCCAACTTCTGGAACCTGCTTCTCTGCGCGCCACAGGACGGCTGCACCGATCTGAGCGGCAGCATGGTGGTGAACGGCGGCGCATGGCGCCTCAACGTGCCCAACGCCAAGGAATACACCATCAGCATCGTGCCCTCGGAAATGGCCTACGCCATCACCGTGACGGAGAACGAGAAGCCTTATGTGCCGCAGCCCCCGTTCTACCTGGTGGGCACGCCCACTGGCTGGCAGTACGATGCGAAGTATGTGTTCCAGGCACAGGACAACGGCACCTACACCATCACCTTCGCACCCGTGTATGACCAGGACAGCAACAAGTGCTGGTTCAAGATTGCCACGGCCGACGCTATCGGAGCCGACGGCACCATCAACTGGGCCATGATGCTGTGCGCACCCGCCGACGGCGACAACGCCACCACCGGCACGATGCTGCTGGGCGACGGACTGGGCTCGTGGGCTTTCGAGCAGAAAGAGGGCATCGAGTCCTACACAGTGACCATCAATCCCACCACCATGGCCTACGAAATCAAGGAGAACATGTCCAGCCATGTGGACGAGGTGCTGACCGACTACACGCAGAAGCCCGCCTACAACCTGAAGGGCCAGCGTGTGAACAAGCCCCGCCGCGGCCTGAACGTGGTGTGGGGCAAGAAGGGCTACAAGACTGTATTCGTGGGTAAATAAATCCCCCCTCTTCCCCGTTAAGCCAACAGGCGCCTGCGTCATTATTAAAGCGCAACATCCCCCCCCCGGTCATGTCGACTATGTTCGCCACGGCCGGGGGGCTTCTTTTACCCCGTCGGGGTTAACCGCAAGCGACACTTGTCATGGTAACACCACTCCCTGTACTATCCACACAGGGCATCGGCACCATCGCGACCCTTACCACTCTGGCACAGACTCTGCCGCAGGGCCGCTGCCTACAGCCGACCTTACTGCCGCAGACGCGTGAGGTCAGCACGGTGGCTATTTCCGACGAGAGGGAGGATGGCCAAAGAGCAAGGCGAGGGTGAGAAGGAAGAAAACGAGGGCGGACGGACAGTTCCCAGTTTCGGGAATTGTCCGTCCGCCCTGTGGTTTGGGTTAATGCGAGGGCTTACTGGTTGGGCATCTTGCCGTCCATGGCATCAATAACCATGCGCAGCAGGTCGTCGGTGGGGCGGCTCAGACGCATGTTGCCCACTTGGGTCTGTGCCTTGCGCTTGCCGGCCTTGATGTCGGCCAGACGCTGGCGCAGGATGTCCTGCATCTGTGTTACATACTTTTTGTCGGTCTGCGGAGTGAAGGGCTTTGCCCAGCGTGCCAGCTGCATGTCGTCGGCATCGAGGGCGGGATTGGCCAGGTACTCGCGCACGTAGCCCAGGTAGGCATCCAGATCCTTCTGCTTCTCGGCCAGCGTGATGAGGGTTTGCAGGCGATAGTGTTCGGCACTGGGGATTTTCAGTTCCTTGAGCAGTGCCTGGAACTGGTCAAAGCGTGCCTGGTCGAACTTGACGGTGCCGTCCTCCTGCTCGCTGATGAGCTGGCGCTGGAAGTTGGCCAGCACGTTCTGGATCTTCATGTTCACGGGCATCTGTCCGATGGCTTCGGTGAGAGCCTCGGGATGTTTGGCGGTGTGGACGAAGCTCTTGGCAAAGGGATTGGTGATGTTGCGCATGAACACGGCACGCAGGGTGCTGTCGGCAGCAAAGGTGGCTTCCTTGCCCTCGAGCAGGGCCTCAGCCACGAGGTTGGCATCGTCGGCCTTATAGGCTGCAGTGAGGGTTTGCAGGTACTGCAGGAGGAACTGCGGGTCGCGGTCGCCCTGCTCCCACCGCTTCTGAAGGTCGGACGAGCCGGTGTCCTTGCTCTTCTCCCCGACGGTCTGGATGAACTCATCGGCCGGACTGCTGCCCAGGAAACGGGCTATCTCCTGTGCATCGGCATTGAAGATGATGAAAGTGGGGAATGCCGTGACCTGCAGCTTCTTGGCCAGCGGGGCTCCGTAGGCGCTCTCCATGTCGATCTTGATGTTGACGAAGCGCGGGTTCATGAAGTCGCCCACCTTGGGTTGTGTGAACACGTCGCGTGCCATCATCTTGCACGGACCGCACCATGTGGTGAAGCAGTCCAGGAAGATGAGCTTGTTTTCGGCCTTGGCTTTGGCCGAAGCCTGTTCGAGCGTGGTGCCTTCGGGCTCGAAGGTCATCTGGGCCATCATGGTCAGTGCGGCCATCATGGCAAAAAGTGTTGTGGTGATACGTTTCATCTTATAGGTATTTGCATTAAACTTTAAACCTTAAACATTCAACTTTAAACATTCAACTTTAAACCTTAAACTTTAAACTATAAGCCGTAAGCCTACTGCATGGAGAATTTCCAGGCCATGTCCTTGACGCGGCCAGGTATGGGGTAGTCGTAGCACTGGTTGGTGTCGAGGATGCCGCTGGCGGGGTTGATGAGGTACTGGTAGAGATGGCCCTGTTGGCGCTGCTCGTCCCAGGTGGCTATGTGCACCAGGTTGTCGGCACGAGGCACGAGGCCATAGGCGTAGATGGTGCCGTGGTAGTACTTCATAATACGCACACACGTGACCTCCTCGCCCTCGGTGGGTGCCGTCCAAGCCACAGAGGCGGGCTGGCCGGAATCGTAGGCAAAGGTATATACCTTGTTGCCGGCGCCGTAATAGACGAAGCTGCCCACGTGGCTGGCCGACAGGGTGGTGGCCTGGGCTATGTCGGGACAGAGGGCGCTCATGGGATAAAGTCCCACGCCGATGTTGTTGTCCTGCGGCGTGCTGCTAGAGAAGTTGGTCACCGCCAGGAAGCGCTCGTCGCCACGGCTCATGAGCAGGTAGTCGAACGGCCGCAGGGCGGCACCGGCGCTGTTGCCCCGGCCCCAATCGGCCATGAGCAGTTCCATGCCGGTGTTGTTCACGTCGAAGGCGGCCACGGCAGGATCCTGCGGGGCGAACTCCTCCAACTGGGCCGAGTTGTAGGCGGCGTAGCGGAAGCGGTGGTAGGTCTGGTCGTACACCACAATGCCGTAGTTGAGTGTCTGCGGCACCTCGGCATTCCAGGCGGCCAACTGGCCGATGCCCTCGTCGAACTTAGGCACGCCGAAACGGGTGGTGCGCCCCTCGGTGGCGCTGTAGGAATAGGTGTTGGTGTAGATGTGGTTGTCGTTGATGAGCACTTCGGAACTCTGGCCGCTCATCACGCCCGAGCCGTGCTGCCCGTACCAGATGGGCTGCATGGTGGAGGGTGGCTCGTGGAAGAAGTCGGCAAACTCCAACGCCTTCTCAATGCCGTTCTCCGACACGCCCACCAGCGTGTAGTCGGTGCAGAGCCCCACGTAGTTGTTGCCCGATGCCAGCGACACGGCTATGTCCAGGCAGCGGATGGGATGGCCAGGCAGCAGCTCGCCGTTGGTGGTTTCGTAGAGGTTGAGGTAGTGGCGGTTATAGTTTGCGTTGAGCTTGGTCCAGGGATTATAGATGAGGGCCACGTCGGAGTAGCCCGGCTCATCGGCACGTTCGTAGAACACCATCCAGCCACCATCGAACACCTCGCTCACAGCCACAGGCACACGCCAGAACTGGCGGATGCCATCGTTGCGGTTGGTAACCACCAGCTGCACGAAATAGTTGCCGCCCGTGCGGGCAATGACGGCGTCGAGTTGACGCTGGTGCCCGATGGTATCGACCACGGCATTGGCTCCCACACCCGAAGTGGCGCTGAAAATGGTCCACTGGTAGTCCAGCGGGGCCTGGCTGGCATCGGTCACTTCCTGCCCTTGGAAATACACCTTGGGCTGAAGCCGCAGTGTGTCAAAGCGCATGATGGCGTACTCGGGCTGAATGCCGGCACCGGCGGTGTCGATGGCCACGGCCTCGAGTTCGTGGTAGTCGTAGTTGCCCAGGTCGTCATAGCAGGCGGTAAGGGAGAGGAGGAAGAAAAGCGAGAGGAGAAGGGAGGACGCTCCCCAAGAGGACGCTCCCCCAGCCTTCCGTCGCTCGGCCCAAAGGGACGCTTCAACCTTGAAGAATGTATTCAGCAGATGGCGGATGATAGTGGTCATAATGTTGTGGAATTTAATGCCGGGCGTCTTGAGACGTTGTTTCTTGTGGTGGTGTGGCGTGAAGCGAGGACATCAGAACAGGACGGGATTGCCCAGCTCGTCGGTAAGGGGCGTGTCGTGGGTGGCGTTGTACTCGGCCAGGGCACGCTGCATCACCTGTTGCAGATAGACAGCATAAACGGCCGACACCATGTTGCGCTCCTCATCGTAGGAGGTTTGTATGTTGTAGTTGATCTCGAAGTCGATGAGCCCCAGGTGCTCGATCATGAACTGGTACTTGACGCGGCTGTAGGTGCCGAAGAACTTGGACAGCGGCACGCGAGGGTAGTTGGCATTGTCCCAGTTGTCGGGCTTGGCCAGGTAGTTCTTCAGCACCACGGTGAACTGCTGGTGGTTCTCCGAACCGAGGGCAAAGGCGTCGGTGGGCACTACACGGAAGTGGATGGTGCCGTCGGTCTTGGTGAAGAGGTCTGGGCTGTTCAAGCGCTGGGTGTTGAAATAGACCTGGTAGGTGCCGCCTATCTGCCCGGCCGGGATGACGTAGTCCTCGGTGCGGACGGTATTGGCCATCAGGGCCGAGTCGCCGCCAAAGGGCTCGATGCGGAAAGTGCGGTCGTGGGCAGTGGGCACACCACTGATCTGGGCATAAAAGGTAACGGCTCCCTCTTCGTAGGCATAGGAGTAGTTGTAGGTGGTGGACTCATACACCACGCCGGCAGGATTGCCCACCCAGATATCCAGTCCCGTTTGGGCGGTATCGTAGGTAGGCACCTCCTCGTGCGAGCAGGCGCAGGGCAGGAGCATGACACATAGGTAGAGGACTCTCCATGTGCCCTTCCTCAAAGAGAGAGGGCTAAAGGTATTAAGCCATTTGTGTTGTAACTGCATATGCTTGGAGTTGCTGGCTCTACGGCCGAACCGTAGGGCACTGAATGATTGGTTATTTATTGGCCTCGCGCTGGGCGGCCTCGGTCTCGGTGATAGGCAGGGGGAAGGTATAGACCTTTTCGGCCACCGCATCGACCTCGGCAAAGAGGATGGTGGAACGGTTCAGGCGCTTGTAGAGGAAGAAGAGCTGGCCTTCGCCCATGAACTCGCGGCGGTACTCACGCACAAGCTCGGTGTAGTAGTCGGCAGGCAGCTCGTTGAGTGCCGGCAGGTTGCGCGCCACACGCAACGTGTTCAGCGTGGCACGAGCGGCATCGGCATCGCCCTGGCGGTACTGCACCTCACTGCGTATGAGGTACATCTCCGACAGGCGGATCAGGGGCATCTTATAATTATAATAGACAGCAGAGCCGGAGGGGGCATCGTACTTCATCAGGTAGCGGTTGTTGGCATGAGTGGCCGTTCCGGACTTGAAGAGGAAAGTGTAGCGGTAGTCCTGCGTGGCATTGTCGAAGTAGTCCAGCAGGCGGTCGCGCGTCACGGCAAAGCTGTATTGTGAGCCATCGTCAAAGTAGAGGTCGGACACGTCAGCCTGCATGGTCAGGTTGTTCAGGGCGAAGAGGTGTTCGGTGGCCAGGCAACGGTCGGCACCCGACTGCAGGCTGGCCACATCGGCCCAGGCGAACTGCTCGGACTGGATGACCACATTGGCGGCCTGCAGGGCTTCGTCATAGCGTCCCATCCACATCAGCACGCGGGCCTGGAGGCCCTTCACGGCGTAGTAGTTGAGGTGCAGCTGACGGTTGAGCAGGTAGCCGTTGTCCGTGCTCTCGGTAACTTCCCGCCCAGTGACGATGGGGTCGGCCCCCTGCAACAGCGCCTCGGCCTCCTGAAGGTCGGCAAGGACACGCCCGGCCGCCTCGGCAACGGTGAGCTGCGGGAACACGCGGTAGCTCAGAGCCGTGCTATAGGGGATAGAAGGTTGGTCGGGGTTGACGGCATAACTCACGCCGAAGCAACGCAGCAGGTCGAAGTGCAGGAACGCCCGCAGTGCCAGGGCTTCGCCCTTGATGACATCGTGGTTGTCGGCAGAGAAGAGGCGCGGGTTTTCGTCGATATGCCCCAACAGGTTGTTCACATTGGCGATACCGCTGTAGCTGTTGGCCCATATCTGGCGGATGTAGTTGGTGGGATATGACGCGTCATAATTGAAGGCGGCCACATCATCGTACTGGCTGGAGTAGTAGTAGTCCCACTCATGCCCGAGGACGGCCATGAAGCCGTAAGTCATTTCCTTGGCATAAGTGCTGCTGGACACCATCGACGAATAGACACCGGCCAATGCCTCCTTGAAGCCACCCTCGGTGGTGAAGAGTTCGGTGTCCTCTACCTGCGAACGCGGCTGCACGTTGAGCCAGTCGTTGCAGGAGGTGAAGAGGAAGAGGAGGAGAAGAAAGGAGGACCCTCTCACCGCCCTCCCTGGGAGGGAGCAACGCTCGGCCCAAAGGGACGCTTCAAACCTGAAGAATGTATTAAGCAACTTGCGAATGATAGTGGTCATAGGCTTGTATATCTTATATCTCTTAACGCTTATCTTTAATCTATCTTTTATCTCTTAACGCTTTTCTTTCCTTGCCTCCTTAGAAGGTGGCGGTGACGGAGAGCGAGAAGGTGCGGGCGTAGGGGTATCCAAGACCGCGCTCGGCACGGATGGTGGAGAGGTGGAACACATCGTTCATGTAGGCCGTGACGCGCAGGCGTTCCAGGCCTGCCTTGCGCAACCACGAGCAGTACTTGAAGTCGTAGTAAGCCGAAAGCGAGGTGAGGTCGAGCATGTTGTTGCGCTGCACGAAGCGGGTGGAGGCGTAGGTGGTGGTGGGGGTACTTGAGATGTGCTTGTAGAAGGACACATCGCCCACTTGGTTCCAGGTGTCGGAGAACACACGGCGGTCCACATTGTAAGCAATGTTCACGTTCTCCACACGGTCCACCAGCGTCTGGTTGTAGTAGTCGCCGCCCATCTGGTAGCTGAGCAGCAGGCTCAGGCCGATGCCTTTGTACTCGCCGTTCAGGCCCAGCGTGCCGTGCACCTTGGGGTTGGAGTCGCCGGCGATGATATAATCGTCGGTGGTATAGGTGTAGGTGGTGGTGCCGTCCTTCTTCAGGAACATCTCACGGCCGGTGGCGGGGTCGATGCCCAGCGACTGCACGGCCCAGATGGCACTCATGCTCTGCCCTTCCTCATAGCGTATGATGGGCGAGGTGGTGTTCTCGGCATCCTGCTCACGATTGAAGGTGCTGAGTGCCTCATTGATCTCGGTGACGCGGTTCTTGTTGTGTGCAATGCTCCCAGTGAGGGTCATGTACGACTGTCCCTTCTGGTAGAAGCGCCAGTTGGCTGTGGCCTCCACACCGCGGTTCTCCACGTTGCCCAGGTTCTCCATGTAGGAGGTGAAGCCGGTGGAGGTGGGTATGGACATGGCGATGAGCGCGTCGCGCGTGCGGCTGTTGTAGTAGTCGAAGCGCAGGTTCAGCCGTTTCCACAGACCCAGGTCCAAGCCCACGGTGAAGTCGCCCGTCTGCTGCCATTTCAGGTTGGGATTGGGCATGCCCATGAGGTAGGCACCGGAGATGTTGTCGTAGATGATGTTATCGTAGAACTTATACGTGGCCTTGGCCTGATAGGGCGAGAAGTTCTGGTTGCCGGTGAGACCGTAGGTGAGGCGGAACTTGCAGAGGTTGAGCCAGCGGGCATCGATGAAATGCTCCTTGTGCAGGTTCCAGCCCACACCGGCACTCCAGAAGGTGCCCCAACGGTTGTCCGAGCCGAACACCGACGAGCCGTTCAGGCGGATGCTGGCATCGAAGAGGTAGCGCTCGTCGAAGGAGTAGTTGGCAGCGCCCGTGAAGCCCAGCGAGCGTGTACGACTCTCCGTGCCCGACGGCTTGCCGCCCTCAGCATACTGCTTGGCAAAGGTGATGTAATCCACGTGGTTGTTCAGGAAGCCCCAGGCAGTCATACCCTCGCTTACGAAGTTGGCGTTCTGCAGCGAATAGGCGGCGTTGGCCAGCAGCAGGTGCTTGTCCCATGTGTGTGAGTAGTTGCCGGTGATGTCCACCGAAAGGCTGTTGGTCTCGCCGTTGTTGATATAGTAACTGCCACGCTGGAAGTAGCGGTCGCCCGTCCAGTCGTAGAAGCGGGTGTGGTCGCCAGGATAGAAGTCCTCGCGCTTGTTGTTCTGGTGGGTGAAGCCCAGTCGGGCCGTGAAGCGCAGGTCGTCCACCGGACGGTATTCCAGATAGAAGTTCTCCACCACTTCGGTGTACTTGCTCAGGTTCTTCGTGCCGAGGCTGGCGTTGTACAGGGGGTTATAGTAGGTGATGGTGCTGCCGTTGGCCCCTGGCGAGGTATAAGTGCCCAACACTTTCTGCACATTGCCGTTCGCATCGTAGGGTGTGAAGTAAGGGTTCACCGAGACGTAGTCGGAGAAGGTGCCGTAGGGGCTGTCATCGGCCGTGTTGCCTGTCACGGAGAGCGAGTTGCGAAACATCCACTGCTTGTAGCGGTAGGAAAGGCTCACGTTGCCCTGCAGCGTCTGGCGGTCGGAAGCCTTCATCACGCCCGCCACATTATTATACATAAGGTTGGCCGAGTAGCGCATCTCGTCCGTGCCACCCTCGATATAGGCCGTGTGTTTGTTGCCCACGCCCGAGCGCAGCGGCTGCGACAGCCAATAGGTATCCACGCCGCGGGCTATGTTGGCTGCAATGGCATTGTACTGTTCGTCGAGCAGGGCCTGGTAGTAGGGCGCGCCGGAAGTGTACCGGCCCGACTGCTGCTCCACCCACAGTTTCTCGCTGGCATCGCACAGGTTGTAGCTGGTCAGGTCGGGCAGTTCCACGTTCACGTCGCCCGTGTAGGTGATGCGCAGGCGTCCGGCCTCGGGCAGGATGGTCTCCACCACGATGACGCCGTTGCTGGCCTTGGAGCCATAGATGGCCTTAGCTGCGCCGTCCTTCAGTATGGTCACGCTCTTCACGCGGTTCATGTCCAGGTCGAATATCTGCTGCTGCGTGGCCTCGAAGCCATCCAGGATGAACAGCGGGGCATTGGGGTTGCCGCTGTACTCGCCCTGCAGACCGCCGAACGAGGCGTTGCCACGGATGGTGATGTCGGCCATGTAGTTGGGGTTGGAGCCCATCACGCTGTTCATATCCACCACGAACGAGGGGTCGATGCTCTGGATGATCTTCAGCACGTTGCTGTTGCCAATCATCTTCAGGTCCTCCTGTGTGTAGCTGACGGCCGAGCCCGTGAAGGTGGAGCTCTTGTAATCGAACAGGCCGGTCACCACCACCTCCTCCATGTCGCCGCTCTCCTGCAGCACGATTTGCTCCTTCAGGTAGCTTTTCTTACCGTCGTAGCGCTTGGACAGAGGCTTCATGCCCACGAACGAGAAGTCGATGGTGACGGGTGTCCCGCGCTGCACGGCAATGGTGAACTCGCCGTTGGCATCGGCCACGGCACCGGCCTTGGTCTCGCGCACACGCACATTGGCACCGGGCAGCGTCTCGCCCAGCGCATCGCGTATGGTACCTTTAATATACACATCGTTCTGTGCCGCCGCGGCAGGCACGGGTTTCACCGCCTGCATGGGCACGGACGTGGCCTTCTGTTCTGTCTGGGAATCTTGGGCTTGGGCTGTAGCCGCTCCCGTCAGGAGCCCTCCCCAAGCAAGCATTAGCACTTGCAAAAAGCGCATTGGTGTTGTGTTAGCCATTCAGAAATGCCTTCATTAAGGAATGTTTGGTGCGGGCAAAGGTAGCAAAAAATCCACATGTCAAGAACTTTTAGCCTCTTTCTTTTCATTTTTTCGCCTCTTTTGCTGTATATTTGCACCGCATTATTAGGAACTACCACAGATGAACAAAAAAACAATCATTGCAATCCTGGCCATCATCCTGGTTCTGCTCACCGCCGGTGTGGCCTACCTCACCTACAATCTGAGGGAGCAGAAGCAGGTGAACGAGGAGATGGTGAAACTGGCCGAGATGGACAAGCGTGAGATGGAGAACGAGTACGCTGACTTCGCTCGCCAGTACAACGAAATGAAGACGCAAATCAACAATGACTCGCTCATGGCCCAGTTGGAGCGCGAGCAGCAGCGCACGCAGGAACTGCTGGAGGAACTGCAACGCACCAAGGCCAACGATGCAGCCGAGATAGCACGTCTGAAGAAGGAACTGGCCACCATGCGCCAGGTGCTGAAGAGTTTCGTGGCAGAGATTGACTCGCTGAACCGCCTGAACACGCAACTGGCCTCGGAGAACGAAGGCCTGCGGCAGAGCAACGCCCAGGCGCAACAGCAAATAACTGACCTGTCCACGGAGAAGGAATCGCTCTCTGACAAGGTGGCCATCGCCGCCCAGCTGGACGCCACCGCCATCAGCATCCAGGCCAAGAACAAGAAGGGCAAGGAGGCCAAGAAAGTGGCCGACGTGAAGAAGTTCCAGATCTCGTTCAACATAGCCCGCAACGTGACCGCTGCGGCCGGCAACCGCACCATCTACGTGCGCATCACCAAGCCCACGGGCGAAGTGCTGAACGGCGGCGGCACCTTCCACTATGAGAACCGCACGCTGGAGTACTCCATACGCAAGGACATCGAGTACAACGGCGAGGAGACGCCCGTCACCGTCTATTGGGACGTGACGGAGATGCTCGTGGCCGGCCAGTACCGCGTGGCCATCTTTGCCGACGGCAACAACATAGGCGGCGGCAGTATCAGTTTTGACAAATAACGAATCCCGACTCCCAGCCCACGGAAGAGTCCCCCTCATGAAAGGGATAGGGGTGGGCCTCAATTATCATGGAAGCAGTTTTTTCCTACATCATCTCGCTTGGCGCATCGGTCATGATGCCCATCCTGTTCACCATCATCGGTCTGTGCATCGGACTCAAGTTCGGCAAAGCCCTCCAAAGCGGCCTCTTTGTGGGCGTCGGTTTCGTAGGCTTGGGCATTGTCACGGCACTGCTGACCACCAACTTCAACGGGCCACTCACGAACATCTCGGACATCTACCATCTGCAGCTGAACATCTTCGACATGGGCTGGCCCGCTGCAGCAGCCGTAGCCTACAACACTGCTGTAGGCGCGCTGATCATCCCTATCTGTCTGGGCGTGAACGCACTGATGGTGCTGACCAAGACCACGCGCACGGTGAACATCGATCTGTGGAACTACTGGCACTTTGCCTTCATCGGCGCCGTGGTGTATTTTGTCAAGGGCGAGAGCTTGGCCTGGGGTTATTTTGCCGCCATCGTATGCTACATGTTCACGCTCGTCATGGCCGACCTCACAGCCGAGCGGTTCCAGAAGCACTACGACCTGGAGGGCATCAGCATTCCGCAGCCCTTCTGCCAGAGCTTCGTGCCCTTTGCCATCGCCATCAACTGGTTACTTGACAAGATTCCCGGCTTCTCGAAGTTGGATATCGATGCCGAAGGCCTGAAGAAAAAGTTCGGCGTGCTGGGCGAGCCCCTCATCCTCGGCGTCATCGTAGGTGCCCTCATCGGAGCCCTCAGCGTGAAGGAGTGGAACAGCGATGCCGCCAAGACCATCCTCTCGCTGGGTGTCATCATGGGTGCCATCATGGAACTTATTCCCCGCATCACCAAACTGTTCATCGATGGTCTGATGCCCATCAGCCAAAAGACGAAGGAGGTGGTCGAACAGAAGTTCAACGGCAAGAAGGTGCACATCGGCATGAGCCCCGCCCTGGTCATCGGCCACCCCACCACGCTTGTGGTGTCGCTGCTGCTCATCCCCACGGTGCTGTTCCTGGCCGTGGTGCTGCCTGGCAACCAGTTCCTGCCCCTGGCCTCGCTGGCCGGCATGTTCTACCTGTTCCCCCTGGTACTGCCCATCACTAAGAACAACGTGGTCAAGACCTTCATCATCGGACTGGTGGCCCTCATATTCGGCCTTTACTTCGTGACGGACATGAGCGCCGACTTCACCTCGGCCGCCAACTCGGTCTATGCTGCCACGCAGGACGCTGCCGCCAAGGTGCCCGAAGGCTTCCTGGCCGGAGCCCTTGACTTCTGCTCGTCGCTCTTCGGTTGGGTCATCTTCCGAGCCTGCAAGAGCCTCGACTACATCGGCATGGGCCTGCTGGCCGGCTTCACCGTGGTTATGATGTTCATCAACCGCAAGCACATCGTGGCCGACGAGAAGGCAAGCGCCACCGCAAAGTAAGACAGTGAGGATTAACAAAGATACAAACCTACTTATCTAATCATACAAGGATGAAAAAACTATTCATTTCCCTAAGCCTGCTGGCCATGGCATCTGTGTCGGGCGCTCAGCAGAAAGTGAACTTCCAAACCGCGTGCCACCCCGAGGACGTGAAGCACTATGACACCAAGACCCTGCGCGAACGCTTCGTCATGGAGAAGGTCATGGTGGCCGACGAGATCAACCTTACCTACTCGCACTACGACCGCTTCATCTTCGGCGGTGCCATGCCCGTAACCAAGACCCTGAAGCTGGAGAACTTCCTGGAACTGGGTCTGGACGTTGACCCAGGCATCAAGGACAAGTACTTCCTGTACAACCGCGAGCTCGGCGTGGTGAACTGCGGCCAGGGCGACGGCGTGGTCATCGTTGATGGCAAGGAATATGCGCTGGCACCGAAAGAGGCCCTGTACATCGGCCGCGGCCACATCGGCAAGGACAAGGATGTGAACAAGGAGGTGCTGTTCCGCTCGAAGGACGCCAGCAAGCCCGCCAAGTTCTACCTCAACAGCGCCACCGCTCATCAGCACTACAAGACACAGTGGAT
>JAFXQT010000036.1 GCA_017526905.1 Bacteroidaceae bacterium | reverse complement strand
GCTGCGGGCGGCAATCTCCCCCAGGAGAAGGTGCCGGGTGTGGCCGTAGAAGATATACTTCTGCTCCGTATACTCCTGCATCTCCTCCATCGCCCGGCGGATGGTGACGGTGTTGCTTTGAAGCAGCACCTCCCCCTCCTCCCCGGCCCAGCCCGACGGCACCCTCCCGCCCTTCCGCAAGGGCGAGCACGGCCCCCACACCCCCAACCTGGCTGAGAAGCAGACCACGCCGCCCAAGCCCTACACCGAGGCCACGCTGCTACGCGCCATGGAAACGGCCGGCAAACTGGTCGAGGACGACGAGCTGCGCGATGCCCTGAAGGAGAACGGCATCGGCCGCCCCTCCACCCGCGCCGCCATCATCGAGACACTCTTCAAGCGCGGCTACATACGCCGCAACCGCAAGAGCCTGGCCCCCACCGACACCGGCACGCAGCTCATCGCCCTCATCCACGAGGAACTGCTCAAAAGCGCCGAGCTCACCGGCATCTGGGAGAAGAAACTGCGGCAGATCGAGCGCCACGAATACAGCGCCACCGAATTCATCGCCGAGCTCAAGCAGATGGTCAGCGACATCGTCCTGGCCGTGATGCAGGACAACAGCAACCGCCATGTTGCTGCGGCCGCCACACAATAAAAGCCGCCCTTGTCCGTTATTATAACGATGAACACCTGGCAACGCACACACCACATCCTCTACATCGTCATGGCAGCAGCCGTGGCGATGGTTGTGCTTGTGGCTTGCAATGCCGAGAGCAGCATGCGCAAGGGCGACCAGTTCTATGCCCGGGGCGAGTACTTCGACGCCGCCACCGAATACAAAAACGCCTATAACAAAACCGCCACCAAGGACCGCAGCAAGCGCGGTGAGCGCGCGCTGAAGATGGCCGACTGCTACCGCCGCATCAACTACACGGCCAAGGGCGTCGGTGCCTACCAGAACGGCATCCGCTACCTGGACAAGGCCCATGCCGACAGCCGCAAGCAGAAGGGCGAGCTGCTGCCCGAGGAGGACTCGGCCTACCTGGCCACCATCGTGCCGGCCACCCTGCACCTGGCACGCCTGCAGCAGAAAAGCGGTGACTACAAGAACGCCGAGAAGAACTACCTGGCCTATCGCGACCTCAGCGCCAACAGCCCATACAACGTCAGCACCCTGCAGATGGACACCCTGGCCACCAACGGCCTCATCGGCTGCCGCCTGGCCCAGCTCTGGAAGCAGAAGCCCACGCTGCACACCGTGAAGAAGGAGCCCATCTTCGCCTCGCGCCGCTCGGACTATTCGCCCGCACTCTTCGGCGACGACTGGGACCAGCTCTACTTCACCACCACACGCCCACAGGCCATCGGCGACGAGCTGAGTGGTATCACCGGCACGAAGTATGCCGACATCTGGGTGTCGAAGAAGGACGAGAAAGGCAAGTGGCAGATGCCCGAAGCCGTTGAGGGCGAACTGAACACCGAGTTGGAAGAGGGGGCCTGCGCCTTCTCGCCCGACGGCAAGACAATGTACCTGACCCGCTGCAGCACCGACCCCGACTACCCGCGCTACGCACAGATCGTCAGCTCGGCCCGCAGCGATGCCGCCTGGGCCAAGCCGCAGGACGTGCGCATCAGCAAGGACACGCTGTCCAGCTTTGCACACCCCGCCGTGTCGCCCGATGGCCTTTGGCTCTACTTCGTCAGCGACATGCCCGGCGGCCACGGCGGCAAGGACATCTGGCGCATCAGCATCGAAGGCAGCGTGCTGGGCGGAGCCGAGAACCTCGGTGCCCCCATCAACACGCCCGGCGACGAGATGTTCCCCACCTTCCGCCCCAACGGCGAGCTCTACTTCTCGTCCGACGGCCACCCCGGCATGGGAGGCCTCGACCTGTTCTGCGCCCGGCAGGACACCATCACCCACCAGTGGACCGTGGAGAACCTCAAATACCCCATGAACTCGGCCGCCGACGACTTCGGAATGACTTTCGAGGGCGTACACAACCGGGGCTTCTTTGCCACCAACCGGGGCGATGCCCGCGGCTGGGACCATATCATGAGTTTCGAATGCCCCGAAGTGCTGCAAACCGTGAAGGGCTGGGTCTATGAGAAGGACGGCTACGAGCTGCCCGCCGGCCTCGTCTATATGGTGGGCAACGACGGCACCAACCAAAAGCTGAGCGTGCGCGGCGACGGCTCCTTCACCGTGGTGGTGCAGCCACAGGTCCACTACATCTTCCTGGGCACCTGCCAAGGCTACCTGAACCATGTGGAGGAACTCTACGTGGACACCAGCAGCGTGTCCAACGAGTACGTGCTGCAGTTCCCCCTGGCCAGCATGGGCTCGCCGGTGCTGGTGGAGAACGTGTTCTACGCCTTCGACTCGGCCCAGCTCGACTCCGCCTCCACCGAGTCGCTCGACCGCCTGACCGCCCTGCTCACCGAGAACCCCAACGTCACCATCGAACTGTCCTCCCACTGCGACTTCCGCGGCAACGACCAGTACAACGAGCGCCTCAGCCAGCGCCGCGCCGAGAGCGTGGTCCGCTACCTCATCGACCACGGCATCGCCGCCGATCGCCTCACCCCAAAGGGCTATGGCGAGAGCCGCCCCAAGGTGGTGAAACGCCGCAATGCCGAGCAGAACCCATTCCTGCACGTGGGCGACACACTGACCGAGGCATACATCCTCAAACTGCCCGACGAGGCACAGCGCGAGGCCTGCAACGCACTGAACCGGCGCACCGAGTTCCGCGTGCTGCGCACCACCTACGGGCTGTTTGACAAGGTCGCCGCCACCAAGCCCACCGAACCCGACCAAAGACAGCCCCAATCCGATGCCGATGCCGACGCCGCCGACCCGGCTGCACCATAGCACACACCCTGCATCGCCCAGCCAAGGCGGGCAATGGCCGCAACACACCGAGCCATTGCCCGCCTTGTTTGTAGGCCGAC
Organism: Bacteroidaceae bacterium; assembly: GCA_017526905.1. Classification (GTDB taxonomy): domain Bacteria; phylum Bacteroidota; class Bacteroidia; order Bacteroidales; family Bacteroidaceae; genus Physcousia. The sequence goes on along the minus strand of JAFXQT010000036.1, from coordinate 38,000 downwards.
ACCCCTGGGCGGCGCCCCCGTCCGCAGGTCCGCCGCCGCACCAAAACGCCACGCCCCACCGCGCCCAGGACAGCCCCTGCCGACCGCAACACACCAAATTACGGCCCCGCACGCAAAAAAGTCGGGCTTTTATGGTGCCGCATTGGCAGAAAAAGCGTACCTTTGCCGCCGTTCAACCATCCTTTATATCGTAAATGGACGATTATCATCAACGTAACACCGAGTAAGGGCTGAGGTTCGCATCGCATGGCGGGCCTCCGGCGGCCCGCTAACCCTGCACAGGCCATGCGCCTCACTGCACAAACGCCTTTTTGCCAATGCGAACCTTCTGGAACACCACCAAAGGGCTGCACACCTGCAGCCAATGGGAACCCAACTGCTGGGTTCAAGTAACCTGCCCCACTCAAGAGGACGTCGATTTCCTCCTGCACGAGTTGAGCATCCCCGACTATTTCCTGGACGACATCGCCGATACCGACGAGCGTGCCCGCTACGAGTACGACGACGGCTGGATCCTCATCATCCTGCGCATACCCTACGTCAAGGAAGTGCGCTCCCGCACACCCTACACCACCATCCCCCTCGGCATCATTCTGAACAAGGAGGTGTGCATCACCGTGTGCAACTTCGAAACAAACATGATGATCGACTTCGTCACCTTCCAGCAGAAGCGCGGCGCCGGCTTCACCGACTCGGTCGACATGGTGTTCCGCCTGTTCCTGTCGTCGGCCGTGTGGTACCTCAAGCGCCTCAAGCAGATCAGCGCCCGCATCGAGGCTGCCAAGCAGCACCTGGACCGCAAGGTGGACAATGCCGACCTCATCAACCTGTCGCGCCTGCAGGACAGCCTCACCTACTTTGCCACCTCCATCCGCGGCAACGAAACCCTCCTGTCCAAGCTCAAGTTCAAGCTGCCGGTGGACGAGCTGGATGCCGACCTCATCGAGGACGTGAACATCGAGATCAGCCAGGCCCGCGAGACCACCGCCATCTACACCAACATCCTGGACTCCACCATGGACACCTACGCCAACATCATCAACAACAACATGTCCACCGTGATGAAGACCCTCACGCTGGTCAGCATGTTCCTCATGGTGCCCACCTTGGTGGCCAGCTTCTTTGGCATGAACCTTGTCAACGGCATGGAGCAAAGCCCCGTCGGCTTCCCCATCGCCATCATCCTTTCCGTGGCCCTCACGGTGATGTTCTGGTGGTATTCCCGCCGAAAATCCTGGATTTAGACCAGAAAAACGAAGACCGAAACCCATTTTTATGCCAAAACATTAGGCGGGAAACTTTTTTTTACCTTAATTTGCAGCGTTTTATTTGCAAACAGGGCCCCATTGGCTCCACTAACAACTAAAAGTATGACTGAAACCAACGAGCTGCAGCCTACCCCCGAAGTAGAGGCACAGGCCGCAGAAGTACAGACAGCACCTGCGCCCACACCTGAGACGCAGGCTGAAGAGACCATCGCCAGCGCTGAAAAGCCGGCCGACGAACCCGCCGCACAGGCACCGGAACCACAGGCCGAAGCTGAAGCCGAGGAGGCCGAAAAGGTTATCTACACCACCAAAGAACAAGTGGTGGAACGCCTACAGGCCATCACCGCCGAAGGCCAAGGAGGCGAAAAGGCCGAGATCGATCTGCTCAAGCAGGTGTTCTACAAGCTGCACCGCGCCGACCAGCTGGCCGCACGCAACGCCTACATCGAGGCTGGTGGCGACCCTGAGCAGTACAAGCCCGAGATCGACGTGGCCGAGGAGAACTTCAAATCGGCACTGGCTGCCATCCGGGCCCGTCGAGCCGAACTGGCCGAGGCACAGGAACAACAGAAAACCGACAATCTCAACCAGAAACAAAGCATCATCGACCGCATCAAGGAACTGGCTGCATCGCCCGAAGAGGCCAACATCCACTTCGACGAGTTCAAGCAGCTGCAGGCCAAATGGAAGGAGATAGGCTCCGTGCCCGCCGAGAAAGCCACCGAGATCTGGAAAAACTACCAGCTCTACGTGGAGCAGTTCTACGATCAGCTCAAACTGCACATCGAGGCCCGCGAGTACGACTTCAAGAAGAACCTCGAGGCCAAGACACGACTCATCGAGGCCGCCGAGAAGCTGGCCGACGAGACCGATATCATCACAGCATTCAACAAGCTGCAGGCCCTGCACGCCGACTACAAGGAAATCGGCCCCGTGGCCAAGGACCTGCGCGACAGCATCTGGGAGCGCTTCAAGGCCGCAAGCACCGTGATAAACAAGCGCCACCAGGAACACTTCGAAGCCATCAAGGCCCGCGAGGAGGAGAACCTGCAAAAGAAAACCGAACTGTGCGAGCGCGCCGAGGACATCAGCCTCGAAGGACTCAACACCTTTGCCGCATGGGACGAGAAGACCAAGGAGGTGCTGGCACTACAGGCCGAGTGGAAGACCATCGGCTTCGCACCCCAAAAGATGAACCAGCGCGTGTTCGACCGCTTCCGTGTGGCCTGCGACCGCTTCTTCACCGCCAAGGCCGACTTCTTCAAGAACATCAAGGACGAGCAGGCCAGCAACCTCGAGGCCAAGCGCCGCCTGGCCGACGAGGCTGAGGCCCTGCAGGACAGCACCGAGTGGCGCAAGACCAGCGACAAGCTCATCGAACTGCAAAAGCAGTGGAAGGCCATCGGCGCCGTGCCACGCAAGTATAGCGAGCAGTTGTGGAAACGCTTCTCGGCCGCCTGCGACAAGTTCTTCGAGGCCAAGAACGCGGCCAACGCCGACACTCGTGCCGAGGAGAAAGCCAACCTGCAAACCAAGCGCAGCATCATCGACCAGCTGCGCGAGCTGGCCCAGGACACCGCCAACGCCACCATCGACAAGGTGCGCGACCTGCAGCAGCAGTGGAACGAAACCGGCCACGTGCCCTTCCGCGACAAGGACAAGCTCTATGCCGAATATCGCGAACTGGCCGACCGCCTCTACAAGGAGTTTGGCCAGAGCCAGGCACGACGCCGCCTGGAAGGCTTCCAGAAGAGCATCAAGAAAGCCATCGACCAGGGCGGCAACGCACTCAGCCGCGAGCGCGAACGCCTTATGCGCATCTACGACCAGCAGAAGGCCGAACTGCAGAACTACGAAACCAACCTCAACTTCCTCAACGCCAAGAGCAAGAGCGGCAACAGCCTCGTGGCCGAGATGAACAAGAAGGTGGAGAAACTGCACGGCGAGCTGGAACTGCTCAAGCAGAAGATCAAGGCCGTGGAGACCGAGATGCGCGCACCCAAGGCCGAGGAGAAAGCAGCCGAAGCACCTGCCGAGGCACCCGCCTCAGAGCAGCCCGCTGCAGCACCTGCTGCTGCCCCCGCCACCGAGGCACCTGCCGCCGAGGCTTCCGCTGCCGAGGCCGAAGCTGCTCCCGCTGCCGAGGCTGCCGAGTAAGCAATACCAAACCTGCTTGAAGGAGCACCGAAAGGGCCCACAGCCCAAAGCCCAGCACAACGCCCCGGGCCGCTGCCGAAGCCTTCAGTTTCGGTTTGCAAGGGCAAAAGCCTGCCCCTAAGCTCTTCAAAAAAGGTTCATTATCCAGAGTGCGGCACCCTACCCCACCAGTTCTGCCGCCCCTCAACCCATCCCAAAGGGCTGTGTCTGTACCCCAGGCACAGCCCTTTTCGTATCCTTACGGCCAACTGCCGCCGAACCATCGGTGACCAATAGCCGAGTAACAACGAACCTGCAGCTACCCCATCAGCCAGCTAACCACGACCCAAACATCAAATAACCAGGCCACAAACGCTCGCTACACCTGCCCCATTCTGATACATCCCCGACCTCAAAAGAAATTGTACGTACGTATAACTTATAATTGTACGTACGTATAACATATAGTTGTACGTACGTATAACATATAGTTGTACGTACGTATAACATGTAGTTGTACGTACGTATAATTTATATTTGTACGTACGTTCAACTTGCTTTGTACCCAACCATGGAACCAATCGGCCTATACTACATAGCGTTTCTGCCCCTACCTTTTAACGCCTCGGTTCCTACCTCTTAACGCCTCGGTTCCTACCTCTTAGCGCTGCCACGACCAAAAGCACGCTGCAGCACAGCGCCCACGGGCATCTCTCGCCCACGCACCGACGGCCATTTCTGACGCACGGCAGGAGTTTGCTGTGCGGCCCGGAGAGGGGCGCAGATGCGTCTAAAAGTGCTACTATGGCGGCAGGAAAGGCGAAAAAAGGAATTTCTGAGGCCATTTTCCACCCTATAGGACAAGGCCGTTTCCCGCTTTTTTCCGACCTTTGCGCCCAAAATCCGAACACAAAAATGAACATACGTACTTTACTGATGGCCGCCACGGGCACACTGCTGCTCGCCGCTTGCGGCACCAAGCAAGAACAACGCCAGAAAGCGCCCACCCGCGTGCGAACGGAAGTGGTGGGACAGAACAGCAGCGCCCAGAGCCACACCTATGTGGGCGTGGTGGAGGAAGCAACCGCCACGGCCGTCAGCTTCACCACCATGGGCACCGTGCGCCGAGTGGCCGTGAGCGAAGGACAGAACGTGAGCCGCGGACAACTCATCGCCGAGATGGACGACACCCAGGCCCGCAACCTGCTGCAAGGGGCTCAGGCTGCCGTGAACCAGGCCGAGGACGCGCTGAAGCGCTATCAGCTGCTGCACGAACGGGGCTCGCTCACCGAGGCGCAGTGGGTGGAAATTCAGAGCAAAGTGGCGCAGGCGCACTCGCAACTGGCCATTGCCAAGAAGAACGTGGCCGACTGCAGGCTCACGGCTCCCGTGAGCGGCGTGGTGGGCCGGCAAAGCGTGAAGGCCGGCGAAACGGCCATGCCCTCGCAGGCCGTGGTCACCATCCTGAACGTGGGCTCGGTCAAGGTGCGCTTCTCGGTGCCCGAGGCCGACATGACGGCTATCACCCCGCAAACACGATCGCTCATCCAGGTGGAAGCCATTGGCCGCGACTTCGCAGGCCAACGGATCGAGAAAGGGGTGCAGGCCGATGCCCTCACACACACCTACGACGTGCGCGTGAGTGTGGATAACAAGGACCGGGCTTTGCTGCCGGGCATGGTGGCCAAGGTGAGCCTGGACACACAAGGCCCCGCCACACCTATGCTCACGCTGCCGCTCACCGCCGTGCAGCGCCGTGCCGACGGCTCGCTCTTTGTGTGGAGCATAGGCGCCGACAGCACCGCACACCGCACGGCCGTGACGCTGGGCCAGACGGTGGGCAACCGCGTGCAGGCCAACGGCCTGACCGAGGGGGCACGCGTAGTGACCGAAGGCTATCAGAAACTGAGCGAGGGCACTAAAGTAATCTTCTGAAAGGCATGAAAGACAAGACAAACTGGATGAGCTGGCCGCTCGTACACTACCGCATCACGCTGCTTATCGTGGCTATCCTCTTCGGCTTCGGCATTTATGGCATGTACGTAATGCCCAAGGACGAGTTCCCACCCTTCACCATCCGCCAGGGGGTGGTCATTGCCATGTACCCCGGCGCCACGAGCGAGGAGATGGAACAGCAGGTGACACGGCCGCTGGAACGGTTCCTTTTTACGTACCCCGAGGTGAAACGTGAAAAGAGCACATCGACATCGCAGAACGGCATGGGCATGATGCTGGTGGCGCTGCACGACAACGTGAACAACAAGGACGAGGTGTGGAGCAAGATTAAGCACGGTCTGGCGCTGTTCAAACAGAGCCTGCCCAAGGGCGTGGTGGCACTGGTGGCCAACGACGACTTCGGCAACACCTCGGCACTGCTCATTGCCATAGAGAGCTCTGAGCGCAGCTACCGCGAGCTGCAAGGCTACAGCGACCGCCTCAGCGACCGCCTGCGACAGATACCCTCGGTGGCCAACGTGCGGCAATATGGCGAGCAGAAGGAGCAGATAAGCCTCTACGTGGACCGCAAGCGGCTGGCTGCCTACGGCATCGGCCAGGCCACGCTCATGGGTGCCCTCCAGGCCGAGGGACTGACCACCGTGGCCGGCTCGCTGGTCAACCCCCACCAGCAAACGCTCATACACATAGAACCCACACAGAACAGCGAGCAGGAGGTGGCCGAACTGATTATCTACTCCGACCCCGCCTCGGGTAAGACCATCCGCGTGCGCGACGTGGCCACGGTGCGGCGCGAGTACGACCTGAGCAACAGCTACATTGAGCAGAACGGGCACCCCTGTCTGCTACTCTCGCTGGAGATGAATACGGGCAATAACATCATGGCCTATGGCCAGGAGGTGGACCGTGTGCTGGCGGCCTTTTCCGACGAGGAACTGCCCGACGACGTCAGCCTGACCCGCATAGCCGACCTGCCCAAGGTAGTGGGCATGAGCATACACGACTTCCTGCGCGACCTGTTGCTCAGCATGGCCGTGATTATCCTGGTCATGATGGTGCTCTTCCCCCTGCGCTCGGCCGTTGTGGCAGCCATCACCATACCGCTCAGCACGTTCATCAGCGTGGCCATTATGTATGCGGCAGCCATCCCGCTCAACATCATTACGCTGGCAGGGCTGATTGTGGTGCTGGGCATGATTGTGGATAACAGCATCGTGGTGATCGACGGCTACCTGGAGTACGTGGGCAAAGGCGAGGAACCGCATGCTGCCGCCATCCATTCCGTGAGGCAGTACTTCATGCCCATGGCCCTGGCCACGCTGTGCATCTGCGCCATCTTCTTCCCCTTCCTGCTCACTTTCTCAGGCGCATTCTACGATGCCATTGGGGCCTTCCCCTGGACCATCACCATCAACCTCATGGTTTCGCTGGCCATTGCCGTGGCAGTGATTCCGTTCCTGTGCGTGCGGATTATCGGCACGCCCGACAACAAGAAGGCGGGCCAGCGCCTCACCGACCACGTGCAGAGGTTCTACGACCGCGTGCTGGCATGGACCTTCAAGCGCCCCTACTGGACCATCGGGCTGGGAATGTTAAGCATCGTGCTGTCCATGCTCATAGTGCCCACGCTGAAGATACGCCTCTTCCCCTTCTGCGACCGCGACCAGTTTGCCGTGGAGATATTCCTGCCCGAGGGCAAGGGGCTGGCCGACACGCGGCGGGTGGCACAGTCGGTCTATGACGCCATCCGGGCCGACGAGCGCATCACCGGCATCACCACTTTCATCGGGTGCTCGTCGCCCCGCTTCCAAACCTGCTATGCCCCGCAGATGGCCGGTCGCAACTACGCACAATTCATCGTGAACACCACCAGCCAACAGGCCACGCTGGACCTCCTGGCCGACTATCAGCCACACCTGTCCGAGGCCTACCCCGAAGCCTACGTCAAGTTCCGTCGGCTGGACTACCTGGAGGTGCCCGAACTGGAGTTCCGCTTCTACGGCGAGGACATCGACTCGCTGCATGTGGCGGCCGAACGACTGATGCAGCAAATGCGCCCCATGCCCGAGCTGGAGTGGGTGCACACCGACTTCCAACAGCCCTTCCCCCTGGTCAGCGTGGAGCTGGACCCCGTGGCTGCGGCTCAGTTGGGTGTGAACCGCACCACGGCCTCGCTCTCGCTGGCCACCGCCACCGCCGACCTGCACGTGGGCAGCATCTGGGAGGCCGACTACGAAGTGCCCATTGTGGTGCGCGACACGGCCACACTAACCGTGGCCGACGTTGAGGACACGCCCATCATCTCGCCGCAGGCAGCCATCAGCGCCGCCATGGGTGCCCAGCTGTCGGCACTCAGCCCGCAGGCATCGGCCACCAACACTCTCACGCTGCGCCAGGTAGCCAAGGTCAAGCCCCGCTGGAGCGAGGGACGTATCATGCACCGGGGCGGGCAGCGCTGCCTCACCGTGGCGGCCGAGTTCGCCCGCGGCACCTACGCCGCGCCGGTTGAGCACCGCCTGGCCGAGATGCTGCAAGCCCTGCCACTGCCCCAAGGCGTGCGGGCCGAGCTGGGCGGCGAGCTGGAATACAACGACGAGAAGATGCCGCAGATATACTATGGCATCGTCATAGCCATGGTCATCATCTTCTTCTTTATCCTGTTCAACTTCAAGCGCTTCGGCATAACCTTCCTTTGCATGGGGGCACTGGGCCTGATGCTGCCCGGAGCCTTGGTGGGCCTGGGGCTGATGGGGCGCACCATCGGCCTGACCAGCATCTTCGGCCTGGTTACACTCATGGGCATCATCATGCGCAACGAGATACTTATCTTTGAGCATGCCGACGGGCTGATGAAGCAGTTCCACGCCGACCACCCGGCGCCTGCACACCCCACCGCCGAGCAGCGCAACACCTACCGCGGGCGCTATAACTACGCCATCCAGGAGGCAGCCTACGATGCCGGCCACCGGCGCATGGTGCCCATCTTCCTGACCACCGCCACCACGGCCGTGGGTGTGATTCCCATGATCATAGCCGGTTCATCGTTCTGGATGCCGGTGGGCGTGACCATCTTTGCCGGCGGCATCGGCACCCTCATCCTCGTGGTGACGGTGCTGCCCGTGGTGTGGTGGAAACTGAGCGTGAAGAAATAAAGCGCAGGCTCCCTCACCGCCCGGACTCTCCCCCCGCCCCGGACTCTTCCCCGCCCGGGACTCTCCCTCCGCCCGGGACTCTCCCCCCGCCCTCCCTGTTAGGGAGGGAGCGGATACTTACCAGACATTGCAAGCACAGACAACATACAGCCTTATGCGATACTTATCATCACTCCTACTAAGCATAGCATCATTAGCCACCGTAGGCACCACCTCGGCCGCACCTAACTTAGGCATTGCCTCGGAGGCACCTAACTTGGGCTCCACCTCGGCTGCACATCTCTTGGCCACCCTCCCAAGCGCAGCACTCTCACCAAGTCTAACACATTCCGCTCCCTCCCTAACAGGGAGGGCGGGGGGAGAGTCCGGAGAGTCCGCGTCCGGAGAGCCTGAGCCCGTCCTTTCATTATCCCACCTCAAGGACTCGGCCCTGCAGCACAACCTGGCCACCCGCACGGCACGGCTGGACATCACTGCCGCCCAAGAGCAGCGCAAGGAGGCCTTCACCAACTACTTTCCCAACATAAGCGGAACGGCCCTCTGGTTCAACGCCAACAAGGGAATGACTAAGATGGACATCGACCCCGCCGAATTCATCACGCCGGAACTGGGTGCTACGCTGGCACAGATGCTGCCTGCCGAAGCATTGACGGCACTGAGCAGCCCCATGACCATGACCATGATGAAGAACGGCACCATCGCCGGCATCGAAGCCATCCTGCCCGTGTTCACCGGCGGACAGATTATCAACGGCAACAAGCTGGCACGTCTGGGCGAGGAAGTGAGCCGGCTGAAACTGCGCCTGTCGGAGAACGAGGTGGAGGCACAGACTGAGCAATACTACTGGCAACTGATCTCGCTGATGCAGAAAGAACGCACGCTGGATGCCGTGGATTCGCTCCTGACGGACCTGGCCAAGGACGCGCAAACGGCCGTGGAGGCCGGCGTGGCCCTGCGCAACGACCTGCTGCAAGTGCAGCTCAGACAGAACGAGGTGCAAAGCCAGCGGCTGAAACTGGCAAACGGCAAGGCTCTCATACGCCTGCTTATCACGCAGTACTGCGGGCTGCAGGAGGCATGGACAATACAATCGCCACTGCCCGCCTCACCGCTCGCCCTCAAGGAGGAGGGCGCTATCGGCGCGGCTGACCAGGGCACGGACGCTCATCTGACCCCCGAATACCAACTGCTGCAGAAGGGGGTGGAGGCTGCCGACCTGCAATATAAGATGGAACTGGGCAAGCGCCTGCCTTCCGTGGCTGTGGGTGCAGGCTACAACTACCACAACCTACTGGACAACAACCGCTCCTTCGGTATGGTCTTCGCCACCGCCTCCGTGCCCATCTCCGACTGGTGGGGCGGCAGCCATGCCCTGAAACGCAAGCGGTTGGAACAACAGAAGGCACGCCAGGAAATGGAGGATAGGGCACAACTGCTGGACATACGCATCCAGAAAGCGCTGAACGATGTGGCCGAAGCGCAAAGCCAGCTGCAACTGGCAGGCTTCAGCATCGGTCAGGCAGCCGAAAACCTACGCATTCATCGCGACACTTACCACGCAGGCACAGCTACCATGGCCGACCTGCTCCAGGCTCAGTTGCTCTATCAGCAGGCTTGCGACAAGCAAACCGATGCCTTCATCGACCTGCAAAAGGCACAACTGAGCTATCGGCACGCCACTGGGATGAAGTAAGGGCCAGCATCTGGGGCTCACGAAACAAAACAGCCACCGACAAACGATGGCTGCGAGTATGAAATGCACGGGCTTAGGGGTGGCTCAAAGAATGGTGAACCACCAGCCGACGGAGGGTGCGGCCTCACGCGCGCACGTAATCAATAAAGGTGTAATTAAAGGCATGGCGCTCATCGGTGCTGTGCCTTTCCTCGTTCTCCACGCGCCAATCGGACGGGTTGAGCCACGGGAAGAAGGCATCGGCAGCGGCGGGAGTGTCGTGTACAAGCGTCAGGCACAGCCGCCGGGCAAAGGGCAACGCCTGCGCATAGATGCTGGCCCCTCCAATTACATACACCTCTTCATCGGCGCCACACGTGTCCAACGCGGCTTCGAGCGAGGGATAAACCTCGGCCCCTGCTGCGATGAAATCGGCATTTCTTGACAGCACGACATTTCTGCGATTGGGCAACGCGCCCTTAGGCAGCGACTCGAACGTGCGGCGCCCCATCACGATGGTGTGCCCCGTGGTGAGTGCCTTGAAGCGCTTCAGGTCGTTGGGCAACCAGTACAAAAGCTTGTTCTCAAAGCCAATGGCACCATTTGCAGCCACGGCGGCAATCAAGGAGAGAGGGGCAGACACCCCGGACGCCCCTAAAGAAGGGAAAGGCTCTTCCCCCGTCCCCTCGCGCTCGGCCTGCGCTCGGCCCGAAGGGACGCTTGACCATTCAAGAAGGGACGCTTGACCCTCCAAGAAAGCGAGTGAGCGAGATGTGTTAGACTGATTGGTATCTTGCTCCATGTCTTCTGTGCTTATCTTTTATCTCTTAACTCTTATCTTTTATCTCTTAACTCTTATCTTTTATCTCTCGCCTTTCCCCTACACCGCTACATCGGCCTTGATGTGCGGCCAGGGATCGTAGCCTTCCAGCTGGAAATCCTCATAGCGGAAGGCAAACAGGTCCTTCACATCCGGGTTCAGCACCATGCGCGGCAGAGGTCGCGGCGTGCGTGTGAGTTGCAAGCGGGCCTGCTCCAAGTGGTTCAGGTAGAGATGGGTGTCGCCTGTGGTGTGTACGAACCAGCCGGGTTTCAGGCCCGTAACCTGTGCCATCATCTGGCACAGCAACGCATAGGAAGCGATGTTGAAGGGCACGCCCAGGAAGGTGTCGGCCGACCGCTGATACAACTGAAGCGACAGGCGGCCGTCGGCCACGTAGAACTGGAACAGGGTGTGGCAGGGTGGCAATGCCATCTTGCTGACTTCGGCCACATTCCATGCCGACACAATCATGCGCCGCGAGTCCGGGTTATGTCTGATCTGATCCAACACATTGGCTATCTGGTCGATAGTGCCGCCGTCATAGTCGGGCCACGAGCGCCATTGGTGCCCGTAGATAGGACCAAGGTCGCCGTTCTCATCGGCCCACTCGTCCCAAATCGTCACCTTATTGTCGTGCAGATACTTGATGTTGGTGTCGCCACGCAGGAACCACAGCAGTTCGTGGATGATGCTGCGTAAGTGCAGCTTCTTGGTAGTAAGCAGCGGGAACCCTTCTTCCAGGTTGAAGCGCATCTGGTGGCCGAACACGCTCTTCGTGCCCGTGCCGGTACGGTCGGTCTTGACCGCCCCCTCATCCAAGATACGCTGTAGCAGGTCTAAGTATTGCTTCATTGCCGTTTGGTTGATGATTACGGGCACAAAGATAAGGCTTTTCTGCGGAACCCCGATAAAAAAAGCCGAAGTATTCGCGCCGGTTGCACCACAAAACAACACCGGCTCCCACCTTATGCAGAGGCAGGAGCCGGTCATCTTTACAAACAGACAGCCATGACAGGCCGAGGGTTGGGGCACGTCAGAAGGCGTAGCCGATGCCGAAATAGGGCGCGAAGTTTCGCTTTTCAAATAGTTCCGGACCTTCGATGAAATCGGTATTAAAGGTCATTCCAACGCGCACAAGGAGGCCTTTCTTCGAGCAGAAGCGATAGCCCAGATTGGTATAGAAGAAGGTGCCGAAGTTGGTCTGATTCCCCTCAACCTTTATACCACCACCTTGCAGCTTGAAGCGCTCATGGTAACAACCGAGATTGACACCCAATGCACCCTCAAACTTGTGCTTGGCGCGCCGCCCTAACAGCACGTTCACATCAACGGGCACCGTCACGGTGTTCAACTTGGCATCGTAATAAGAGCCAAATACTTCGTCGTCCGAGGCGACTTTCGGCACACCAAAAGGCAGGAATGCATCGGTACAGTGTTAAAAAAACTTTATTGAGCCAGCCGTAGCCTCTAAGCGTAGTATCTTTGCGGCATGGAACTACCGAAAGCATTTATCGAATACCTGCTGCGCACCATGCCGAAGGAGACTGCAGATGCGCTCATTGCCGGCCTGCAGACCGAGCCATCCGTAAGCATCCGCCTGAATCCCGCCCGACAAGGCATCAACATTCAGGCCGACGGCCAGGTGCCGTGGTGCCCCGAAGGCTTCTACCTGAAGGAACGGCCCGCGTTCACGGCCGACCCACTGCTGCATGCAGGGTGCTACTACGTGCAGGAGGCCAGTTCGATGTTCCTTGCGCACATACTTCGTACGCTACAGGCGTGGCCCGCAACGAATCCACAAGCCTCAATCTTCAATCCTCAACCCACGATCGCACTGGATCTCTGTGCCGCGCCCGGCGGGAAGAGCACGTTGCTACGTGCGCTGCTGCCCGACCAGTGCCTGTTGGTAAGCAACGAGCCCATCCGCACGCGCTGCCAAGTGCTGGCCGAGAACATGAGCAAATGGGGGCATCCGAACGTGGTGGTAACTCAGGCCTACCCGGTCGATTTCGCCCGTTTCACCGATACTTTCGACTTGATTTTAGCCGATGTGCCTTGCTCCGGCGAGGGGATGATGCGCAAGGAGGCAGAAGCCGTGGCACAGTGGTCCGAGGCGCTGGTGCGGGAGTGTGCTGAGCGGCAACGACAGATCGTGGCCGACGTGTGGCCAGCCCTGCGGCCGGGCGGCATCCTGATATATAGCACATGCACGTTCAACCGTGAAGAGGACGAGGACAACGTGGAATGGATTGCCCGCCAACTGGGGGCCAAGGTGCTGGAGATACCGGTGGAAACATCGTGGGGCATCCAGGGCGACCTTCGGAAAACGAGCAAGGACTCAGGCATGGAAGCACGACCGGACCTAAGCGTAGAAGTAGGCGCGGACGCAGGCAAGGAAGGGCATCAACCAGCCCTGCCATGCTATCACTTCCTGCCAGGACGCATCCGCGGCGAGGGTTTCTTCTGCGCAGTGCTTCAGAAGGACGGAAATACCGATTTCATCGCTACGGACAACGATGAAACGGGGGCTGGAAGCATCTCTACCGTTTATAATCGTTTAAAAACGGGAGCCACCGATGGAAGCGCGGTGAACTTTGGTGAACTCGGAGGCATTTCTGCCGATTCCATCGAAAAGAAGAGCAGGAAAAAGGAGCTTAAAAAGGCTAAAAAGGGAAAGAAAGGCCTACAAGAGGGGGTGGTATCCGAGGCCGACCGCCTACGCCGCCAGTTTGCAGCGCTCACCACCCTACCTACCGACCTGCTGGACCGCCCTGAGCCAGACCGCAAGAGCGGTGAGGTGCCACTGGTCATGACACAAGTGGAACTCTCGCTGGACGATGCTTTCCGCTACCTGCGCGGCGAAAGCCTCTGCCTCCCGCCTGACACACCACGCGGCATGGTGCAGGTGTGCTACAAAGGGCAGCGCCTGGGACTGATGAAGAACTTGGGCACACGCGCTAACAACCTCTACCCCAAGGAATGGCGCATCCGCAGCACCCACATTGAGCCACAGAGCATAGTAAAATAGGAGAACCTTCTAACCCTGCCTGGCATCAAGCAGTGCTTCCAAACGCTGCGTCAGTTCAACGAACTGTGCCAGACTGAGCTGCTCCGGTCGGCGGGTCAAGTCGAAGTCATCGGCGAGACGCTCTGGCAGTTTACCCTCTTCGAGCAAGCCCAGTTCGGCCAGCAAGGGACGCAGGTTTACCCTGAGCATCTTGCGGCGTTGGTTGAAGGTCGTCTTGACCACCCGCTTGAACAAGTCCTCGTTGCAGCCCAGCGCATGCGCATCGTTACGGCGCATGCACACCACCGCACTCTGCACCTTGGGCGGCGGGTTGAACACCGAGGGCGGCACAGTGAACAGGTATTCGACGTCGTACCAAGCCTGCACCAGCACCGACAGGATGCCGTAGGCCTTTGTGCCCGGCCGCGCCGCCAGCCGCTCGGCCACCTCCTTCTGGATCATGCCCGTGCAGCATGGAATGAGGTCGCGGTTGTCCAGCATCTTGAAGAATATCTGGCTGGAAATGTTATAGGGATAATTGCCGGTTAGCAGGAACGGCTGGCCGCCGAAGGTGCGTTCCAGATGCATCTTCAGGAAGTCGTCCTCGATGATGCTATCCTCCAGGCTGGGATAGGTACGGCGCAAGAAAACGACCGATTCATCGTCGATTTCGGCCACCTTCAGCACCCGCCCCTTCTGCATTAGGAACTGAGTGAGCACCCCCATACCAGGTCCCACTTCGAGGATGGGCAGGTCAGGACGCACATCTACCGTGTCGGCAATGCGTTGTGCGGTGGGCAAGTCGGTCAGGAAATGCTGGCCGAGCGCTTTCTTTGGTCTTACTGCTTTCATTCTTTACGGTTCGAGTGAAGTTGAACGAGGCACACGGGCTGTGGCGGCGGCAAGTGAAAAAACAAGTTAAAATCACTGCTTTTCTTGCATAGGCCTCGAACTTGGTTTACCTTTGTGGCTGCAAAGATACATCAAAGAATTGAAAAAGGCATTTAATTACATATTAAAAATAGGGTTGCCCTTCGTTTTGGGCGGCGCCATCCTGTGGTGGATGTACCGCGGTTTCGACTGGACAGCGGTGCGCCTGTCGCTGCAAAGCGGCATGAACTGGTGGTGGATGCTGCTCACCTTCCCGTTTGGCATCCTGGCCCAGGTGTTCCGCGCCCTGCGTTGGCAGCAGGTGTTGCGCCCGCTGGGCGAGCAACCACGTCTGCACACCTGCATCAACGCCATCTTCCTGTCCTATGCCAGCAGCCTGGTTATTCCCCGCGTGGGCGAAGTGCTGCGCTGCGGCGTGCTGAAACGGTGGGATGGCATCAGCTTCAGCAAAGGCGTAGGCACCGTGGTGACCGAGCGCGTGGTGGATATGGCCATGATTGCAGCGCTTTCGGTGGTGGTAATTCTGCTCGAGATGCCCGTATTCGTGGCCTTTGCCCAGCGCACAGGCATGACACTGGGTGGCCTTTTTGCTCAGTTCACACCCACCGGCTGGGTCGTTACCATGCTGTGTGCGGCGCTGGTACTGTGCATGGGCGTGTGGTTGCTGGTGCGCCTGCGCACCTTCTCCCGCACTCGCAAATTCCTTCAGGGCCTCACCGATGGTCTCTTGTCCGTGCGCCAGGTGCACAACCCGTGGCTGTTCCTGCTGCACAGCGTAGGCATCTGGGTGAGCTACTACCTGCACTTCTACCTCGCCTTCTATTGCTTCGGCTTCACCTCGATGCTGGGGTGGGACGTGGCCTTGGTGGCTTTCGTAGTAGGCACTTTTGCCGTGCTGGTACCCACGCCCAACGGTGCCGGGCCCTGGCACTTCGCCGTAAAGACGGTGCTTGTATTGTTCGGCGTGGCCGGCACAGACGGTGCCCTCTTCGCCCTCATCGTGCACACCATACAGACGCTACTGGTCATCGCCCTCGGAATCTATGCCGTGCTGGCACTCAGCATGACAAGGAGAATGACGAATGATGAATGACTAATGATGAATGACGAATGATGAATGACTAATGATGAATGACGAATGGAGCTACACCCTCCACACATAAGCAATCAAACTCATAGACTAAACCCATAAACCAAAGCACAATGACCATTCAAGACCTACAGCCGAAAGCCATCTTCGGCAACTTCTACAAACTGACACAAGTGCCGCGACCAAGCGGTCACCTCGAAAAGATTCAACAGTTCCTGCTCGACTGGGCCAAGGAACGCGGTATCGAAGCCTTCAAGGACGGCGGCGAGAACATCGTGATGCGCAAACCCGCCACGCCCGGCATGGAAAACCGCAAGTGCTGCGTCATGCAGGCACACATGGATATGGTGCCGCAGAAGACCGACGAAAGCAACCACAACTTCGAAACCGACCCCATAGAGACCTGGATCGACGGCGAGTGGCTCAAGGCCAAAGGCACCACACTCGGCTCGGACGACGGCATCGGCGTGGCTGCCATCATGGCTGTGTTTGAAGATAACACGCTGAAGCACGGACCGCTCGAAGCACTCATCACGGCCGATGAAGAGACGTGCATGTATGGCGTAAACCACTTGGCTGCCGACACGCTGCACGGCGACATCCTGCTCAATATCGACAACGAAACCGAGGGCGAGTTCTGCATCGGCTCGGCTGGCGGCGTGAATGTGACAGCCACCATGGGCTATCAGGAAGTGGACACAGACGCCAACGACATCGCCGTGAAGGTTACCGTGCGCGACTGCAAGGGCGGCCATTCCGGTCTGGAAATCAACCAGGGACGCGCCAACGCCAACAAACTGCTGGCACGTCTGGTGCGCCAAGCCATCGCCGATGACGACGCACGCCTCTGCTCCTGGCACGGCGGCAATATGCGCAATGCCATCCCACGCACCGCCTGCGCCGTGCTGACCATCCCCGCCGAGAACGAGGCCGACCTGCGCGAGCTGGCCGCCTTCTGCTTGGACACCTTCACCACCGAATTCCGTGGCGTGGAGGATGAGATTGCCATCGACGTGGAGCGCGTGCAGGTGCCCGCCAAGCAGGTGCCTGCCGAGATTCAGGACAACCTGGTGGATGCCATCCTGGCCTGCCACGACGGCGTGCTGCGCAACATCCCCTCCATGCCCACCATCGTGGAGACCTCTTCCAACCTGGCCATCATCAACATTGCCGACGGCAAGGCTGAGATCCTCATCCTGGCCCGCTCGTCAAGCGAGTCCATGCTGGAATACGAGCAGGAGATGTTCGAAGCCGTGTTCGGCATGGCCGGCATGAAGGTAGAGTACGGCGGACAATACGGCGCCTGGCAGCCCAATTTCGACTCGCCCATCGCCGCACAGATGGCCGCCCTCTACGAGCGTCTGGAAGGCAAGCCCGCATTGGTGCAGGTGGTACACGCCGGCCTGGAGTGCTCCATCATCGGCGATGTTTATCCGAAGATGGACCTCATCAGCTTCGGCCCCACCCTCCGTTCACCGCACACGCCCAACGAGCGCTGCAACATCCCCAGCGTGGGCCGTTTCTGGGAGTTCCTCAAGACGCTGCTCTCCGAGATTCCCGAAGCTTAAACAACACACCGCGCGGACAGAACCACCGTCCGCGCCCCTACACTAATGCCCCAGCGCCTACAGCCTGGGGCTCTTTATCTACACCGTCCTATGAAATCTTTCTTTATCATCCTTGCTATGAGCTTATTACCATTTGGAGCCACCGCCCAGACCTACGAAGCCTTATGGAAGGCTGAACAGCGTCACGAGGCGGAAGGCAAACCACAGTCGGCCTATAAGGTGACGCAGCAGATCCTGCAGAAGGCCTTGCGCGAAGGGCACAAGGGGCAGGCCATGAGCGCCCGCATGTGTGCCGCAGGTCTGCACCAGGAGTGGGCGCCCGACAGTTTCTTCACCGACGTGGCCCAACTGGAGGCGCTCCGGAAGACCGAACCCGCTGCCGAAGCACGTGCCGTGTACGCCTCCATCCTGGCACAGGTGTACCAGAACAACCGCCACCGCTCGCAGGCAAGCAGCCTGGAACTGACAAGCACGGATATGAAAGAATGGACGGTGGAACAGTACGACAGCGCCGCAATGGCCAACTGGCACCAGTCGCTGGCCGACATCCCGGCGCTGGCCCAGGCACGCAGCAAGGACTGGCTGCCATTTATGACCCAGGCTACCTCATCGCGCCACTTCGGGCACGACCTGCTGCACATCCTTTGGCAGCGCATGCGCGACCAGCGCCACCGCACCTGGGGGCAGGACGAGATGCAGTTGGTCACCTATGCCAAGGCTGTTCGCGATGAATACGCACGCAGAGGCAACCGCGAGGCCACGCTGCTCATGGAGCTCGACCTGGCCGAACTGGAACGCGATGCAGAAGCTTCCTCCCCCTTCAAGACCGTGCGGTCCGACGACGACAACGTCCAAGTACGCGACACAGCCCTCATCGCACGCCTCACCGCGCTGGCGCAACACTATGCCGACCTGCCGCTGTGTACCGAGATCTATATGAAGCTGTTGGACACCGATGCACCCGACAGTCTGAAAGCGACATGGGCCGAGTACGCACTGAAACACTACCCGCGCTACGAGCGCATCGGTCAGGTACAGAACCAACTGAACAACCTGCGTCAGCCACACATCCAGTGGGAAGGCAACAACACCTGCTACCCCGGAAAAGCCTACGTGTGGCACTTGCGGACCAAGAACGCCACCGGGATCAACGCCGAGGTGCTGCGCCTACCGGCCGACTTCAAGCATGAAGAACTGCACCGACAGCTCAAGGACATACCTGCCTACCTGCGCAAGCGAGGCACTGCAATACAGAAAATAGCCCATTCCATCGGCAAAAACTCGCCCTACAAAGAGATTGAGGACAGCATCGCATGGACGGCGCCAGGCATGGGCCTATATGCCGTGCTGTTCACCGCCACAACAGCCGAAACCGAAGCCACCCAGCGCACCGTCAACCAACATTACCAGTTGATACAGGTGTCGGCTCTGGCCACAATACACTTCACTGAGAACGACGGCGTCACCGAGCTGGTAGTGGTCGATGCCGAGAGCGGGCATCCAGTGGAAGGTGCCACCGTGCAATGCTACGAAAGGAGCCACCGCGACAACAGCCTCAAGTTGTTCGACACGCAGCACACCGATGCCGAAGGGCGCTCTCGCTTCCGCCTCGACAGCCAGAACCGCAGCTATAGCTTCAAGGTGTCAAAGGCCGACGACTGCTGGGCACCCAACGTGGACATCTGGGGCGGCTATCAGCGCGAACGAGCCGAACAGACCCGGCACGAAGTGCGTCTCTACACCGACCGTGCCATCTACCGCCCGGGCCAGACCGTCCGCCTCAGCGGCCTGCTCTACAGCCAAAAGCACTGGGATGCCCAGGTGGTGGTTGGGCAAAAGTTCACCCTGACCATGCGGGATGCCAACAACAAGGAAGTGGCACAGCAGACGGTAAGCACGGACAGCATGGGCGTGTTCGCGGCCGACTTCGTCCTGCCCGACGGCGGACTGCCCGGGCAGTACACCATACAGGAGAGCGGCAGCCGCCACATGGTCAGTTTCCGGGTAGAGGAGTACAAGCGCCCCACCTTCGAGGTGAAGATGGACCAGGCACCGGCCCTGCAATGGCCACAGGACAGCATCACGCTGACGGGAAAAGCGGAGGGGTATAACGGCGTACCCGTGCGCGGTGGACGTGTCACTGCACACTACCAGTTCAGCTATCCCTACTGGTGGTGGTTCCGCCACGACGACTCGCCACGCATGCCTGCCGACACCGTTTGGACCGATGAAACCGGCGCTTTTGCCGTGCAGGTGCCGCTCAAGGACATACCTGCCGAAGCCCTCACCTATGGTCTGAGGCTGACGCTGGACGCCGAAGTGCTGAGCGCTGTGGGCGAGACGCGCGAGGGCCACATCGATGTACCCCTGTGCACCACACCCCTGCGCTTGCAGCTGACCATGAACGAGCAGCAGGACCGCGAGCGCCTTAAGAAACCGACCTTCGCCCTGCTCTCCTCCACCGAGAAGCCCACTGCCGGCACCGTGACCTGGCGCATCGTGCCAGCCGGAGCTGATGATGGCACGCCCGCCACGGCCGAAGGCACCTTCAGCCAACCCGCCACACCCACCGGCAAGGAAACCGACGCGCTGGCCGAGGCCATCCGCCGCCTGCCTTCCGGACAATACGAACTGCGGGCTGTGGCCAAGGCCGGGCAGGACACTGCATCGGCCAAAGCCCCCTTCTACGTGTTCGGCATGTCCGACACACAGCTGCCCTGCCCGAAGAACGAGTGGTTCTACTGCCCCGATGCCAGCTTCGACGCCCAGCACCCGGCACGCATACAGGTGGGCAGCAGCTTTGACGACGTGGTCATCTACTACCGCTTGGAAAGCCATAAGGGCACGGTGGAGAACCGCATCGTGCGTCTGTCCAACCAACTGCAGACGCTGGAAATCCCCTACCGCCCCGAGTATGCCGACGGAGTAGAGGCTTCGTTCGCTTTTGTGAAGCACGGCACATCCTACAGCTGGAACCAGACGTTAAGATTGCGCCAGCCCAGCAGCCAGCTGAAATGGGAGTGGACCACCTTCCGCGACCACACCCATCCCGGCGAGCAGCAGACATGGACGTTGCGGCTGACACGCCCCGACGGCACGCCCGCCCCGGCCAACCTCATGGCCACCATCTACGATGCCTCGTTGGACCAACTGGTGGCCCACCAATGGAACCTGTCCGTAAACCGTTTCCACAACATTCCCTTCCGCATATGGTATGTATTCTGTCCCTTCATGGAACGCCGGCAGATAGCCCTCTATTTCCCGATGAAATCGCTGAAAGTGCCCGCGCTGACCTTCGATGAAATCGATGAAAAATGGACCAGCGGCATGTCCTTCGGCTTAGGATACGGGCTGCGTGGACGCATCGCCGGCCTGCAGACCAAAAGCAAGAAACGCCTGCTGATGACGGGGGCCAATGCTCCAGCGAGAGCCACCATGGCCAATGCTGATGCCTTGTATGCCGTGGAGGAGAGTGCCGAGATGGAAGCGCCCATGCTGATGGCCGCCCAGGCAAAGGGCATAGGGGGCAGCGTCGAATTGTCCGAGCCCGACATCGAGCAGCTAAGTCCCAAGGCCGATGCCCCCGTGGCCGCCCTGCGCACCAACTTCAACGAAACGGCCGCCTTCATGCCACGCCTGCACACCAACCCACACACAGGCGAGGTCACACTCAGCTTCACGCTGCCCGAGAGCCTCACCACATGGCAACTGCTGGGCATCGCCCACACACCCGACATGCAAACGGCCTGCATCCAGGCGCAAACCACGGCCCGCAAGGAACTGATGGCCAGCCTGCACCTGCCCCGTTTCCTCCGCGCGTCCGACCAGGGCAACATCCGCGCCAGCGTGCAGAACCTCACCGACCAACCGCTCAGCGGCACCGCCCTCCTGGAGGTGTTCGACCCCGAGACCGAGCGCCTCATCCTTCGGCAGGAAGCACCCTTCGCCACCACGGCACAAGGCGAGACGGTGCTCTCCTTCGCCTACACGCCCACCGAGCAGTACCCCATCGTGGCTGTGCGCCTCACGGCCACTACCGGCAGCACCAAGAACGCCGCCACCAAGGGCCGCACCTCCAAGAATCGCAAGCGCAAAGCCGATGCCGACGACAACAACGGCACCACTGTCTTCACCGACGGCGAACAGCGCTACCTGCCCATCCTCTCCGCCCAGACGTGGGTCACCGAGAGCGTGGAGATACAGGCCGACAGCAGCGGCACCTACACCACCGACCTGAGCACCTTATTTAATAAGGACAACCCCAGCGCCACACACCGGCGCCTCACCGTAGAGTACACCACCCACCCCATCTGGAATGTGGTGCAGGCACTGCCCGCCCTGCGCGAGGCGCAACACGACGACGTGCTCTCGCTCACGGCCGTATGCTACGCCAACACGCTGGCTGCCCACATCGCCGCCACCACCCCACGGCTCAAGGACATCGTCGGCCTCTGGAAGCAGCAAGCCAACGCTACATCGGGTGCCAACACCTCGCCCTTGTCCCGCAACGAGGAGCTCAAGCAGCTGATCCTGGACGAGACCCCGTGGCTGCGCGAGGCACAGACCGATGCCGAGCGGCGGGCACAGCTCATCGACCTGTTCGATCCCAACCTGGTGGAACAGCGCATCGGCACCTCGTTCCAGCGGCTGGCCCAGCGTCAGGAGGACGACGGCGGCTTTGCCTGGTTCCCCGGCATGCGCAGCAGCGAACTGATGACGCGCCTCGTGGCCATCGAACTGACCCACCTGCGCGCCCTCACCTCCGACTTCAGCACCCTGTCCGAGGACGCCGCTCAGCAGGCCAACCAACTGCTCCAGCAAGCCTTTGCCTTCCTGGCCAAGCAGGTGGCCCACGACGTGGCCGACATGCGCAAGGCCGAGGCCAAGGGAACCACCATCAGCACGGCCTCGCTCATGCACCTGGACTACGTGTACATCACGCAGCAGGCGGGCGTCCGTCTCAACCGGAGCCAGCAGGCCGACGTGCGCTACCTTCTGGACCACCTGAAAGGCTCGGTGGCCGGCATGAGCAACAGCGAACGGGCCATGGCAGCCATCGTGCTCAAGGCCGACGGCCGGCAGCAGGAGGCCCGCCTCTACTATGACGCACTGCGCGAACACGCCACCAGCACCCAGGCCCACGGTACCTTCTTCGACTATGCCGGCGGCAGTTTCACGCCCACGGCCCACAAGATCATCGTGCACACCACGGCCATGGAGGCTGCCGAGGCCATGGAAGGCGCGCAGACACCGCTGATGCGAGGCATGCGCCGTTGGCTGCTGCAGCAGAAACGCACGCAGATGTGGGAATCGAGCATCTGCACCACCAACGCCATCTACGCCCTACTGCACGAAGCCGAAGCCGAACTGAACGCCACCGGCAAGGACCGTCTGACGCTGGACTACGGGCGCAGCCGCACGGTGGTGGAACCCTCGGCCGCCGACGGCCGTACCCGCGACACGCAGGCCTCGCCCGCTGCCTTGGGCTATATCCGCCAAACCTACACCGACGGCCGTGCGCCACGCGCCATCACCGTGCAACGCCACACGCCCACCGAGGCCTGGGGAGCCGTCTATGCCCAGTACCTCACACCCATTGCCGATGCCAGCGCCCAGGCTGCGGGACTCGGCATACGCTGCGAACTGAGCAACACGACGCCGACCGTGGGCGATAAGTTCACCACACGCTACATCATCACGGCCGACCGCGACTACGAGTACGTTTGCCTCAGTGCCGACCGTCCGGCCGCTGCCGAGCCGGCCGAGCAGGTGTCGGGCTACCACTACCAGGGCGGGCTGGGCTACTACCGCGCCGTGCGCGATGCTCGCACCGACTATTTCTTTGACCGTCTGCCCAAGGGCACCTACGTGCTGGAAGAGACGGCCTTCATCGACCGCAGCGGCCGCTACTCCACCGGCCTGTGCCGCATCCAGTGCCTGTATGCACCTGAGTACGAAGGACACACGGGAGGGAAGAGTGTGGAGATTGAAGATTAAAGATAAGAGATAAGAGATAAAAGATAAGAGATAAAAGATGAGCAAAGCGCTGATACTGATCACCAACGACGACGGCTGGCAGGCCCCGGGCATCCAAGCCCTGGCACGGGCCATCGGGCCGATAGCCGAACTGTATGTAGTGGCCCCCGACGGGCCCCGCTCCGGTGCCGCCTGTGCCATCACCTGCACCGAGCCGGTGCGCTACCGCCTGCTGCCTGCGGACGAACTGGCCCAGGCTACTGTTCCCGAACACCCCGAAGCCAAGGCATGTGTCGAGACACAGACCGATGCCGACAACGTGCACTGGTTTGTCTGCTCCGGCACACCCGTGGACTGCGTGAAACTGGCCCTGCACAACATTCTGCCACGCCGCCCAGACCTGCTGCTGAGCGGCATCAATGCCGGCGACAATGCCAGCATCAGCGTGCACTACAGCGGCACGATGGGTGCCGTGCTGGAGGGGTGCATGAAGGGCATCCCAAGCATCGGACTCTCACTCTACCTGGCACGCGGACAGCGCTACGCCGAGCACCCGGTGGGGGCCGACACCCTGCAGGCCATTGCCCGCCTGTGCCAGACGGTCGTGCAACGCGGGCTGCCCACGGGGGTGTGCCTGAACATAAACATACCCACCGACAGGCCCTTCCGCGGCTGGCAGGTGGCCCGGCAGGCACGCGGCCAGTGGAGCGCCGAGTGGGAGCCCACGGCCGAGGAGCAGCAGGCACAGTCGGACGACCCCTTCCGCACGCACACCTTCAGGCTGACCGGCACCTTCACCGACCTGGAGCCCGAAGCCACCGACACCGACTTCGCCGCCCTCCGCGCCGGCTACTGCCCCGTTGTGCCCGTCGGCGTGGACACCACCGCCCACAGTGCCATGCAGCAACTGCAATCATTCATCATCCATTCCGAGTCCAACGTATAAACTTACACACCTACCCCCAGGCATACCCTAAGCTCAAACGAGCCCCCTCCCCAGGGAGGGATCGGGGTGGGCATAACCCTCCATCTCAGTGAAGTATTACCTCATAGCGGGCGAGGCCAGCGGCGACCTCCATGCCTCGCACCTCATAGCCGCACTGAAAGCCGAAGATGCGCAGGCCGAGTTCCGCGGCTTCGGCGGCGACCTGATGGCAGCCCAAGGAATGACGCTGGTGCGCCACTACCGCGACCTGGCCTACATGGGCATTATCCCCGTGCTGTTGCATGCACGCACCATCCTGCACGGCATGCAGCAATGCAAGGCCGACATCGTGGCGTGGCAGCCCCACGTGCTTATCCTTGTCGATTACCCCGGTTTCAACCTCAAGATGGCCAAATTTGCCCATTCCATCGGTATTTGCCCCGTCTATTATTACATCGCGCCGAAGCTGTGGGCGTGGAAGGAGTACCGCATCAAGGCCCTGAAGCGCGACGTGGACGAGCTGTTCTCCATACTGCCTTTCGAGGTGGACTTCTTCGAGAAGAAGCACGGCTACCCCATACACTACGTGGGCAACCCCACCATGGACGAAGTGGAAGCGTACAGGCCCCCCGTAGCCCCCCGGAGGGGGGCAAACGCTCGTGCCAACATCCCATCAGTAACTTCCGCGCCAGGAACAACGCCCCCCGCCGGGGGGCCACAGGGGGCCCTCCCTCCCACCACTTCACAGGGGGCCCTCCTTCCGTTAATTGCCCTCCTGCCCGGTTCGCGCCGACAAGAAATCCGCGACAACCTCAGCCGAATGCTGGTCGCCGTGGAGCCCTACCGCGAGCACTACCGCATCGTCATAGCCGCAGCGCCCGGCATCGAGCCGGACTACTACCAAAGTGTGCTGCAATCCCTGCCCAACTGGCAGGAAGCCGATGCACCGGCATTCCAAACCGACACCTACGCCCTGCTCTCCTGCGCCACGGCGGCACTGGTCACCAGCGGCACCGCCACCCTCGAAACCGCCCTTTTCCGCGTGCCGCAAGTGGTGTGCTACTACATGCGGGCCGGCCGGCTGGCCTCGCTGGGCCGACGCCTCATCCTGAAGATACCGTACATATCGCTGGTCAACCTCGTGGCTGGCACCGAAGTGGTGCCCGAACTGGTGGCCGAACAGATGAACGTGGCCAACCTGCGCCGGCACCTGACCGCCATCCTGCCCGGCAGCAAGCAGCGCGAGGCCATGCTGCAGGGCTACGAGGAGGTGGCACGCAGGCTGGGAGCCCCCGGAGCACCCAAACGCGCCGCACAACTCATAGTCCGTTTGCTGAAAGAACGGCAATAAGGGGCCACTTCGTCAGACTCCACCATTTATTCCGCCCTTTCTTGCTTGCTTTTGCATTTTTTGTATATCTTTGCGCCGACAACCTACCGAACTTAAAACAAAGATACAATAACAACTTATGCGAAAGTTTACCCTACTCACCGCGCTGCTCGCCGCCTCCCTGTGCTGGGCAGCACCCGTAGGGCGCGAGGCTGCCATGCAGCAAGCGCGCCAGTTCCTCAGTCAGAAACACCACAGCAACGGCGCACGCCAGCTGCGCAGTGCCACCGCCGGCCAATCGCTGCAGGAGGCCGTGGCCGATGCCTTCTACGTGTTCAACGTGGGCCAGGGCGATGGCTTCGTCATCGTGAGCGGCGACGACCGCACCGCACCCATCCTGGGCTATGCCGACCGCGGCACCTTCGACGCCAGCCGCATGCCCGACAACCTGAAGGCATGGCTGGCAGGCTATGCCGACCAGATGCGCCAGCTTGACGTGAAGACCGTCACCCGCCCGGCTGCCGGGGCACAACGCGCTCCGCTGCGCGCCAAAGCCAAATACTCCATTGCCCCGATGCTGCCCACCCTGTGGGACCAGGAGGCTCCCTACAACGGCAGCTGCCCCGAGTTCTTCAACATGGGCACCAGCGCCACCGGCTGCGTGGCCACCGCCATGGCACAAGTCATGTTCTACCACCAGTGGCCAGCTGCCACCACCCAGCAGATTCCTGCCTACCAGTGCAGCACCATCTGGGGCGGTCTGGGACAGATCAGCGTGCCCGCCGTGGCCGCCGGCACTCCCCTGGCCTGGGACAAGATGAAACCCACTTACAACGCCAACGATGAGGACACCGAGGCCTGTCAGGCCGTGGCCACGCTAATGGCCGCCTGCGGCGCCTCCGTGCACATGAACTATGCCAACAACGCCAACGGCGGTTCCAGCGCAGCCATCACGGCCACGGCCGACGCGCTGGTGGACTACTTCGACTACAGCGCCACCACGCGCAAGATCCACCGCGAGGACTACAGCTATGCCGAGTGGCTGGAGCTGATGTATGCCGAGCTTGAGGCCCAGCGCCCCGTGCTCTACGGCGGACAGTCCTCCGGCGGCGGCCACGCCTTCGTGGTTGACGGCTACGACGGCGAGGGCCTGTTCCACATCAACTGGGGCTGGGGCGGCTGGTGCAACGGCTACTTCGCCCTGTCCGTGGCCAACCCCGGCAGCTCGAGCGGTGCCGGCGCCAGCTCCACCGAGGACGGCTACAGCTACGGCCAGGACGCCGTGATCGGCATCAAGAAGCAGGACGGCGAGACCGCTGACCATGTAGTACAGATGACGGCCAGCAACTTCGACGTGGAGGGCACCATCCTCAAGGCCGACATCTTCAACCTGACCGGCGACACACACACCTTCGACGCGGGCTTTGCTCAGGTCACCGACGACGGCAAGCTCGTCAACCCCACATGGTACACAAAGAACTGGACGCTGGGCCCCAACTACGGCCAGTACAGCAGCCACTTCCGCATCGACCTGCAGAGCCTCGGCCTGGCCGACGGCACCTACAAGTACGTGCCTGTGAGCAAGGTCTCCACCGAGACCGAACTGCACACCAACATCAACCACAACAAGGAGTACGCCCTCGTCACCGTGAAGGACGGCAACATCACCACCCTGCACTACCAGCCCGAGGCTAAACTCACCATCGTCAGTTCCAGCGTGGTGGGCAAGGCCAAGACCGGTCTGAGCACCGAGGTGCAGGTGAAGCTGCGCAACAGCGCCGACGAGTTCTACGGCATCCTGTACCTGCGCGATGCCGCCGCCACCTACGATGCCCAAGATAACCCCGTGCCCTACACCGGCGCCACCATCCAGACCAACGAAACGGCCACCATCTCCTTCTACTACACGCCCGTGGCCACCGGCACCAACGACCTGGCCATCTGTCTGGACGAGGCCGGCACGAACGTCATCGGCCACGTCAACGTGAACGTGACTGCCGGCGGCAGCACCGAGCCCGACCTCACTCTCACCGCCTTCACCTATGCCAACGGCACCAGCCAGGTGGTGTATGGCAGCCTGGCCGGCACCATGACCGTGCGAAACAACTCGGCCAACGACTTCGACGGCGAGCTCCTCTTCATGACCCTCGGCACAGAGGATGGCCAGCACTACGCCACCGTGAAGAACGACTACCTGCGTGTGAGCATACCCGCCGGAGAGAGCGCCGACGTGCCCTTCAGCATCAGCGGCCTCAGCTACGGCCAGCCCTATGTGCCCTGGCTCTACGTGGGCGACACCGAGATAGCCTTCGACTGGGCTTACCAGCGCACGCTGCAGCCCGGCGTGACCACCTACTTTGCCAACGGCACCAAGCAGTACACAGCGCCCACTACCGAGGTAGTGGCCGACAACAACGCCGTGGCAGTGGACCTGTCTGAAGCCGGCGTGAGCAAGGTGAGCGGCGGCAACCCCAACACCATCTACTTCCTGGCCGAGGGCGATGCCGTGCCCACAGGCCTCACCACCAACATCGTGCGCGGCGGCGTGGCCGAACAGCTCACCCTGACCGATGGCTACGACTTCGTCACTCCCACCGAGTTCACCGCCAACAACATCAGCTACACCCGCCAGTTCACACAGGCCCACTCCGAGAAGGGCGGCTGGAACACCATCGCACTGCCCTTCACCGCCAGCACTATCAGCGCCCAAGTGGACGGCTCGGCCAAGAACCTGACGTGGGCACAGGCACCCACCGACACCGGCAAGGACCTGCTCATCATGGAGTTCGACCATGAGGATGCCGACGTGCTGCATTTCGACTACGCCGAGATGCTCCAGGCCAACCGGCCCTACCTCATCGCCCTCACCCCGGGCAGCACCCTCACCGGCCAGCCCATCACCTTCAGCGGCCAGGACGCCCTCATCCCCGTCACCTTCAAGGCCAGCGTCACTGGCGAGCAGGTGAGCCTGCGCAGCACCCTCATGCAGCAGCAACAAGCGTCAGTCTATACCCTCGACGCCGACGGCTCCAGCTTCGCCCTGCACTACACCACCACCGTGCCCGCCTTCAGCACCTACATCGTGCCGTTTGCCTGCGACTACGCCAAGCTCGTCATCAGCATGCCCGACACGCTGGTCGGCATCCAGGGCGCACCCACAGCCAACAAGCCCGCCTCCACCACCTTCTACAACCTCAGCGGCCAGCGCGTAAGCAAGCCCACCCGCGGCATCTACGTGCAGAACGGCAGAAAGGTTGTGGTGGGAGAATGAGGAATGAGGAATGACGAATGACGAATAAGAGAATGCTGCGGCCGGCCCTCTGAAACACTTAGCTCGATGAAGAGAATGGCGAATGATGAATAAGAGAATGCTGCGCCCCGCCCTCAGACACACTTTGCTCGGTGAAGAATAACAAAGAACACCGAGTCACAGTGCATCGCGGTTTTCCCGCGATGAATACCCGCTGAACAAACCGCATGCATCGCCCCACCCCACGATGCCCGCAGCACCCAAAACCCTGCGCCCTTGATGCACCCGCACCAGGGGCGCTTTCGTAACCCCACCCTTCCACCTTCATCACCAACAAGCCCACCCTCGCCACCGCTCTTCCACCCTCACCCCCACCCTTCCACCTTCACCACCAACCAACCCTCGCCACCGCTCTTCCACCCTCGCCCCCACTCCCTACAAAAGCACCCCCATCCGCCCCTCGTCTCCACCCCATCTTACCTCTCCTCCGCCCCTTCCACCTTCCCCACCGCACCACCCATGACCGAGGCCCGCTCGCGGCCCATAACAGCCTCAAACAGAACCATACTTACCCACAAACAAAGCTCCTCCCCAGCCCAAAATAGAGTTATACGTACGTATAACTATAATTTGTACGTACGTATAACTATCAATTGTACGTACGTATAACTATAGGTTGTACGTACGTATAAATTGTAGTTCAACGTACGTATAATTTATCTTGAGCCTAACCTTGTACTCGTTTGAGGGGAAAGCGAAAATTAAAATGCCCCTGGCCACAAGTCGGGTCAGGGGCAAAGCGGGGTTGCTTAAAGGCGAAGAAAAACTACCTGGATAGCTAAACAAATCGATGCCGATAGCGAAGAGCACCTATGTTGATAGCTGAACAAGACTGCCTTGATGGCGAAGAGCACCTATGTTGATAGCTAAACAAGACTGCCTTGATGGCGAAGAGCACCTATGTTGTTGGCAAGACGAGCCCATCTTGTTAGCAAAAAAGCCTATCTTAAAGACGAAGCAGGACCTATCGTAAGAGCCAAGTCGAGGGGGTGTTCGGGCTGAAGAGGCTCGAGTTCGCTCAGCCTTTCAAGCCTTGGAAGTAAGTGTCCAGCAGGCGTTTGGCTGCGATGAAGGAGGTTTGCTGGCCACCCAGCACCTGGGATTCGGCACCGGGCAGGAGGTCGGCAATGGTGGGATTGTTGTAGAAGCTGCTGCGGAGTTGCTCGTTGATGCTCTCATACATCCAGTATTTGGCCTGTTCGGCGCGGCGGTAGTCGAAGTAGCCGTTCTGCTTCACGAAGTCGATGTAGGCATAGACCATGTCCCACACCTCCTTGATGCCGAAGCCGTAGAAGCCGCTGTAGCAGAGCACCTGCGGCGTCCAGCCGCTGTCGGGGGCCGGAAAGAGGTGCAGGGCGTTGCGGAACTCGGTGGCGGCACGGTGGCAGGCATCCACGTTGGAACCGTCGCATTTGTTAATGACGATACCGTCGGCCATTTCCATGATGCCGCGCTTGATGCCTTGCAACTCATCGCCCGTTCCGGCCAGCTGTATGAGCAGGAAGAAATCCACCATGGAGTGGCAGGCCGTCTCGCTCTGCCCTACGCCCACCGTCTCGACAAAGATCTTGTCGAAACCGGCTGCCTCGCACAGGATGATGGTCTCGCGGGTCTTGCGGGCCACGCCGCCCAGCGAGCCAGCCGAGGGACTGGGACGGATGAAGGAGTCGGGGTGCACACTGAGTTTCTCCATGCGCGTCTTATCGCCCAGGATGGAGCCTTTGGAGCGCTCGCTGCTGGGGTCGATAGCCAGGACGGCCAGTTTGCCGCCATGCTCACTGAGCACATGAATGCCGATCTCGTCGATGCTGGTGCTCTTGCCCGCTCCGGGCACACCGCTGATGCCCACGCGGATGCTGTTGCCGCTGTAGGGCAGGCACTTCTCGATGACTTCCTGCGCCACCACCTGGTGGGCGGGGTTGGTGGATTCGACCAGCGTGACAGCCTGACCGAGGACGGTGACGTTGCCGCGCACGATGCCCTCGACATAGTCGTTCACGCTGAGGCGGTGGCGGGCAAAGCGCCCGCGCTGGAGGTAGGGGTTGATGATGGTGGTGTTCTCAACGCCGCTGTTCACGGTGAGACCTTTATATTCATCGCTGTTTTCGGGATGGATCATGGCATGGGTGGGTTGGGGTGATGGGTGGGATGGGAGAAATGGGGCTAATGGGGCTAATAAGGCTTATGGGGCTTATGGGCCTTTTGGGGCTTATGGGCCGCCTTATGGGCCTTATGGGGCAATGGGGCCTGTCAAAGCCCTACGTTGACAGGTATCACCACCTTGGCGTGCTTGGGGTCGTTGGTGATGAGCAGCACGCGGGGACGCGACTTGGACTTGCGGAGGTACTGGGCCGAGGCTGTCACTTTGAGGCGGGCGCTCTTGCCGGGCAGGATCTGGCGGTCGCTCAGACTCACGCTGAGCACTTTGCCATACACCTGGAGGCGGTCGATGGAGAGTGTGCGCTGGCCGGTGTTGGTCACGGTGATGACCTGTGTGAGTTTCTTCTTGCCGCCCATGGTGCCCATGTCGAGGCTGTCGGCAGAGAGTTTCAGCACAGGGGCGTGGGAGAGCTGCGAGGCGGTGAGGGTGGAGAAGTTGGGCAGCAGCACGGCCGAGATGTCGATCTCGTTCTCCGCCGTGACCTTATCGCCCATGAAGCGGGCCAGATAGACCGATGTCTGGTTCAGGCCCATGGCCGGCAGTTTCTCGCTGTCGAGGGTGAGCATAATACGGCCCACGCGGCCACCGGCCAGGCGTTCGGGGGCATACTTCACGTTAAGGTAGGGGGGCAGGTGCATGAGCTGCGGCGTGTAGCTGTGCTTGGTGGTGTTGACCAGTTCGATATAGGCCACGGGATAGTCGCCGCGGTTCACATCATCGAACTCCACCTCGCGGGTGTTGATGCGCACCACGCCCAGGTCCACGGGGAAGTCGCCCTCGTAGTCGGTCATCTGCGACACGACCCGTCCTTGCAGGGTCAGGTAGATGGGCTCGTCGGCGGCATTGGTATATACTTCGAGTTCCTTCTGGAAGGTGCCCAGCATCTTGGCATCGTACACGACCGTGATCTTGCCGCTCTCGCCGGGGGCTATGGGCTGCTGCGGCCACTGGGCCGTGGTGCAGCCGCACGAGGGGTGCACGGACAGGATGCGCAGGGGCTCGGTGCCCTTGTTGACAAACTCAAATGCTACATTCTTAGGCGTCTGGAACATCAGTTCGCCCATATTGACCACGTCCTGCACGGGCACCATCTGCGGCTGTGCGGAGGCTTGCAGGCCGATGGCGAGCAGGGCGGTGAGTAGTGTGCTGTGAAAAAGTTTCATCGTACATTTGCGGATTGTTGCGCAAATGTACGATGAAAAGCTGAGTTGGCCAAATTTTTCGGCCGATATGTGGGTGCAGCAGGTGGAAAGGCAAGGGTTGCAGCGATGCCTCAACGGCGTCCGCCGCCGAAGCCACCGCCACCGCGATTGCCGCCACGACCGCCGCCACCGCCGCCGGGGCCTCCGAAGCCGGGGCCTCCGAAGCCACCCCATCCGCCCATACGGGCTTCCTTGTTGCCCAGGAGGTTAAGCTGGTAGATGACGTGCAGCATGCCGTAGCTGTTGATGGCGTTGGACCAGGAGTCGATGCGGTTCACAGCGCTGATGCTGCGGCTGATGTTGCTCTGCTGGCCCAGTATGTCGTACCACTCCAGGCTCACTGTGAGGCTGCGGTCCTTGAAGAAGGACTGTTGCAGCTGGGCGTTCCAGATGAGCTCGTTGGTGTTCATGCTCTCGTCGTTGTAGCCGCGACGGCTCTGCTGACTGATGTCGGAGGTGATGGTCATGTTCCACGGCAGGTTGAACTGCACGTTGCCGCCGTAGTTGAAGCTCCAGGTGTCCAGGTTGTTGTTGGTTTGCAGGTCGTTGCGCGAGTGCTGGTAGTTGAAGCCGGCATTGGCGCCCAGTTCCATGAAGTCGAGGCGGTAGTTGATGCGCATGTTGTCGCCGAAGTTAAGGCTCTTGGTGGTGGCCTTCTGCATGGGCAGGCTGCTGAGCAGCTTGTAATCGACGTTGGTGGGGTCGAACACGAAGTTGGTGTTGGAACTCATGTAGCCCACATTGTGCGAATAGCTGAGGTTGATGTTGTTGTTGATGTTCCAGTACTTCTTCTCGCCCAGGGCGGTGTTGAACATCTGCCACAGGTTGGTGCTCCAATTGCCGTTGATGTTCATGGGCAGGGTGATTTGGGAGCCCTCGGTCTGGTTGTAGAAGGTGGCGCTGCTGATGCTGTTGCGTGTTTGGTTGAAGCCCAGGTTGACCATCCACCCCATCTGCTGCTCGACCTTGTAGCCGTTGTAGAACACGTTGAAGTTGTTGTTCCAGGAGGGGTCCAGGGTGGGGTTACCGCTGCTGATGGCCAGGGGGTTGGAGGTGTCGGTCACATCGAGCAGGTTGGTCATGGAAGGCTGGCTCATGCGGCCGTTGTAGCGCAGGCGGAGCTGCGAGGTGTTGGATATCTTCCAGCGCAGGTCGATGCGCGGCGCCCAGTTGAACACGTGACGGGTGATGGTGGTGTCCAGCTCGTTCTTGGCATAGTCCATGTGTGTGGTCTGAGGCTGGAAGCTGACACCGGCGTTCAGGCGCCAGTCGCCCAGCTGGTAGCGCAGCATGAGGCTGGCATCGTGGTTGAACTCGTTGTAGGTGGCATACTGGCTGTTGGTGATGTCCTGCAACAGCGTGGTGATATCGGACGAGAGGGTGCCGGCGTAGAGCTGGTCAACGAGGTAGGCGGTGATGTCGGCCTGACTCATTCCTGCAAAGCGGCTGCTGGTGATGTCGTCCCAACGCTGCTTGAGGTTGTCGTTGCTGAGCAGGCCGGGGAACTGCTGGGTGCTGTAGATGTTGCGGTTGGTGTCGGAGAAGCGGCGCTGGAACGAATAGCTTGCCTGCAGGTTGGCGCCCTTGAAGATGGGCTCGGCATAGCTCAGGCGCAGGCGGTAGTTCCAGTTCTTGGAGGGGTTGTTGTTGTACTGTGTGTAGAGGTTCTCCGTCTGGCGCTGGTAGTAGTTGATGTCGCTCCAGCTCCAGCTCTTGTTCTTCGACTCAGAGTAGTTGCCGTTGGCATCGAGGCTGATGTTGCGTCCGGGCTTGTTGAGGCGGCGGTTTATCTGGAGGTTACCGTTCAGGTTGTAGTTGGAGTTGTTGCCGTAGTTCTCGCGCTCGTTGCTGTTGACGAGGATGGAATCGACGGCCGAGCCGACGATGCCTTTGTACTGCGCGAGCGGGTCGTCCATGGCTTCGTAGGGGTCGTTGTTGAATGTTACGCTGCTGCTCAGGCTGTTGTTGCGGCCTTCGCTGTAGCTGAAGGAGGGGCGGAACATGATGGTGGTGAGGGTGTCGATGCCCCACTCCATGCGCCAGTCGGTGTTGACACGTGTGCTGTGGTTGTAGCTCTGACTCATGTTATTGGCCCACTGTGAGGTGGTGGCGTTGAGGAAGGTCTCGGAGTTGCTGCGGTTCAGGTTGTCGGAGTTGGAGTGGTTCCAGCTGACGCTTCCGCCCACCTCGAAGCGGCCGTTCTCGTCCTCGCGCTTGCTGTTGTCCCAGGCAAAATTGGTGCCTGCATCCTTGTTGGCGGTGAGACCGCCACCGCCCCAGCCACGGAAGCCACCCCAGCCGCGGTCGGCCACGTTGTTGGCCGAGCCCAGCACGGTGAACGAGAAGTGGTCGGTGAAGCGGCTGATATTCAAGCGCTCGGAATAGCGTTTCTCAGTACCGATGGCAAAGTCGCCGTTGATGAGCCAGCCTTCCTTCATGCCTTTCTTCACGGTGAGGTCCAGCACGGTCTGCTCCTCGCCGTCGTCAATGCCGGTGATGCGGCTGTAGTCGCTCTGGCGGTCGTAGGCCTTGATCTTATCGATCATCTTGGTGGGCAGGTTCTTCATGGCCGTCTTGGTGTCGTTCAGGAAGAACTCCTTGCCATCCACCATGATCTTCTTGACCTCCTTGCCGTTGATCTTGACGGTGCCGTCGTCGCTCACCTCGGCGCCCGGCATCTTCTTGATGAGCGCTTCGAGATTGGAACCTTCGGGCAGACGGTAGGCAGCGGTGTTATAGACGAAGGTGTCTGCCTTCATCTCCACCTGTGCGGCACGGGCCGTCACCTCGGCCTCTTTCATGAGCTGAGCATTGTCGTAGAGGGTGAGTGTGCCCAGGTTGACCGATGAGTTTTGCTTGGTGAGGGTGAGGTTCTGATAGATGGTTCGGAAACCCACAAACGACACACGGAGGATATAGGTGCCAGCCTTGACTTTGGGCAAAGTGAACTTACCGTCGGTCTGGGTGGTGATGCCGGTGACCTGGGCGCTGTCCTTGGCTTCGAGCAGCACGACGGTGGCCGAAGGCAAACTCTCGCCTGTCTGGTCAACTACGATTCCGGACACTGTGATTTTCTGGGCAGAGGCTCCGATGGCGAGGCATACCACAAAAAGGGTAAAGAGGAGGCGTTTCATGTTCTGATGCGATAGTGAGTTTACGTGTGTTAGACGTAAGGTCGGACAGATTAGTTTAAGGATAAAGTGTACTTTTAACATTTATTATTAGAGCAACTCTAACGTAAGCAGATAAGCCGCGGCTGCGGGAATGGCCAGCAAGGAGGAGTCGAAACGGTCCAGCATGCCACCATGGCCGGGCAGGATGTTACCGCTGTCCTTAACGCCGAGCGTACGTTTGAGCAGGCTCTCCACGAGGTCGCCCCAGGTGCCGAACACAACGACTACCAGCGCGAAACCGGCCCACTGCAGGGCGGTGAGGCCGAACACGACGGCGGTGCCGTCGGCGAGGATGGTGGACGGGCCCAGCCAGACGATGACTTGCGAAACGAGCACGGTGATCAGGCCACCGCCGATGCTGCCTTCCCAGCTCTTGCCCGGACTGATGCGCGGGAACAACTTATGGCGGCCCAACAGGCTGCCGCAGCAGTAGGCGCCGGTGTCGCTGCACCACAGGAAGATGAAGATGGCCAGGGGGATGAACCACGAGTAGCCGAAATAAAGCATGGGCAACAAGGCAAAGGGGAAGGCCACATACAACTGGCCCCACATGGTGTAGGCCCAGGTGTGCAGGGGCTGTGTGTGGCACAGATAGAGCTCGCTGATCAGGAGATAGATGAGGGTGATGAGCCACGGCAGGAACAGCAAGGGCACGGAAAGGCCCTCGATTCCCACGGAGGCGGCAAAAAAGGCCACGAACATATAGGTGCCGGCGGTGGTGCCGATGACACGGTTCACATCTACGCCGTCCTGGCGGTTCACCAGCCCATAGGCTTCCCACAGGGTGAGGGCTGTTACAACGGTAAAAAGCAGGGCGAAGGACATGGCGTTCCACACCATGCCACCCACCATCACGACCAGGAACAAGGCGCCGGTCAGCGCGCGGATCATCATTTCTTTCATAATTATAGGTCACCGCGGGAACCGCGATGCATAGAAGTGTTCATCGGGTATTCATCGCGGGAAAACCGCGATGCGTGCAGGCGTTTATTGGGGATTCATCGCGGGGAAACCGCGATGTGTGCAGGCATTTATTGGGTATTCATCGCGGGGAAACCGCGATGCACTGTTACTCGGTGTTCTTTGTCATTCTGCACAGAGCGAAGCGGCCCTGCGGGCCGAGCACAGCATTCTCTTATTCGTCATTCATCATTCATCATTCGTCATTCATCATTCGCCATTCAACATTCGTCATTCGTCATTCATCAGTCGTCATTCGTCATTCGTCATTCATCATCCCCCACCGGGGGATCACAGGGGGCCCCTCATCCTTCATTTTTCCCCTCCTGTTCCAGCAGTTCCTCGGTGCGGCTGGCCCAGGGGCGCTTGCCGAAGATGTGCTCGACATCCTCCGCGAAGATGACTTCGCGCTCCACCAGGAGGTCGGCCAGCTGGTGGTGGCCATCCATTTTCTCTTTCAGGATGGCCTTGGCACGTTCGTATTGCTCGTTGATCATGCGCTTCACCTCCTCGTCGATGAGTTCGGCGGTGGCTTCGGAGTAAGGGCGCTGCCACGAATACTCGTCGTTGTTATAATAGCAGAGGTTGGGCAGGCGGTCGCTCATACCCATATAGGCGATCATGCCATAGGCCTGCTTGGTCACACGCTCCAGGTCGTTCATGGCACCGCTGCTGATGTGACCGGTGAAGAGTTCCTCGGCTGCACGTCCGCCCAAGGTGGCGCACATCTCGTCCAGCATCTGCTCCTTGGTGGTTATTTGGCGCTCCTCCGGCAGATACCAGGCGGCACCGAGGGCACGGCCACGGGGCACAATGGTGACCTTGATGAGCGGGTTGGCATACTGCAGGTTCCAGGATATGGTGGCATGTCCGGCCTCGTGCAGGGCGATGGTGCGCTTCTCCTCGTCGGTCATCACCTTTGTCTTCTTCTCCAGTCCGCCTACGATGCGGTCCACGGCATTGATGAAATCGTCCTTCGACACGGCCGTCTTACCATAGCGGGCGGCGATGAGGGCCGCTTCGTTGCACACATTGGCGATATCGGCACCGCTGAAGCCGGGCGTTTGGCGTGCCAGCAGATCGACATCGACCGTTTCGTCGCACTTCAACGGCTTCAGGTGCACCTTGAACACCTCTTTGCGCTCGTTCAGGTCGGGCAGGTCCACATGGATCTGACGGTCGAAGCGTCCGGCACGCAGCAGCGCCTTGTCCAGGATGTCGGCACGGTTGGTGGCAGCCAGGATGATGACGCCGGAGTTGGTGCCGAAGCCATCCATCTCCGTAAGCAGTTGGTTCAGGGTGGACTCGCGCTCGTCATTGCCGCCCATCATGGCATTGCGACTACGGGCACGGCCCACAGCATCTATCTCGTCAATAAAGATGATACAGGGAGCCTTCTC
>JAFXQT010000035.1 GCA_017526905.1 Bacteroidaceae bacterium | reverse complement strand
GGTTCCGGGGCTTTGTTGTATAGGGAATTGAAAGAGGCCCCCCTGTAATCCCCCGGAGGGGGATAAGAGTGAATAGTGAAAAATGAAAAGTGAAAGGCCCCCTATAATCCCCCGGAGGGGGATAAGAGTGAAGAGTGAAAAGTGAAAAATAAAAGTTACCTCTGGCTCGAATGAGTGTCCCCCACTGGGGGACTACAGGGGGCCACCCTTGGCTCGAATGAGTGTCCCCCACCGGGGGACTACAGGGGGCCACCTCTGGCTCAAACGCGTGTCCCCCGCCGGGGGACTACAGGGGGCCACCTCTGGCTCGAATGAGTGTCCCCCACCGGGGGACTACAGGGGGCCACCCCTGGCTCAAACGCGTGTCCCCCACCGGGGGGGGGGACTACAGGGGGCCACTCCTGGCTCAAACGCGTGTCGCCCGCCGGGGGACTATAGGGGGCCTATAGGAGTTAGAGAAATGCGCTTTTTTTGTCCGTTTGTACTTTCTTTAACATGTTTTTTTATACCTTTGCGCAGTTTCTACGATGAATTTGAATTACAATAATAAAACCAAAATGAAACACAGTAAATTATGGGTGCTTGCCGCCACCCTCATCTGCGGCGCTACATTACTGACAAGTTGTAAAACGGCCAAGACCGGCGCAGACAACGCCTCGCAACAGGTCGTTTCCACCGAACTGTTACGTACCAGCCAGAGTTGGGATGGTGTGGAACTGCCCGACTATCTCAAGGGACGTCCTGAGCTTGTGGCCGTAAAGTACGTGTTCCCTGCAGGGAAGAAATTGGGCTGGCACCACCATCCCGTGATGAATTATGGCATCCTGGTGCAGGGTGAGCTGACCATCATCGGACAAGACGGCAAGGAGCGGACGGTGCATGAAGGCGAAGCCGTGGTAGAGATGGTCAACACTATCCATCATGGAGAGAATCGCGGCACAAAACCCGTCATCCTCTACATGTTCTACCTCTCACAGAAGGGAATGCCACTGGCCGTGCAACACCCCGAAATACCCCTTGAATAAGTCGGATTGTTGCGTGGCTGCTGCCTGCTGATACCCGTTCCTGTGTTATCCGTCAGGGGAGGGTACAAGGTCGCGTTATCTGTACATCCACAGGCAGTGTCTGCTCGCTTCCTTGACTCATTATCTTTGAAATAATTCAGAGAGGAAATTACTGAGCCCACTTTTTAAAGTAGGCTTCGCAGGACTGTTTAAATAGGGGGCGGTTAATGATTATTAACTACAAAAAGAGCGGGTGATGTCTCCTGTTTCAGCAACTTGTTATATATTTGCGCCCGAAATCAAAGTATCACAACAATAACACGTTTGGAACACATGACACAGAAACAGACTATTGGAATGGTGGCACTGGCCGGCCTCTTCATGGCAGCAAGCTACCAGCCCTCGCACGCCGACGTGGTGACGGGCGCAACCGAACAGGGCGAAAGTGCTACCGAGCAGGTAGGCAGCACCACGGAAATGGCCGACAGCTCGGCAGCTAAGAAGCATGGCGCAGAAGGAAAACTCTCATCAACAAAAAAGCATAAGCGTATGACTAAGATATATGATTTCAAGGCCCTGACCACGAAAGGGCAGGAACTGGATTTTGCGCAGTTCCAAGGCAAGGTGTTGCTGATTGTGAACACCGCCAGCAAGTGTGGCTTCACGCCCCAGTTCGAAGGGTTGGAGAAACTGAACCAGGAGTATAAGGACAAGGGGCTGGTGGTGATTGGATTCCCGTGCAACCAGTTTGCCGGTCAGGATCCCGGCACCGACGGCGAGATCAGCGAGTTCTGCCAGGTGAACTATGGCGTGACGTTCCAGATCATGAAGAAGATTGATGTGAACGGTGCCGAGGCACACCCCATCTTTACTTATCTGAAGAGCCAGGCTGGCTTTGCCGGCTTTAACCCCGCGCACCCCATTGCCAAGGTGTTGGATCAGATGCTGTCCAAGGCCGATCCCGATTATGCCAAGAATCCAGACATAAAGTGGAACTTCACCAAGTTCCTCATCTCGAAGGATGGCACCAAGGTGCAGCGCTTCGAGCCTACTGCCACCCCCGAGGAGATGGCCGCCTGCATAGAGGCGCTGCTGTAAACCCAAATAGGTCGTTGGGCGCAAAGAGTAGAGAACGAAAGCCGTACGCTTATCGCCTGTAAGCCGTACGCTTATCGCTTGTAAGCCGTACGCTTATCGCCTGTAAGCCGTACGTGTGTGGGCAATAACTCCTTGGTCTTGCCCACCATACTCCATGGACTACTTGAGCTACACACGTCTCGCCCTTCGGAGCCTCCTCTCGCTCGGTCCGAAGGGCGGGTGTGTGTCATACAGTCGAGCGATTTGCATGTTCTTTTAATTTTGTATCTATCATCTATCACTAAATGTGGTTAATTAGCTGATAGCCAATGAGGAATGTAGTGATAGATTCAGTGATAGATGATAGATTTGAACGTAAAAAAGTTCATAATGCAGGGCTTTCAAGCTACGGTTTGTGGCTTGAAGAGCATGGGTTTGTGGCTTGAAGTGCTTGGGTTTGTGGCTTGAAGTGCATGGACTTGTGGCTTGAAGTGCATGGACTTGTGGCTCGAAGTGCATGGACTTGTGGCTCGAAGTGCATGGACTTGTGACTCGAAGTGCATGGACTTGTGGCTTGAAGTGCTTGAACCGATAGTTTGCAGTGCTGAAAGTGGGGCGGGTAAGTGCGGGGAAAACGGGAAAATGATAGATTTATCTATCACTAAGCAAATGTATCTATCACTTCTATGTTGTTGTGAACCAGAACGTAAGCGCGTTTAGTGATAGATGATAGATACAATTTAAAAGAATGGCCCTTTTTGGGGTGAGAAGGTATGCGCAATCGCGGACTGGCAACCAGAGAAAAAGGGTTGAGCAGGGGTTTGCGCATGGCAAAATGGGCACGTCCCTGCATTTTTTTGCTCCTTTCGGCAGGCAGATTGGTAAATAAGTATTACTTTTGTGGCGAATTGTTTTGGCGGTTGACGCTAAACCCCAAGAATAACCCATCTATACTTTAACCATCCTCTTCACAGCCCATGACCATCGGAATCCTTTCAGCCATGAGCAAGGAGCACGAACAACTTGTGCATCTGCTGGCAAATGCCGTCACCGAGAGCGACGGCCGTTACACTTTCACTATCGGCTCACTCGGCCAGAACACCCTTGTGCTGATGCAGTGCGGCATAGGGAAGGTGAACGCTGCGGTGGGTGCCACCACACTCATCCGGCATTTCAAGCCCCAATGTATCATATCCACCGGCTGTGCGGGCGGCATAGACAACCGCCTCAAGGTGATGGATGTAGTGGTAAGCACTGCTACTGCCTACCATGATGTGACCATTCCTGGCTGTGAGCCTGGTCAGATTCAGGATATGCCGGCACGTTTCAAGGCTGAGGAACAGCTGGTGGAAACGGCCATGGAGTATCTGCCGCAGCCTTTTGCCGACAACCGCCAGCCTGCGGTGTATGCAGGGCTGATATGCACCGGCGACCAGTTCATCAGCGACAAGCAGCAGCTGTCGGCTATCAAGCAGCGGTTCCCAGAGGCGCTGGCGGTGGACATGGAGAGTGCGGCGGTGGCGCAGACGTGCTTCCTGCACGGGCTGCCTTATGTGAGTTTCCGCGTGCTGAGCGACACGCCGGGTGCCGACGGGCACTGGCAGCAGTATCAGGATTTCTGGAGTCAGCTGGCCGAGCGGTCCTTCAGCATCACCCGGCGCTTCCTGGCTGCGTTGCCTACAGAATTTGCCTTGCTCGATTTCAAGGACTGATGGGGCGGCGGAGACATGGCGGGTAGGGAACCGCGATGCAGCGCGTGAGGCATGGCGTCCTTGCATACCCGGCGGGTAGGGAACCGCGATGCTCAGTGGGAATAGGGGCGTTGCTTACCCGGCGGGGAACCGCCGGGCACGGTGGCCCAGCAGAAACTTTCCACTTTTCGCTTGCCTCTCTTCACTTTTCATTTTCCCCTTTCACTTTCCACTTTTCACTTTTCACTTTTCCTTATGGAAGTAATACAGAGTTTCACCATCGATCATACCCATCTAAAGCCTGGCATCTATGTGTCGCGCCAGGATAGAGGCTTCACGACCTTCGACCTTCGTATAACCGAACCCAACAAGGAGCCTGCCGTTGCTCCGGCTGCCATGCACAGCATAGAGCACCTCATGGCCACCTGGATGCGAAACTCTGATGTGAAGGACGATGTGGTGTATGTGGGCCCTATGGGCTGTCTTACGGGTATGTATGTGGTGATGACAGGTGACTATACCGTGCAGGACATGCGCGAGCTGACCATCAGTTGCCTGGAGTGGATTCTGGATCAGACGGAGGTGCCTGCCACCACGCCAGAAACCTGTGGCAACTATCTGCTGCACGACCTGCCCATGTGCCAGTGGGAGTGCCGGCGTTATATGGAGCGCCTTCGTAACGATTTCCACTGCGAATACACAGCGTTGGAGGTTACACTGGCTGACGGCCGTGTCTTTGCCGACGCATAACCTTACAACGAGATTGTTACACGTATGAGCAAAGCCTCCGATCTGACACCATGACACCTACTGATATAAATGCCTTCATCGCCGAGGCAGCCCGTGAGTTGTGGGGCTGGCCTATGATAGTGTTGTTGCTTGGCACGCACCTGTATCTGACCATCCGCCTGCGCTTTCCGCAGCGGCACATCCTGCGTGCTATCCGGCTCAGTGTGACACGCGACGACGGCGCCGAGGGCGATGTGTCGCAGTTCGGTGCCCTGGCCACCTCGCTGGCGGCCACCATCGGCACCGGCAATATCGTGGGTGTGGCCACTGCCGTGGCACTGGGCGGTCCTGGTGCTGTGCTGTGGTGCTGGCTGACGGGCGTGCTGGGCATTGCAACAAAATATGCCGAAGGGCTGCTGGCTGTGAAGTACCGTGTGCGCACCAGCGACGGCACCATGCTGGGCGGCCCGATGTATGCGTTGGAGCGTGGCTTGGGTTGGAAGAGTCTGGCCGTGGTGTTTTGTGTGCTTACGGCCGTGGCGGCCTTTGGCATAGGCAACACCGTGCAGAGCAATGCCATCTCGCTGCTCTGCAGGGAGACCTACGGCATCCAGCCCCTGTGGACGGGTATCGTTCTGGCCACCATGGCTGGGCTGGTCATACTGTTTGGCGTGCGGGGCATTGCGCGTTTCTGCACGGCCTTCGTGCCGCTCATGGCCTTGCTCTATGTGTTGGGCTGCTTGTATATTCTGTGCGTGAACGGGGCTTATGTGTGGCAGGCGCTGTGCCTGATATGCCGCAGTGCCTTTACGCCTGAGGCCGCCGGTGGCGGCTTTGCCGGCACCACCATCATGATGACGGCACGCTATGGCATAGCCCGTGGCTTGTTCAGCAACGAAAGCGGCATGGGCTCGGCTCCCATCGTGGCTGCCGCTGCACAGACGAAGGATCCTGTGCGGCAGGCGTTGGTGTCCAGCACGGCCACGTTCTGGGACACGGTGATCATTTGCGCCCTGACGGGGCTGGTGCTGGTGTCCAGCATCATAGCCTATCCCGACGTGGATTACTCCAACGGGGGCGCACTCACCAAGATGGCCTTTGAGAAGATTCCCGTGGTGGGAGCGCCGCTGCTCACTTTCGGCATCGTCACGTTTGCCTTCTCCACCATCCTGGGCTGGAGCTATTACGGCGAGCGGGCGGTGGAGTATCTCAGTGGCAAGCGATACCTTATTATATATAGGGTCCTTTATGTGGCTGCCATCTTGGCCGGTGCCGTGGTGCAGCTTACCGTGGTGTGGAACCTGGCCGACTTGCTGAACGGCCTCATGGCCATACCCAACCTGATTTCGCTGCTGGCCTTGGCGGGAGTATTGTCGGCTGAGACACGCCGTTACATGTCGGGTAAGCGAAAAATTAAGCAGGGTTAAGTACAAATCTTTCCATTTTTCTTGGCGGAATCGGCCTAATGCCCTACATTTGCATCATGAACGAACAAGCGTGGTGGATGTTCACCTGTCCGCTGCACTGGCTCACTGGGCTCCGCTGCCCTCTGTGTGGTGCACAACGTATGCTGTTGGCATTGTGGCATGGGCAGGTGGTTGAGGCCTTCTGGCT
Source organism: Bacteroidaceae bacterium (assembly GCA_017526905.1). GTDB lineage: Bacteria > Bacteroidota > Bacteroidia > Bacteroidales > Bacteroidaceae > Physcousia. The sequence goes on along the minus strand of JAFXQT010000035.1, from coordinate 29,866 downwards.
GAACCCTGCACTATTCCTGGCTGTGCCGATGGGGGTGGCGTGGTGGTTGTGGCAGCGTCGCAACGTGACGGGGCGTGAGGCATTCGTCCTGCTTGTGGCGGCTCTTGCATGGGGCGTGTTGCGAAATATTGTGGGGCTGTGAGTTTTTTTAGCGAGTAGTTGCAACTTTCGGCCCCAGCCTTACGTCAAAGAGATAGAAACAGAACCATTCATAAACAAAACACAACAGAACAATGAAAAAGATTTCCATCGAGTCCGTCGTATCCCGTTCGTGGGACCTGGCCGTGAAGCACTGGCCGCTCTTCGTCTTGCTCTCTATCATCGAGGGCATCTTCAGTAATTTTGGCATCAACTATGACACCTCTGTGCTGACCGGCTTGGGGCAGAATCCCGACCCGCAAGTCGTGGCCGAAGCGCTCAGCGAATCCCTGAGCGTGAGCCCCTGGTTGGCTGTGGGCGTGCTTGTTTCTATTTATTTGGGTTTCATCACCTACCGTTTCCTGCGTAATGCCCTTAGCTTCGGCAAGCCCTATGAGGTGCTGGGTGATGAGCTGAAGATCGATGTGACTCAGTTCGCCATCTTCTTTGCCGTAGAACTGTGCTTCGGGTTGGCCGTGGGCTTCGGCACCCTGCTGTGCATCCTGCCTGGTATTTTCCTGGCAGTGCGCTGGATGTTCGCTCCGCTTATTGCAGCCACCGAGGACGTCAGTTTCGCCGAAGCTTTTGGCCGTTCGTGGAAGCTGACCGAGGGCAACTTCTGGAACCTGTTGCTTCTGGGCATCGTGGCCATCGGCATAGCCATCGTTGGTTTCCTGTGCTGCTGCGTGGGTCTGATTTTTGCCGAAGTCATTATCAACTTCATGATGGTGGTTGTATATCAGGACCTGAAGGACCAGGAGGAGCCTACCTATGTGGACGTTGAGGCATAATCCTGCCCCACGATCATCCTATATCGTTTAGTTATACAGCACCCCGCAAGTCGTTTCTTGCGGGGTGCTTTGCGTCTCGGCCGCTTCTGCCGTGGCCATGTGCCAGCAGGTAATTATGCAATTTCTGGGCGAATGCGCATGCAAACTACGATTTTTTCATTAGCTTTGCAGCGGAAACAGGTCAGCATCGTGGCCTCTGATGAAAATACAAAAACAAAAACCGCGAGTAGCATACAGCAATAAACCATTAAACATACACCCCATGAAACGAACAATCCTTGCGCTGGCTATATTGCTTTGGCCAGTCCTGCAGTGGGCCCAACAGGCCGACTTTCACGTTATTCCGCTGCCCCTGAGCGTTCAGACCGACAGCACGCAGACTTTCACGCTAACCTCTGGCATGGGCATCGGCTATGATGCCAGCCAGCCCGAGCAAGGTCGTATAGCCTCATGGCTGCGCCAGTTTATTGAGGAAACGTCGGGCGTGAACCTGCTTCTGCAGCCCAACAACAAAAAGGCCGCCGTGTATCTGAGCATCAAGGCCGGGGCGAAAGGAAAGACCGCCAAAGCCGGTGGCAAGGGCGCGGCCCAGGCGCAGGTGGCCACGACACCTGCCGACCCGCGTGTGGAAGGTAGCACGCCCCAGCAGGAGGCTTATACCATCAGCATCAGCCGTCGGGGCATCACCATCAGTGCCGCTGCCCCTGTGGGTCTATACCGTGCCGCCCAGACCATCAGGAAGGCTTTGCCGCTGCAGGCTAAAGGCAGTGCGAAGGTGGTGTTGCCCACAGGCAGCATACAGGATCAGCCCCGCTTTGTGTATCGCGGCATGCATTTCGACTGCTCGCGACACTACTTCGACCTGCCCACGGTGAAGCGCTACATAGACCAACTGGCCTTGCACGGGTGCAATAAACTGCACTGGCATATTACCGACGACCAGGGCTGGCGATTTGAAGTGAAGGCGCTGCCCGAACTGGCCAAGAAGGGCAGCGTGCGCAAGTGCACCGTGCTGGGACAGAACAGCGGCGTGTATGACAATGTGTCCTACGGAGGCTACTACACCCAGGCCGAGTGTCGGGAAATAGTGAACTATGCTGCCGAACGCTATATCACGGTGATTCCTGAGATTGATCTGCCCGGGCACATGCTGGCCGCTCTGAGCGTATATCCAAACTTGGGCTGCACGGGCGGCCCCTATGAGGTGTGGCCCATGTGGGGCGTGGCCGAGGATGTGCTGTGTGCCGGCAATCCCGATGTAATCAGTTTCCTAAAGACGGTGCTGGGCGAACTGTGCGATGTGTTCCCGTCGAAGTACATTCATATAGGTGGCGACGAGAGTCCGCGGGTGCGCTGGGAGCACTGCCCTAAGTGCCAGGCCAAGATCAAAGAACTGGGATTGCAGCCCGTGATGGGACCGAACGGCAAGGTGCGCATGAGTGCTGAACAGCAGTTGCAGACGTATATCAACCACGAGATGGAGGCTTTCCTTGCCTCGCGCGGACGCAACCTGATTGGTTGGGATGAGATCCTGGAGGGTGGTCTGACTCCAGAGGCCACGGTGATGAGCTGGCGCGGAACGGAGGGCGGCATTGCTGCCGCCCGGCAACACCACCACGTGATCATGACGCCCAACAGCCACTGCTACATAGACCACTACCAGTTGAAGGACCAACGCAAACAACCGCTTGGCATAGGTGGCTACCTGCCTGTGAGCAAGGTGTATAGCTTTGAGCCGCTGCCTCAAGAGCTGACGGCGGAAGAACAAGCCTATATCCTGGGACCGCAGTGTAACCTCTGGACGGAGTATGTGGCCTACCCCCAGCACGTGTTCTACATGCTGCTGCCGCGCCTGGATGCCTTGAGCGAGGTGCAGTGGACTCCTGCCTCGCAGAAGGATTATGCCTCCTTCTGCCAGCGTCTGCCACACATGCTCAGTTTGTACGATCGTTTAGGTTTCAACTATTGTCCCACCATCGAGTAGGGATGGCAGGCTGTTTCACAGACTCTGACGCAACGACACGATGACACACGAACAGACATCACACAGGCAGGACGGAAACAGCCCGGCTTTCAGCCTGTACCATATCACCACGGGCTACCGCTCGCGCCATGCCACGCATGTGGTGGCCAGCGATATCAATGCCACCCTGCCACAAGGACAGCTCACCTGTTTGCTCGGTCCCAACGGTGCCGGCAAGAGCACGCTGCTGCGCACGCTGGCGGCTTTCCAACCGCCCCTGGCGGGCGAGATACTTTTGGAAGGACGTCCGCTGGCATCCTATACCACTCAGGAACTGGCCACCCGCATCGGCATAGTGCTGACCGAGCGTCCCAACATTCAGGGCATGACTGTGGCCGAACTTGTGGCTATGGGGCGCAGTCCTTATACTGGTTTCTGGGGGCAGTTGCACGATGATGACTTGGCGCAGGTGGAGGAGGCTATCCGGCTGGTGGGCATAGAGAAGCTGCGGCGGCGAAACGTCAACACACTGTCCGATGGCGAACGGCAGAAGGTGATGATAGCCAAGACGCTGGCCCAGCAAACGCCCATCATCCTGTTGGACGAACCAACGGCTTTCCTGGACTACCCCTCGAAGGTGGAGGTGTTGTTGCTGCTGCGCCGGCTGGCACATCAGATGAACAAAACCATCTTCCTTTCGACACACGACTTGGAACTGGCCCTGCAAACGGCCGACAACCTGTGGCTGCTGGCGGCAGGCGAACCTTTGCTTATCGGCACCCCCGGCGAACTGGCCGAGAGCGGTGCGTTGCCTCGCTTCTTTCATGGCCCCGGCATCGAGTTTGTTCCGCAGGAAAAGCGTTTCGTGGTGAAAAAGGAGAAGGAAGCAGAAAGCAGTAATTAACAAGTGAACCAAACCCTTTAAGAAATGAAAGAATATATCGTGCTGAGCCGACAGAACAATACAACCAAGACCGGCTCGCCCTTTGCCACCCTTAAGGTGGCCAATTTGGAAGAAACGCTCAACGTGGCCGTGTGGGACCTGCCTGCCAATGCCGAACCCGTAGTGGGGCGCATCGTCAGCTTCTACGTAATCCGGGACAACCAAGGCAAGAAGGCCTGCAACAGAACTGACCTGAAAGTGATGGATTTCCCCACGGAGAACCATCCCCTGTACAATTTGCTGCCGCGCCCCATCAAGCGCGAGGTGTGGGATGCCACCCTGCAGCATCTCATCAGCTACTGCACGGACGAGCGCCTCATTGGCATCATCCGGGAGTTCGGCGAGAAATTGTACAAGCCTTATTCCGAATATCCGGCTGCCACGGTGATGCACCATGCCTATCCCGGTGGACTACTGAACCACACACACCAGATGCTTGACCTGCTGGACGGCATGTATCCGCATCTGCCATACGCAGTGAAACCCGAGCGTTGCGTGCTCAGCATCATGTTCCATGACTATGGCAAGGTGTATGAATACAACCGCCAGGGCGAGACACAGCCCGACATGTATCTGTTGGGCCACATCTATATAGGTGCGCACAAGCTGCAGCTGGAACTGGAGAAACAGGGCATCGAGGCCGAGGAAACCAAGCGCATCGTGCACTGTGTGCTTGCACACCATGGCACACACGAGTTCGGATCGCCTGTGGTGCCTGCCACACAAGAGGCTATCCTGGTGAATATGATAGACAACCTATCGGCTAAAACCGATGCCGCCAATGGTACGGGCGACATGGAAAAGAACTTCGCGCTGGAAACACATGTGGTGAAATAGCACGCTGCCGTGCGTCCCTCCCCTTGGTGGGAGGGCGCAAGGCGGTGCGTCAGAAGGGTTTCGGTGGCAGGTGTGGCGGTAGTCAATCCAGATGGAACACTTCCTGGATGGGGATGGTGACGGGCGAGTTGTCGGGGTTTGTTTCCATGATGTCCTTCATGTAGGCCCACCACTTTTGCGTGGTCTCGTCGGCCCCCATGTCCTGCGAGCTCTGTTCGCCCTCGATTTCCTGGTAGCCAAACAGAATGTTGGTTTCGCGATCCCAGTAGATGCTGTAGTTGGACACACCTGCCTCCTTAATCTGTTTTTTCAGTTCAGGCCACAGTGCCGCATGCCGGCGCTCGTATTCCTCCTCGAAGCCTGGCTTCAGATACATTTTAAAAGCAAAACGTTTCATAGTTACCTTTACTCATTTGTCGATAATAAAGCGCTGCAAAGTTACGAAAAGATACCAAGTGCGGCTAAAAAAACGACTCTTTTTCGGCTTTCTTGTGCGTGACAGGCTCAAAATCAATGTTTTTTTACTTCCAGAAAGCCATTCTTTAACTTTTGAGCCTTAAAACAAAAGGGGGTGGAGTTGAATGCTCTATCTTTGCAGCGCAAGGTTGACAAAAGCCACCTTTTGAAGGCTTGCAACGTGTGGAATAAGTAAAAAGACAACTATGTCAAACGAGCCTACTAATAAACTAATTTCTCACAGGTCTGAAAAGATAGACCTGCTTGAGTTCATGAACGCTAACTACCGGCGGGACATGTCGATGACGGAATTTGCGAAAGCATCCGGCCGAAGCCTTTCTACGTTCAAACGCGACTTTAAAAAAATCAGTGAGTTGTCTCCCGAACGATGGCTGACGAATCATCGTCTGCACGCTGCATACGACCTGTTGAAGCGAGGTTACCATGTGTCTGATGCTTGCTTTGAGGTGGGTTTCAAGAATGTGAGCCACTTCTCGGCCATTTTCAAGCGTAAGTTTGGAATGACTGCAGGACAGGTGCGAAAACTCAAAGACAAGGAATAAGTTCCGCAGCAATCCCAGGTAAACGGATAGCGCGGCCACATTCTCACCGATGAGGATGTGGCCGCGCTGGTCGTTACGGTTGTTGGGCTGTTGGAGTAGGGCTGCGCCGGGAGTGCCGACACAGCCCCGTAGTCTTACGGCTGAGGCTCAGACAGATATGTGTCTTCGAAGTGGCGAATCTTTTGCTGATAGTAGGCGCGCAGGTCGGCCCATTTCACGTAAGGCCCTGACACAGCCGGCACGGGCAACTGTTGTTCGCGCTCGTTGAGCAGTGCCTTGACCAAGATGTCGCCGGACTTGCCTTTCTGCGGGCGGTAGAAGATGAGTTGCACGTTGCAGCCCATGGGGAAGATGTCATAGTTGCGCCAGTAGGCGTCAAGGTGGTCAAGGTCGTCCACGCGGGCGCTGGCATTGCCCAGTTCGAGCAGACAGGCCAATGGCATCACGCACACCTCGTGGCCGAAGCGCAGCACAGCCTGAGTCTGCTGTGCGGTATCGGCCACTTGGATGAAGTCCTTCAGCAGCTGAAGCTGGCTGAAGGGCATGATGCCATCCGTTTGTGGGGCATGTCCGTAGGAAAGATACCAATCAACATTCTTGATGCGCCACAAGTCGTACTGCTCCTCGGTGGTGAAAAGCGAGAGCAGTTCGATGTCCGTGTCGTGGCTCTGCATGTTGTTGGCAATGTCGAAGAACTGGCGCATGAAGCCAGGGGCATCCACACTGTCCTGTACCCACTGCGGGTCGTTGAACAGCACGCCCATGAGGCGCTCGGGGTGAGTGTACTGCTGCCGGTACTCTTGGACAATGCGGTTGCCCTTGCGGTTGGCCTGATTAAGCACTCGTGGCCAGCCGGCGTTGAGGTAGTACTGGAAGGCTTCGCTCACGTCGTTGTGAATATGTATGCTGGGGTTGGCGGCTGCCAGTTCCTCGCACTCGGCCGTCATGCTGAGTATGCAGCGGATGACGACGGTGCTTTTGGCATCGACCCGCACGTCCTTCTTCTTGAATATCTCGGGGAAATTCTGTGCCATGCGGCGCCCTATGCCATGATGTTGGCGCTCGCCCACAGTGGTAAGGTCGCCCAGGCGCTTGATGGTGCAGGGGTAGAAGCGTTGCAGCTTGTCCAGCGTCTGCTCGCCTACAGCGGTGAGCTTGCCCTGTTCCTTGGCTTTGGCCAGGACGCGGATGGAGCGCGAATACTCGCCGTCGCCCAGCAGCCAGCGTGAACCATGCCGGCCGTAGTGGTTCATCAGGTATGGCTCGTAGCCCTTGGGTGCAGGTGTGAGTTTCTCGGTGGCGGGGTAGTTGTCGTAGTCCAAGTGGTTACTGCCGCAGAGGAAGGCATTGGCACGGATCTCCTCGGCTGCGGACTTGCGCACCTTGCCATTGATAGTCTGTGCATTGAGCTGGCTGCCCATCAGGACCAGAGCCAGCAGTAAGAGGGATTTCTTCATATCGTGTCAGTTTATTTATAGGAGACAAATAGAGATGCTATACTTGCCCACGGTATATTCGTGCAGGTCTGCCTCCGGCGGCAGTGGTGGCAGCGGGCACTGGATGCCCAGTCCGGTGGCTTTGACGTGGCTTTCATGCCGTGCCCACAGCCGCGTAAAGGTCTCGTCGGGATTGGCAGCGGTGCGGATGGCTTCAAGCTCATCGGCCGGAAAGATGTTGCCTGCTAAATGTTCGCGCACGGTCGAGAGGCGTTGAATGTCAGCGCCGAGGCTTTTATAGTGTACACTGGGCGGGTCGGCGTGGCGCCAGGCATCGCCGGTGTAGCTGACCAGCGGCTGCGGCATCAAGGCGGCCAGGGCCATGGTGCCGGAATGGCTCAGGTTGAAGGCCAGGTGCGGAGAATCGGCAAAGGACGGTTTGCCATGGGTCGAGAAGTCATAGCGCATGTCGCGCTCATACAGACCGTGGCGACGCAGCAGGCGGTCCAGCAGCAAGGTGGCACCGAGGTGCAGGTCCTGTACTGTGCGGCGGTGCACTTTGTTGATGACTTCGCGCCGCTGGGGCGAGATGCGCTCCAGCGCGAAGTGGAATAGTTCGTCCGATTCCAGCTCCGTCACATCGGCTGCAAGTACGTGTACACCCGGACGTGGCGATACGTCCAGCAGTGCGGGCATGAACAAGATTTCGTTTTTCATGGGTGCAAAGATAAGAAAAAGGTGTGCCCCGCCAATAAAAGAAGGCCCACTATTTTTCTTTTTCGGGCTGATTTTACACAATCACGCGGTCGCCACAGGCCTTGGCCAACTGTGCCTGCACCTGTTTTAGCTCCTGCAGACGGCGCATCAGGCTGCGCATCTGTGGCTGGTCCTTTATCACTTCCGGATTGCGCAGTTGCAGCAACAGGCGTTTCATCTCCTCGTCCACCACGGCCAGCTTGTAGTCCATCATGATTCTCGGTACCAGTTCCACCAGGCGTTGCTCGTCGGGTACGATGGTCTGGTCTTTTTCATAGATCTTGCTCAGTGTTTCCTTGTCGAAGGCCAGCTCGTTGGACAGGTTTGACACGGCCTCGTCGGGGTGGTTCTGGAAATAGCGCAAGGCACGGAATCCCTCATCGCTCAGGTGTGCTGCGGCCTCCTCCAGGATGCGCTGGTTCAGCGCGTTGCGGAACGTGAGGCCGTCCTGCTGCAGCGTGGCCTGTATGTATTCTATCACGGTGAGAGGCTGTTCCTGTCCCTGTTCGTCCTCTACGTTGCACATCACGCGTTCGCCATAGCGAATAATCATCTGCACCAAGAGTATTTCGCGACGGTAGAAACGTAGCTCGTCGGCTGTCTTGCGCGTGGCGAGTGGGACATCCGGCGCCTCCGACACGGGTATGAAAGCCTCCGGGCCGACATCCTCAAAGTCGGGCACATCGGCTTCGCGTGGCGGCAGGGACTGCGTTTCGGCAGCGCCACCGTCGGCGTGGATGGCGTCGTTGGCGGCTGGGGCGGTTGGCGTAGCGCTCGTTTGCGCGGTGGTATTGCCCCCTTGCCCGCGTTCCTGCTGAGCCCGTTCGCGTTCCTCCTGCTTGCGCCGTTCCTCGGCAGCCTGTTTGCGCTTGGTGTCAACGGCGCGTGTCAATATGCGTTCCTCCATGCCCACGGTCTGTGCCGTTTCCTTGATGTAGAAAGTGCGTGTGATCTCATCGGGCACCACAGACAGGCTCTCCACGATGTTGTTCACCAGTTTGGACATGCGTATGGGGTCGCCCTGTGCCTCTTGCATCAGCAGGTCGGTCTTGAAACGGATGAAATCCACCTGGTGCTCCTTCAGGTAGGTCTGGAACTCGGTGGGCGTGTGCTTGCGTGCGAAGCTGTCGGGGTCCTCCTCGTTGGGCAGCAGCAGCAGTTTCACATCCATGCCCTCGGCCAGCAGCATGTCGATACCACGCTGTGAGGCCTTGATGCCGGCCGCATCGCCATCGTAGATAACAACGATGTTGTTGGTGAACCGGTGTATGGACCGTATCTGTTCGTGGGTCAGTGCCGTTCCGCTGGATGCCACCACGTTTTCCACCCCGCTTTGGTGCATGGCCATGACATCGGTGTAGCCCTCAACCAGATAGCAGAGGTCCTGCTTGACGATGGCCTGCTTGGCCAGGAAGAGACCGTACAGTTCGCGCTTCTTGCTGTAGATGATACTTTCGGGCGAGTTCAGGTATTTCACATTCACGCCCTTGGTGGCAGCATCCAGCACACGTCCGCCGAACCCAACCACCTTGCCCGAGATGGAGTGGATGGGCCAGATGACACGTCCGCGGAAGCGGTCGGTGGGTGTGCCGTTTTCGTGGGCTATGCAGAGGCCTGTGCCGATGAAGTTGCCCGTATCGTTGGGCGCATTGAGCAGGTAGCGTGCGTTGTAGCCCTCCTTCTGGGCATCGCGCCACATGGCATCGCGCTTGTCGGGGCAGAACCCCAGTTGGAACTTCCGGACGATGTCGTCGCGGAAGCCGCGTTGGCGGAAATAGGCAAGGCCCACTGCCCGTCCGTCCACGGTATCGTACAGCTGTTTTTGGAACCATTGGTTGGCCCATTCGTTCACCACCAGCATCGACTCGCGCTCGCCTTGTGCCGCCTTCTCTTCGTCGGAGAGCTCGCGCTCCTTAATCTCGATGTTATACTTCTTGGCCAGGTAGCGCAGTGCCTCGGGATAGGTGAGCTGCTCGTGCTTCATGATGAAATGCACGGGCGTGCCACCCTCGCCGCAAGCAAAACACTTGCAGATGTTCTTGGACGGCGACACCATGAACGAGGGGGTGCGGTCGTCGTGGAACGGGCAAAGGCCCTTCAGGTTCGCACCGGCACGGCGCAAAGTGACGAAGTCGGACACTACATCAACGATGTTGGCCGCATCCAGGATTCTATCTACTGTAGCTCTGTCTATCATAGTGGGGTGGGGTAGGCTATGTGTGGTTGGGGCGTATTCCGGGCAATCGGCAATCGCCTCCGGTTCCTTATCGTGGTATCGCCTCCAGCATATAGATGGCATCGAGGCTCCAAAGCGCGGCGTCGTTTGTACTGGTGGTGGGACTTTCCAGGATGGGCGATGGCACGTCGTGTCCTTTCACTTCGTAGGCGTTGAATTCGCTGTGTTGGGCGGCAGCGCTGTAGCGGTACATATCCTTCCAGGCCTCGGCAGCCATAGCCTCATCGCCCAGGTGGTGGGCTGCGTATGCCTTGAGGCGGCTGATGCGGAAGGGGTTGCGGGTGATGCGGTGGTAGCGCGCGTTGTGGTCCAGATAGGCTGCCCAGAATGCCTTGTCGGGCACCATCTCCATCAGTTCGTGCATGATTTCGAAGCCGCCCATGATGAAGGCCAGGTGCGAGTTGGAGGTGATGGCGGTGTCGCCTTCATAGCTCAGCTCGTAGGTCTTGGGGTCGTAGCCCAGCACGCCGGGGCCGGTGAAGAAGCCTTTTGGCAGACGCGCAATGGACTTCATGCCGGCGGTTATTTTCTTTAGGTAGAGCGGATTGCGTGTGCGTTCCCATTCGGTCATCCAGTTGCTCACGTAGGCCACCCAGTCGGGGCCGATGCGCAGTCGGGCCGGTGCCGAGCAGGGGTATTTCTCGCGTGGCAGGGCCAGGCGCATGGGGTCGATATCATAGAGCATCTGTTCGGCATCCTTCACGTCGGACATGAGGTCGCCGGTGCGTTCGTCGGTCGTCAGGTAGTAGTAGAAGCGGTTCCACGCAGCCTCAGAGATGCGGCCTTCCTTGGCCCCGCAGCCCCAGTGGCTCACGTTGTGGCGCGAGCCCAGGCCGGCAAAGGGCCCGGCATGGTACACATCTACCTCGCTCACATGGCGAGTCATGGCCTCGGCCATGCGCCAGATGTCGGGGCGTGCCGTGCGCAGGAACGAGTACCAGAGCCAGGAGATGCTGCCCAGCTCGGTGTTGTCCCAGGCGAAGCCGCCCACATCGTACTTCCACTCATGGCGGGCAGGGTCATACTGATGCATGAAGTCGCCGTAGTTCCAGAATCCATACCACCGGTGCTGATCCTGCTGTGCCACGTAGAAGTTCAGGTAGGCGGCCAGCTGGCGTTCGGTGCGGGCACGGAGCTCAGTGCTGCTGTCGGGCAGGCTCCAGATGCCGAAGGCGTGGCGCGAATGCAGATATTCCGGTGTGCACACCAATGGCGCATCCTCGGCCTGTTGGCGGGCGCGCTGTGCGATGACGGCCTTGCCCGGATAGGCCTGTTCGGGGATGAGTGTGAGCACCGACGTGCGTCCTATGCCCAAGGGGGTGGACATGCCAGGCTGCACGTCCTCGTAGCTGGCATTCAGGTCGTGTGCCACATTGTCGTAATGGCGCAGGTCCATCGGCCCGGCATCGGGGCTCCAGAGGTAGGCGGTCAGGTAGGCCACGTCGTGTGTGGCGCTGTCCACCCGAAGGCTGGCAGGATAACTTTGCCAGAAGTCCTTCATGCTGATGCCCAGGCCGCCGCTCACATCGCCCACGAAGGCATAGCCGTCGGCGCGGTGGCCTGTGTACGTGCCCACCCACTGGTTGTTCTCGTGCGCACGTTTCTGTATGGCAAAGCCCTGGTCGTTGGGCTGGCTCAGGCGGTAGGTGTTCCATTTGGCCCAGTGGCGCAGCAGCTCCTGGTTCTTTTGGTCGAACTCGTCGGGTTCAGGGATACGCTTGCCTGCCACCTGCTGCACCTCGAAGCTCATGTCGCGCCCCTTGGTCAGGATGCGGCGGCCGCTGAGGGGCTGCACACTCTCGGCCCACACGCCCCCGTCCTGTGTGGCAAAGGCCACATGGCGGTTGTAAGCCTGTTCGCGCATGGGCACTTCGAAGCGTAGGCCCAGCGAGCGGATGAAGTCGTGGTGCTGTTCGCCATTATATATAAAGGAGTGTACCATGCGCATCTGTTCCGAACCGGCATAGAAGTACATGCGCAGGGTGAAGGGCAGCAGGTCGGCGTCGGCGTTGGCCCCCGCGCCTTCAGGGCGATAGGTTCCCTCCACCTTCACCACGGCACGCACCAGTCCGGCCCGTTCCACACTCACGCGGCTCACGTGGCTCTGGTAGTGGCGGAAGTGTATGGCATCGGTCCCTTCGGTGTAGGGCTGGTCCTGCATGGTGCAGCACAGATAGCTGCTGCCGGCCACACGTGTGTGTCCCAGCACAAGGCTGTCCAGCACGGTGTCGCCGCTTTTGGGCACATAGGCCGTGAAGTTTGCAGCCGACACCCGTATCTGGCTGGCCGTCTCGTCCACGCTGAGCGTACCGGCATCCGCAGCTTGTGCCATGTCTCTGCTGCCGCGCTTCTGCTTGGCCGTGCGTGCAAAGCTCACCACTTTCGTGCCGCCAGGCACCACCGCTGCAAAGCCGCCCCATTTTACGCTGCCGTCGGGCCAGTAGGCCGTGGGCCAGAAGTCGGCTCGGATCTCCTTGCCTTGATCTGTAGTCAGGCTGAAGGCATCGGTGGCCTTCATCTCGCCCCGTCTGAAGGGGATTCCGAAGCTCACGGCGCGGTCGGCCGCAGGCGTTGTTCCTATCCAGTGTAGGCGTGCAGGCACATCGGCTGCATCATTGTTCGGCTTGCTCTTTGCCATGAGCACCAGCGGCAATATGGCCAGTGCCAATAGAATACTGACAATACGTTTCATGTCCTGGTTGTTTCGTTAATTCTGCGTGCAAAGGTAATAAAAAAGGAGTTAAGATGACAAAGATACAGAAATTATTGTATCTTTGCCCGCAGAAAACGATTCATTCAAACTAACAGACTGCAACATGAAACACGTCTCTGTATTATGCATGGGCCTCGCCATGGCGGCCTTCACGGCTTGCAATAACAACCCTAAGAACCAGGATGAGGTGAACGATTCCACCACTCCGCTCCACTTGCTCAAACCCGAATACAAAGTGCCCTATGGCGAGTTGACGCCCGACGAGGTGAAGGCCGACCTGGAGCGCGTCTTTGCCTATATCGATGCCGAGCTGCCCACCACCTTGGTGGATCAGGACGGCAAGGATGTGACCGACAAGGCGCAGCTGATTCCGCTGGCCGAGGGCGTGACCCTGAAGCGCGGTGCCTTCCGCATCGGTTCCTACGAGTGGGGCATCACCTATCAGGCCCTGCAGGCGGCCTCCAAGGCAACCGGCGATCATCGCTACGATGACTATAGCCAGAAGGCAATGGGTGTGCTGCGGATGGCCTACCCCCTCTTCAAGCAGCGCGATGCAGCCAAGGAGGCCATCGAGGATGCGCAGATGGAGCAGGTAATCCACCCGCGTGCGCTGGACGACTGCGGCACCATGTGCACAGCCATGATGAAATATGCACAGCAGTGGCCCGAGATGCGGGAAGACCAGACTCAGGATACGGGCAAGTTGCAGTTCGTGTCCATCGACACCCTCATCAACAATTACTTCCGCTTCGTGGAGTTCGGGCAGATGCGCATCGGCGACGGCCCCGGCGACAACCTCTTTGCCCGCAACCGTCCGCAGCACAACACCGTGTGGCTGGACGATATGTACATGGGCATTCCCACCCTGGCCTATCGCGGCGTCTATACGGGCGATGCCAAGTATTTCGATGAGGCAGCCACCATGTTCAAGAGCTTCGTTCGCCGCATGTGGGTGCCCGAGAAGCAAATCTACCGCCACGGCTATGTGGAAGGCCTGGCACAGCAGCCCACCTACCATTGGGCACGCGCCAACGGTTGGGCCCTGCTCACCACGGTCGAACTGCTCGACATGCTGCCCGAGTCGCACCCCGACCGCGAGTTCATCCTGAACCAGCTGCGCATGCACATAGCCGGCCTCTGCGCCCTGCAGAGCAGCGAGGGCTTCTGGCACCAGCTGCTGGACCGTACCGACTCCTATCTTGAGACATCGGCCACCGCCATCTATTGCTACGCCATCGCCCACGCCATCCGCATGGGTTGGATCGAGGGCGTCACCTACGGCGGCGTGGCACAGCTGGCCTGGCACGCCATTAGCACCAAGATCACCGACGAGGGCAAGGTGGCAGGTACCTGCGTGGGCACCGGCATGGCCTTCGACCCTGCCTTCTACTACTACCGTCCCGTCAGCGCTGCTGCTGTCCACGGCTATGGCCCCGTCATCTGGGCCGCTGCCGAGATGATCAACCTGCTGTGCGAGTGGCATCCGCGCACCAACGACTCAGGTCTGCACTATTATAAGCAGAAGCAGACCAACCCGTCGCCCCTCTTCTACGTGACCGAGGACGGACAGGGCGAGGCCGTGAAATAACCCCCATACACGACAACCTTATTATCTTTACCCATCATGCATACACACCGATTCTCCCTCATGGCATTGTGCCTGCTTGCGTCCGTCGCAACAGCCAGTGCCCAAGCGCTCACCATCGCTGTTACCAATCGTTCCGACTTTGCGCGGAAGGATGCTCCTGTGGTGGTGAACCTGCACCAATACCTGCCTGCCGGCATCAATGTAACCTCGGCCATCATTACCGATGCCGACGGACACGAATACCCCTCGCAGCTGGACGATATGGATGGCGACCTCGTGCCCGACGAACTGGCCTTCACCGCCAACCTGCCGGCCAAGGGCAAGACCAACTTCGTGGTCACGCTGTCCACCACCGAGCCCCAGCGGCACTATCCGCCACGCACCGATGCTTTCCTGAAGCTGTGGGACCGCAAATACCGCTACCCGCGCATCAACCACATCGAGTTCACGGGCGGCAACGACCCGCTTGCCACCTACGATGCCATCTATGGGCACGGGGCCATGTGGGAGAGCGAGTATGGCGGCTTCCGCATCTACATGGACCACAGGCAGAGCATCGACATCTATGGCAAGCCCGATGCAACGCTTGTACTGGACAAGACCAACTTCTATTCCACACGCGAGGACATCGAGAAAGGCCTCGGGTGTGACATCCTCTTTGCCGGGCAGAGCGTAGGCGTGGGCTCCTTCCGCGGCTACGAGGACGGGCGCACCACCTATATCGACAGCGTCCAGGCCCGTGGGCAACGCATCATCGCCTCCGGCCCTGTGCGCAGCATCGTCGAGGTGTGGGATCGCAACTGGTTCTATCGTGGGCATAACATACAGATGCGGCAACGCTACACCATGTTTGCCGGCCACCGCGACGTGCATGTGGATTGCTGGCTCGTCGGCATCGACGACTCCGATGTGTTTGCCACGGGTGTGCAGAAACTGGAGCAGGACAACCAAGGCTTTATCAGCCCCAACGGGCTGGCCGGTTCGTGGGGCCGTAACGTGCCCGACAAGGCCAACCCCGACTTGGTCGAAGGCGTGGGGCTGGGCATCCGTGTGCCGCGGCCGTTCCTGCGCGAAGTCAAGGAGGACAGCCTGAACTACCTGTGCCTGCTGCGCCCGCGGCAAGGATACATCGCCTACGACTTCGTGATCTGTTCGGCCCAGGAGAAACGGGGCGGCTTCGAGTCGGCAAAGCACTGGTTCGACTGGCTGCAGCTGCAATGGAACGAGGAGAAGCGCAGCTGGCTTGACGTCAACGTCAGCTATCTGGCTTCGACCCAGGACGCCAACCTGCACTACACCCCCGGCAACCTCATCATCTTCTACGAAGAGGGGGCGCAGGGCAATGTCACCACCGCCGCACAGCGCTACGGATGCACCATCCTGCACACCTTCCGCAACATGAACGGGTGCGTGGTGCGTGTCCCCGCCAGCAAGAGCTTAGAGGAGACCATGGCCTACTTCAAGCGCATCAGCGGCGTGCTGCAAGTCAACCGCGACCACATGATTCAGGAACAGTAACCCCCTTTCCGTGCCGACCGATATGAACAAGCGTTTTATCCCCCTTCTGCTGCTTGCCGCTGCCATGCCCGCCTGGGTGTATGGCCAGGCCGAGGCAGCCGACCGCATTGAGCCGCCACAAGGCATGCACTTGGTGTGGCACGACGAGTTTGACTACGCTGGGCGTCCCGACTCCTCCAAGTGGGATTTCGAGCATGGCTTCGTGCGCAACCAGGAGTTGCAGTGGTACCAGCCGCAGAATGCCGTGGTGGCCGATGGCGTGCTGCGCATCAGCGCGCTGAGAGAGCAGGTGCCCAACCCCCGCTATCGGGCGGGGAGCAACAACTGGAAGCACAACCGCGAGTATGCCGAGTACACCAGTTCGTGCCTGCGCACGATGCGTCATTTCACCTATAAGTACGGGCGCTTGGAGGTGCGGGCCAAGATACCCATCGCCCCTGGTGCCTGGCCAGCCATCTGGACGCTGGGCAACCGTGGCGGTTGGCCGGGCGGCGGCGAGGTCGATGTGATGGAGTTCTACCGCGTGCCGCCATCGTCCATGGGCATCCACCACACCACGGGCGAGCAGGGACGCACCTTCCCCATCATCCTGGCCAACGCCTGCTGGCAGGGTGCCAACGGGCGCGATGCCTGGAACACGAAGCGCATCCCCTTCACGCATTTCACCGAGAAGGACGAGCACTGGGCCGACAAGTTCCATGTGTGGCGCATGGATTGGGACGAAGAGCACATCCGTCTTTATCTGGACGACGAGCTGCTCAACACCATCCCCACCAAGCAGGCCGACCCACAAAGGCCCGGCAACTTCAATCCCTTTGCCAACGACCTTCCCGGCTTCGGCCACTACATCCTGCTCAACCTGGCCATCGGCTCCAGTGGCGGCACGCCCGACGACAGCGCCTTCCCCATGGTCTATGAAATCGACTATGTGCGCGTGTTCCAGAAGTAAGTGTGGTCACGCAGGAATTAAGAATTTAAGTTTCGGAGCGATGCCGTAGGCATCAGACATTGGTTCTTCGACACTTCGAAGAACCAATGTCAAGCCCCTTGGGGCTTTGCTGCGCTACATTTCATCACTTGCGAAACTTGAAATCCTAATTAGCAGGGCCTCTTTACTTTTCCGCGCTTTCCGCGTCTTTAGATGTTACTTGCTTCCTCATCCTTTCCGAAGTTCCCAGAAAGCCACGGCCGAGGCGGCGGCCACGTTGAGCGAATCCACCCCGTGGGCCATGGGTATGCGCACCACATAGTCGGCATCGGCAATGGTGTCGTGCGGCAGGCCGTCACCCTCGGTGCCCATCACGATGGCCAGCTTCGGCTCGGCCTTCAGCGGCGGGTAGTCCAGCGGCACGGACTTGTCCGTCAGCGCCATGGCCACCGTCTTGAAGCCCAGTTGGCGCAGGCTGCCGATGGGCTGGTCCAGCCATGTCCACGGAATCAGGAACACGTTGCCCATGCTCACCCGTATGGCACGGCGGTTCAGCGGGTCGCACGAGCCGCGTGTCAGCAGCACGGCATCGATGTCCAGAGCTGCCGCCGAGCGGAATATGGCGCCGATGTTGGTGGTGTCCACCACCGAGTCGATCACCACCACCCGTCGGGTGTTGGCGCACACGTCGGCAACCGCTGGTGTGGGGCGTCGGCGCATGGCGCACAGCACGCCGCGTGTCAGCGTGTAGCCTGTCAGGTGTGCCAGCAGTTCGCGGCTGCCGGTATAGATTGGCATTTCGGGATGTGCGCTGATAATCTCGGCCGCATCGCCTTGTATGTGGCGCTCTTCGCAGAGCAGGGCGAGCGGCTCGTAGCCGGCACTCAGTGCCACATGTATCACTTTCGGGCTTTCGGCAATGAACACGCCTTTCTCAGGCTCCAGCCGGTTGCGTAGCTGTGCCTCGGTGAGGGTGCTGAACAACTGCACCCCCGGGTCGTCGAGCGAAGTAATATGGATAATGTTTGGAAGCATAGATGGTTGGCCCCCTGTAGTCCCCCGGTGGGGAAGGTGGGGCCCCTATGGTCCCCTGGTGGGGAAGGTTGGCCCCCTATGGTCCCCCGGTGGGGGACACTCATTCGAGCCAGAGGTGGCCCCCTGTAGTCCCCCGGTGGGGGACACTCATTCGAGCCAGAGGTAACTTTTATTTTTCACTATTCATTCTTATCCCCCTCCGGGGGATTATAGGGGGCCTTTCACTCCCCCAGCAGCCTTATAGGCCCTTTCAGCCCCGAGGGCACGGGCGTCCATTTGGCATAGGTGGTGGGGCGGTAGTTGATGTCCACCACGTTTATCTCCTCGAACTTGCGCCATTTCACGTCTTGGCGGTCCAGTTCGGCAATGCGGTTGGCCGGCAGGTTGGTCACTTCAATGCGCAGGCTGTTCTCGCCCCGGCGCAGCGCCGAAGCGGGCACGTCGAGCACGAAGGGCACGGCCCATGCGCAGCCCACGTAGGTGTCGTTCACATACACCCGCGCACTTTCGCGCACGTCGCCCAGGTCAATCTGCCAGCGGCTGTGTGCTGCCAGCTGTCGGGACGTGAGTTTGAAGGTGGTGGCGTAGCAGCCGGTGCCCATCAGCACGCGTGTCTGCTCGTCCAGCCCCTCCCAGGTGCCCAGGGTGTCCAGGCGGTAGGTCTGGCTCGTGGCCGGCCAGCTGTCGGCTGAGAAACTGAGCGTCCAGGGCGTGCTTGTGTCGGACAGGCTGATCACCGTGGGTTGAGGTCCGCCCGGTGTCGCTGCTGCCAGGCCGGGTGCCGACGGCAGCACGGTGTGCCGTTCGGTGCCTAACGGCAGGCTGAGTGGTGTGGGTGCTTCGTCGGTGTCGAACGTCTGCAGGATGAGCGATTGTCCGGACCGCAGGCACACCTGCACGCGGCCGTCGGCCGTCTGGGCCTGGTGCCAGGTGTCCGTGAGCGGGTCGTACCACAGTGCGCGGCCGAAGGGCACGGCCAATGGCACGTCTTGGGCGATGTCCTCGGGCGTGAGGTTGGCCATGAAGTAGTGGTAGCCGGTGGCGTTGCGCCGCCGTATCATGTGCAGCCCGCACTGTGCTTTCAGCGCCTCGGGCACCGCCACCTGGCGGAAGGCGTCGCCGTCGATCTGGCGGATGATATGTGCCCCCTGGGCTTCAAGGCTGTCGATGTGTGCCGCCACGGCGGGTGAGAGCAGGCACTGGCCCGGAATGACCAACGCCTTGTAGCGCTGTCCGGCGGCAGTGCGCAGGCAGTGCCCATCGGTCTGTGTGTCGAGCAGGAAGCGGTCGCTCACGTAGTCGCAGTCGAAGCCCAGCGAGTCGATGCTCAGGATGGCGCGGATGAACTCCGGTGCGCGGCGGGCCATGGAGTGGATGTCGAACTGCATGAGCCGATGGCTCGTGTCGCGCCGCCACATGTCGCGCACAGGCAGATACACCAGGAAGTCGTTGTCGGGCCGGCCCCATTGCAGGAACCGCTGGCAGCGCTCTATGTAGCTGAGCAGGTAGGGCGCGTCACGCCAGATGCTGTTGGTGGGCGACATGTCCACCGAGGCATAGAAGCGCCAGCCCGGCCAGGCATCGTCCTTCGGCGTGTAGCACGTGCCGTGGAAGTACATGCGGTTCACGCCGGCACAGAACATCAGGTCCAGGTCGGGCTTCATCTGCGAGAGGCTGGTGCGGAAGTGCTCCGTCAGCCACGTAAAGGTCTCCGAACTGGTCAGCGGCTTGCCGGCGATGTGTGCGGCCGACGAGGCATACTTCAGCATGGACAGGTCGCTGAAGTTGGGGCGTGTCTGGCCCGGGTCGGTGCGCAGGCCCTTGATGCCGAAGTCGGTCAGGCCGAAGCCCTCAATCTCGGGGATATCCACGGCGGCATACAGGTCGATGAGGTTGGCGGGCGAGCCGTGTGCCTGGTTGCGCACCTTCACGCCGTGGCTGTGTGCCCACGCCGCCCACTGCTGCGTGAAGTTGTGCAGCAGCAGGTCCGACAGCGTCTCGCGGTAGTCGGCTATCACGTCGGCCTGCCCGTCGGCAAAGGCCGGCAGGCGGTCCTCCAGCCGGTAGCCGCGGCGCCGTGCAAACTCGTCCAGCAGGGTAGGGGTCCAGTCGGCCCCATACACCTCATAGCTGTCGTTGAAGAAGGTGTTGGGCCAGGGTGTGCGGGTGCGGGCAAAAGCCGTGTCGAAGCGTTGCAGGTAGTGCCGCACGGCCATGGAGTCGAAGTGGTCGATGACCCACCCCTCGCCGCCGGGTGCCGCCCGCTTCACCTTTTGCCGGGTGCGGCTCTGGAAGAGGGCGATGACGCGCCGGCGCTGTGGGTCGGCCGTGGCAAACGAGCGCTGAACGTCCAGCCGTGCAAAGGCGCGCTCGCGCCGTGGCGGCAGCAGGCGGATGGTGTCGGCCACGGCCGCAGGCACCACGCTGTCCAACACCAGCACCTTGCAGGCAGCCTCCTCCATGGGCACCTCGGGCCCGCCGAAGGGCCAGCCCGTGCCGCAGTTCATATCCACCTGGATGCCCTGCCGGCGGCCCTCGTCCATGCACACGCGCAGCATCTGCATCCACGCCTCGCTCAGGAAGGGTATGTTGTTGGCCTGGTTGCCCTGCACGCCATACAGGGGCGTAATCTCCACAGCCCCGATGCCTTGGGCGGCATACTGGCGCAGGTTCCAGCGCAGGTTCTCCTCGTCCACCGCCGAGCCCAGCCACCACCAGCGTGTGCCGGCCTTGCTCAGGGCGGCGCTGCCGGTGCTGATGTTCACATTGCGCACGGTGGCATCTTCGATTACTTCGGGGCGGAAGTTGCCGCCGCGGTCCTGCACGTCGATGTTCTCAAAGGTGAAATGGTGCAGGCGGTACTTGTCCGAGGTGCCCACGTCGAAGAAGTTGCGGCACGTGAGCCGCAGGTCGCGCAGCGTTACGTCGTGACACTCCGACAGCGGCATGTCGGCGCGGTCGTCCGGCTCGTAGAACTGGGTCCAGGGCCTGATGGTGAGCACGCTGCTGCACGAGCCCGTGAGCCGCTGCACACGTATGTGCTCGTAGTGTTGGGGCGTGTCGGGCCGCATCTTCAGCCACAGCACGCGTGCGGCGTTGTCTATGTGGCAGTCGCGCAGCAGGATGTTCCAGTCGTGCAGGCTCTCGCTGCCCAGCGTGAGGCATCCGTGCACGAAGCCGTAGTGGCAGTGCTGAATGATCACGTGCGACGTGGGGCCGTTCTCCTCCTGGCGGTCGGCCCAGGTGCCCTTGCCGCCCTTGATCACCACGGCATCGTCGTTCACGCTGATGTTGCAGCCGTGCACCAGCACGTCGCGGCACACGTCCAGGTCGATGGCATCGCTGCTGGGTGCCTTCGACTGGGGCGGTTCGTGCGGGGCGTAGATGGTGCAGCCTATGTATTTCACGCGTTCGCAGCGGTACAGGTGGTTGGTCCAGAAGGCGCTGTTCACCAGCCTTACGTCCTGCACCTGCACGTCGTGGCAGCGCGACAGATACACCAGGCGCGGGCGCATGGCCTCCAGGTTGGTGCAGGCGGGGTTGAAGCGGCGCCTGATCCAGAACTCCTCCCAGAAGCGCAGCCCGTTGCCGTCGATGGTGCCGGTGCCGGTGATGCTGAAGCCGTCCACGCCGTCGGCGTTCACCAGTGCAGCAAAGTACTTGCGTGTCTGGCCCTCGATGCGTGTGTCCACCAGCGGGTAGTGGCGTATGTCGTCAATCCCCTTCAGCCGTGCCCCTTCCTGCAGGTGCAGGTGGGTGCCTGGGCGGAAGAAGAGGGCGCCGCTCAGGAACGTGCCGCGGGGCACCACCACCACACCGCCGCCAGCGGCGGCAGCCTGGTCGATGACGCGCTGCAGCGCCGTGGTCTGCACGATGCTCGAGTCCGTCAGCACGCCATGTGCCGTTACCACATACTGAGGCCCCAGCTTGCGCACATCAATGCGGCTTGTGTCGGCAAACCAGGGGCTGATGGGTGTGCCGTCGGGCCAGCGCTCGTCGGTGCCTGCCAGCGTGCCGAGGGGCAGCAGCAGTCCGAGCAGCAGTGATACAATAATTCGTTTCATAACGGGCACAAATATAGCAATATTTCTTACAGAGCGTCACTTTCCAGGCCAAAAAGTTCGCCGATTGGAAAGAAACAGATACATTTGCGCCAACCCAAACCGTTATTGCCCATGAAACGCATCTGTTTTGCAGGCCTCGTTGCCACACTTTTGTCTGTCATGCTCATCGTTGCCGGAGCGGTGCCCGCCCATGCCGCCCGCAAGGCCGATGCCGAGGCGGCGGCTGCCCAGGTGCTGGCGGCCGCACGGCTGGCCAACGCCTATTTCATGCAAGAGTGGCCCGACCCAACGGTGCCCACGTTTGTGAAGCGCGAACGCTCCAGCAACCTGTGGACGCGCGGCGTCTATTACGAGGGCCTGATGGCGCTCTATGCCGTGTGCCCCGACCAGGCCTACCTGGACTACACCGACCGCTGGGCCGACTTCCACCGCTGGACCACACGCAAAGGCGAGCGCACCTGCAACGCCGACGACCAGTGCTGCGCCCAGACCTACCTGGACCGTTATATGATGACGGCCGACGAGCGCATGCTCGCCCATGTGCGTGTGAACCTGGAACACCAGATGCAGACCCACCACCGCTGGTGGACGTGGGTGGATGCCATACAGATGGCCATGCCCGTGTATTCCAAGATGTACCGCATCACGGCCGACGAGCGCTACCTGGACCACGCCATGCGCATGTACACCTGGACGCGCGACACACTGGCCGGAGGCCTCTTCAACGAGCAGGAGGGCCTGTGGTGGCGCGACAAGGATTACGTGCCCCCCTACAAGGAAGCCGACGGCGCCAACTGCTACTGGAGCCGCGGCTGCGGATGGGTTTATGCCACGCTGGTGCGGGTGCTGGACGATATCAACAGCCGCCCCATGAGTCGCCAGGTGCGGGCCTACCGTGAGCGGCTGCTGGCCGACTTCCGCAGCATGAGTCAGGCCCTGCTGGCCTGCCAGCGTGCCGACGGCTTCTGGAACGTGAGCCTGCTCAGCCCCGTCACCTACGGCGGGCCCGAGCTGACCGGCACCACTCTCTTCCTGTATGGCATGTGCTGGGGCATACGCACCGGCGTGCTCAAGCGCTCGGCCTACCTGCCGGCCTGCCAGCGTGCATGGATGGCCGCCCGCCAGTGTGTGCACCCCAATGGCTTCCTGGGCTACGTACAGGGCACGGGCAAGGAGCCCGCTTCGGCTCAGCCCGTCACCTTCAACCGCAAGCCCGACTTCGAGGACTATGGCCTCGGTTGCTTCCTGCTGGGGGCCACAGCCTACTATTCCCTCCTCTCCAACCGCTGATGCACTCAGCCCGCATCCGCCTCATTCCCTACCTCAAAACAAATTATACGTACGTACAACCTATAATTATACGTACGTACAACCTGTAGTTATACGTACGTACAACATATAGTTATACGTACGTACAACTTATATTTATACGTACGTATAATTTCCGTTGACCCCTACCTTAGGCCAGCTTGGCATAGCTGTTGGGCTGCCATGCTCTATGGTCGATTGGCGGCTGGTGGCTGCCAGGGGCCGACGGATGCCTTGGTGCAGTGGGCTGCCGGCGCGTGGGCACACAAAAAGGGGGCTGCATCCGTTTGCGGACACAGCCCCCGTGCATTAGGAGTGCTAATGTGTTGCTTTGCTAAAGCCCTGGTTGGCTTAGAAAGTATAGTAGGCACCGAAGGTGATGGCCTCGTTGTTCACGTTCAGGCCGAAGGCGTCAGCATCGCCAACGTGGCGGTAGCCGAGGCTGCCGATCTTGGTAACCAGGCTCACGCGGTCGCTCACGTGCAGGGCGATACCGGGCTGGAAGGCGATTCCGAAGATGGCGTCTGCATCGCCGCCGTCCTTCACCTTATGAGCACCCACGCTGATGCCGCCATCGACGAAGAAGCTGGCAATGCCGCTCTTGGCGAAGGTGTAGCGGGCGTAGGGATTCACAACGAACTCGTGGATGGTAGCGCCGTTCTTGACCTTGCCCATGGTGTAGTCCAGGTTCACGGCAAAGTCCCACTTGTCGGTGATGGAGAAACCAATCTCAGGAGAGATGGAGATGTCGGTACGCTTTGTGCCGAAGCCGTTGTCGCTGTAGTTGTAGCCGAGGTTGCCACCAATCCATGTCTGTGCGTTTGCGCTTGCTGCGGCCAGCACGAGGGCGGCCATCATCAAAAACTTTTTCATAATCACTTTTACTGTTTTTGGTTTTCCTACTCTGTTTTGGGTTTTCGGAATGTCCCCTCGCATCGTTTCCGATTGCGGCCGCAAAGGTATAAGCATTGATGCAAATAGCCAAAAAAAGTGGCGTTTCAGCCAAGCAAAACGGATAAAACGAACAATTTAACACCGAAAAAGGCAGTGGCGACACCCCCAAATGGGTGCCGCCACTGTGTGTGCTGCCACGGTGCGGGCAGCAGGATTTCCTGCCTTGGGGCAGGGTAGGGAGTGCTTACTGAGGCAGCTGCGTGGCCACGCCGCGCAGGCCGGAATAGGTGATGAGGATGCCGGTGTTGGGGTTGGAGAAAAGGTAGATGGGTGTCTCTTCATCCTCGTCCACTTCGCCGGTGTCGGTGCAGGTGTAGCCGGCCTTGGTGTAGTAGTCGATGATGTCCTCGTCGGAGAGGTCCTCGTTGTACAGCAGCACGATGCTGGTCACGATGCGGTCCTGGGTGTTCAGCGCGAAGCCCATAAGCAGCTCGTTCTCATCCATAAAGGCCATGTACATGCCATTGTTCTCCATGAGGTTGTTGTACTGGTCAAGGATGTCCTCGATGTCCTCGCCCAGGAACTGATCTACCACCTCCAGCGGAGTGATGGTTTCGAAGTCATCGCCGAGATAGCCCGCCTGCTGAGCATCTCCACCCGGGCCGTGACCAAACAGAAGGCGCGCCTCGTGGAACTGCTGCGCCAACGCCTGTAATGGTCTGTGGCCCAATCCCGTCAGACACAGTTTTGGGGCGTGCCGCAGACGAATGCCCGCACATTGTCGATGGCCGTTTGCAGCAGCCTGGTTCGTGCCTCGACGGTGGCCCATGCAATGTGTGGGGTGATGTAGGCATGCGGCTGATGCAGCAGCGGGTTGTCGACCTCGGGCGGTTCGGTTGTCATCACATCGGCGCAGTAGGCATATAGACGGTTCGCCTGCAGAGCTGCTGCCACATCGGCATCGTTGACCAAGGGGCCTCGGCCCGTGTTGATCAGGATGGCCGTGGGGCGCATCAGCTTCAGCGTTTCGGCATTGATCAGGTGGCGTGTTTCGGGCGTGAGCGGGCAATGCAGCGAAACTATGTCGGAGGTGTGCAGCAGTTCCGGCAGGGCCACTTTGTCGATGCCCGGCGGGAGCGAGGCGGCGGGCTTGCTGGTCAGCGCCTGTACGTGCATGCCGAACGCCTGGGCTATCTGTGCCACGCGGCTGCCAATATGGCCAAGGCCAACGATGCCGAAGGTCCTGCCAGCGAGTTCCAGCAGCGGCGTGTCCCAATAGCAGAAATCAGCGTTCCTGCTCCATCGGGCCGTAGGGCCGCAGTCCGCTTCTCCTGCTGCTGCCTTACCGTTGGGTTGCAATGGCGCGTGGAGCGCACAGCCCGGTCCGTCGGCCCGATTCTGCATGGCATAGTGTTCAGTGTGGTTGGTCACCGCAAGCAGATGTGCAAACACCATTTGGGCAACGCTCTCCGTGCTGTAGGCTGGCACGTTGGTCACGACGATGCCGTGCCGGTGGGCTGCGTCGATATCCAACACGTTGTATCCAGTGGCCAGCACGCCGATGTATCGGAGCCGTGGCAACTGCTCTATTTCATGGCGGCCAAGTACGACCTTATTCGTCAGCACGATATCGGCATCGGCAGCCCTTGCCACCGTCTGAGTAGGATCGGTGCGGTCGAAAACGGTGACGTGCCCAATCTGTTCCAGTTCCTGCCATGACAGGTCGCCCGGATTGGCTGTGAATCCGTCAAGAATTACTATCTTCATGTGCGTGTGCGTTGTTTTGTTTCGTTCGCCTTTGTCTGTCGGACACTCATCCATTCTTTTCGCTCGCTGTCCGACATCTTTTCTATGGCATAGCGCAGGGTGGTGCGCGGCATGTCGTGGGCGTGCTGTTGCAGGAATGCCCGCAGCAGTTCCATGGACACGCGCTTCCCCATCTCCCGCAGCATCCACCCCACAGCCTTGTGCATCAGGTCGTGGGGGTGATGCAGTAGCTTCTCGGCATAGCGCAGGCACCATGACGCATCGCCTTGTTGCGAGGTCTTCCATGTGCACACGATACTCATGCGTTGCCGCCACAGGTTGCTGCTCTGGGCCAGCAGGTCCAGTTGCTGCCGCTTGTAGTGGTCGGTGCCGTCGCCAAGTGCCGTGGGCAGCAGCAGCCAGTGGCCAAGAATCTTCGGTGCCGACAGATCCACCAGGTCCCAGTTGTTGGCCTGTTCGGCATGGCGTAAGTACGTAGTCAGAATCTCGTCGCGCCTTCGCATGGCTTCGGTGTCGTGCTCCAGCCGTTTGGTTGCCAGCCGTTCAAACTGTGCTACAAGGATCAGCAGTCCGCAGAGCCGCACTTCGTGCCAGCGCGACAGCAGCAACTCAGGGATTTCTGCCAGCGGCAGGTCGTGTGCGGTGAGTTTCACCACTTGGCGCGTCTGCGGTACCTTCAGCCCTAAGAACTCATCGCCCTCGCCATACTGGCCGGGGCCGGTCTTGAAGAACCGCATCAGCACCTGTCGCTGCTCCTCGTTCATGAGCGACTCCATGTATTCAGTGATGTCTCTTGCTCTTGTCATGCCGCAAAGATAGCGTTTTTCTAATTAAATATCACAAATACCGTACAAATATCACGCAAATATCACGCAAATATCACTCGCCAAGGGTTTGATATACAGTATGTATGGTTTGTTTGTGATATTTGTGATATTACTTTTTGTGAAAGTATAGGAATATAATCACCCACTATCGCAGTGGTTGGCCGGTGCAGAAGCGTGCAATTCAACATTTAGGAAATGTTAAATGCGGACGTTCGTTCTTGCATATTTGGTGTATTCTCCTTTCCTTTGCACCGTCGGAATCGTACAGACGCCCGAATTGACAGTACTCATCTCTTAAAACCCTGTTTTCACAATGAAAGGAAGCAAGCTGATACAACTCACCATGGCCCTGGCCGTCGGCATCGGCCTCGTCGCCTTCAACTCCTGCGACACTCCGCGGAGCATCGCTTGGAGCTACTATTATTGTGCTGAGGACACCTTGGCAGCAGGCGACCCGTTTGCCGCAAAACATTTCCTGAAGAAATGCAACAAAGGTGCGGATCCAGCCCTTTCCCATAAGGTGGATTCGTTGGCTGAGGTCATAGAGCACGCAATCGCAGAAAAAGAGAAATAACAAGTTAAACCCTGTGTACAGTTATGATCAGACTCAGTCAGAAGGAAGAAGAAGTGATGGAGCACATCTGGGAGCTGGGCGAATGCACGCCGCGCGATGTGCTCATGCGCTACCCCGAGCCGCAGCCGCTGCTCAACGGCATACAGAATGTGTTCCAGTCGCTGGAACGCAAGGGCTACCTTGACCATCGTCGCGAAGGGCGAGGGTATGTCTATTGGCCCATTGTGGAGAAGAAGGACTATGGCCGCTCGCGCCTCGGCTCGCTCATCGACCGTTTCCTCGATGGTTCCATCAAGGAACTCGTCTCGTTCTTCGCCAAGGAACAGAAGTTGAGTGCCGAGGAGTTGAGGGAGATTATTGAAGAAATAGAGACCCGCTCCCACCGGTAAAGGAGGGGAGCTGCGGGTGGAAAAGACAACTCATTATGCTATACATCATCAAAGCCAATCTCATTCTTGCCCTGCTGTGCCTGCTTTTTCAGGTGCTGATGCATCGCGACACGTTCTTCGGCGTGCGCCGTCTGATGCTGTGGGGCATCTATGCCACCGCCTTCCTGTTGCCCCTGTGTAATCTGCAGGCTTTGCTGACAGCCGACCCCGCCGCCAGCGACATGGCCGAAGCCTACGCCAGTTATGTACTGCCCACGCTGAATGTCACCGCCATGCGCGTTGCCAGCTTTGGCGTAGAACAGAGCGAACCCGGTTGCGGCATGTGGTTTGTAGGCATGATGGCGTTCTGGATGATCATCTACCTTGTCCCTGTTGTGTGGATGACGGCGAAACTTCTCATGCAGGTGGCATACCTTATATATTTGAGGTGCACGTGCAGACCTTTGGGAATGACGAATGACGAATCTCGCTTCGCTCGAAATGACGAATCAAAGTCACCTTCCCAAGCTGATGGTAACTTTTATTCGTCATTCGTCACTCGTCATTCGTCATTAAAAGAAGATTCGTCATTCGTCACTCGTCATTCGTCATTTTTCCGCTTCCCCCGTCCCTGCAGTCCCTTCTCGTTCGGTCCGTGGATTTTCATCCATCCCGAAGGCATGGACGAACAGACGCTGTGCGAGGTGCTCATCCACGAGCAGGCTCACGTGCGCGGCTGGCACACGCTCGACATCCTCTTTTCCCAGCTCGTCTGCATTCTCTTCTGGTGGAATCCTGCTGCCTGGGTGATGCGTCGCGAGGTGCGGCTGAACCTGGAGTTCATTGCCGACAAGGCGGTGGCAGACTACTTGGAAGAATCTCCCACCGCCCTCCCTGTTCTTGAAGAGACGCTTGACCCTTCAAGAACAGGGAGGGCGGGGGGAGAGTCTTTAAAAGCCTACCAATACCGCCTCCTCGGTTTCTCTACTCAGACAAACGTGGTTGCGATTGCCAACAATTTCAATGTCCTGCCCCTTAAACGCAGAATTACAATGATGAACCTGCGTCGCACCCGCCGCATAGGGATGATCAAGTACACCCTCTTCATGCCCGTGGCAGCAGCCTTGCTGTTTGCCTGCAACCTCGACTCGCTGGCACGCACCATTGCCGAGACGGTTAAGAAGCCACTCATGATTGTGGATGGGAAACGTGTCAGCGAAGCGGAAATCCAGACTCTTTCTCCTGAACAAATTGATAATATCACGGTGCTCAAAGAAACAAGCGCCCAAGCAGTCTATGGCGACAAGGGCAAAGACGGGGCGGTGGTCATCGAAACGAAGATTGACAGAGAGAGGGCAGCAGCTACAGAGCAGGTTGACAACACGAAGGCGCCAACCGTCCAGCCTACCAACGCTGAAGCCGACAACGAAATCTATGACGAAGCCGAGCAGAAGCCACAGTTCCCCGGTGGCGACGCAGCCTTCAATCAGTATATAGCCCACCATGTGCGCTATCCGAAGGAGGCTGCGGAGAACGGCATAGGAGGAAGCGTCACAGTAGAATTCATCGTTGAGGCAGATGGGCGCATCACCAACGTGCACGCCATGAACGCACCTTCGGAAGAGGCCGATGCGGCGGTCATCGCATACGGGGCATCGGACAAGCAGCCGTCGGAGGCTGAAGACGACGAGGGTCATCGTGCCTTGCGCGAGGCGGCAGAAGAACTCTTTCGTGGAATGCCGCCCTACGAGCCTGGCCGACGACAAGGGAAACCTGTCCGTGTGAAGATGACAAGAACCGTCAATTACAGCCTTAAATAAAATAACATTCACATATTAAATCAGTTACGTAATCCGCCTGGATGGTGGACAGCCCTTGCTGTGCCCAATAAAAGTGAGGCCCCCTATAATCCCCCGGAGGGGGATAAGTGAAAGGCCCCCTATAATCCCCCGGAGGGGGATAAGAATGAATAGTGAAAAATGAAAAGTGAAAAATAAAAGTTACCTCTGGCTCGAATGAGTGTCCCCCACCGGGGGACTACAGGGGGCCACCTCTGGCTCTAATGAGTGTCCCCCACCGGGGGACTACAGGGGGCCACCTCTGGCTCGAATGAGTGTCCCCCATCGGGGGACTACAGGGGGCCGAAAAGTGAGGATTATATAT
>JAFXQT010000034.1 GCA_017526905.1 Bacteroidaceae bacterium | reverse complement strand
GTCATTCGTCATTCGTCATTCGTCTTTGGGCTGCAAAGATATACAATTTGATGCAGAGCGCCGCAGAAAAGTTTCATTATTTTAAGCAGCGGGTGTATTTTTGTTGATATTTGTCAGCGGTGAGGGCTATGTGCTTCACTCTTCCCAGGGCAGGAAGTCGAGTTCGAGCTGTGTCCACTGCGGTTCCGTAGGGCTGGAGTCGTTAGCCTCCAACAGGTGACTCAGTTCGGCTTCCTGCCGTGCCGAATAGCTCACGCTGAGTCCGATGAGGCGCACCGGCCTGCCGCCGATGTCGGCTTCTGCCAGCAACTGGCGGGCCAGGGGGAGGAGAGAGGTGAACTCAGGAGCCCCAACGGACTCACCCCCTGTCCTCCGCGGAGGGCAGGGGGTGAGTCTGTTCTCCATCACTTTGCTGCGTGTGATTTGCTGGAAATCGGCAAACTTCACCTTCAGGGTGAGCGTCTGCCCATGGAAGTGCGTGCGTTGCAGGCGTCGCAGTAGCTCGTCGGCGGCGTGTCGAAGGGCCTCGTCCAGCTGTTCCGCCGTGGTCAGGTCGTGCTCGTAGGTCTGCTCGCAGCCCACCGATTTGCGTATGCGTGTCGGCTCCACAGGCCGTGTGTCGATGCCGCGGGCGAAGTTGTACAGCACCTGCCCCATCTTGCCGAAGCGCTCAGTCAGGTAGGGGAGCGAGCAACCCCGCAGGTCGGCACCCGTGAAGATGCCCAGACGGTGCAGGTGCTCGGCCGTGCGCGGCCCCACACCCCACAACTTCTCAATGCGCAGGTGGTCGATGAAGGCCTGTGCGCGGGCAGGGTGAATCACCGTCAGACCATCGGGCTTGTGCAGGTCCGATGCAATCTTGGCCAGGAACTTGCAGTAGGAGATGCCGGCCGACGCCGTCAGCTGCAGGCGCTGGCGAATCTTCTGCTTTATCTCGCGTGCTATGTCGGTGGCCAGCGTCTGGCCCGTCTTGGCGTGCGTCACGTCCAGGAAGTCCTCGTCCAGCGAGATGGGCTCGATGAGGTCCGTGTATTCGTGGAATATGTCGTGCATCTGTGCCGACACCTCTTTATAAATAGCGTAGTGGCCCGGCACGATGATCAGGTGCGGGCACAGCCGCTTGGCCGTGACGATGGGCTGTGCCGAGTGCACACCGAAGCGGCGCGCCTCATAGCTGGCCGTGGCCACCACGCCGCGCGGACCGTCGTGCCCCACGGCGATGGCCTGTCCGCGCAGCTCAGGGTGGTCGCGCTGCTCCACCGAGGCGAAGAAGGCGTCCATGTCGATGTGTATGATTTTGCGTTCCTGGGCCATTGCGCTGCAAATGTACGAAGAAATTTCCGGTTTTGCTTTCTGTTTCTCGCATTTCTTCCTACCTTTGCCCCCAGTTTTTAAGCAGAACGCGCAAATAGGTAAAAAGATGAAGCAGAGAATCACAGGAGCCGAGGCTTTGATGCGCTCGCTCAGGCACGAGGGTGTTGACACCCTGTTCGGCTATCCGGGCGGGGCCATCATGCCCGTGTATGATGCCTTGTATGATCACCGCGACGAACTGAACCACGTGTTGGTGCGCCACGAGCAGGGCGCCGTGCATGCCGCACAGGGCTATGCCCGTGTCAGCGGGCGCGTGGGCGTGGCCGTTGTCACCAGCGGCCCGGGCGCCACGAACACCGTCACGGGTGTGGCCGATGCGATGATCGATTCTACCCCCATCGTGGTCATCTGCGGTCAGGTAGGGGCGGCTATGCTTGGCACCGATGCCTTCCAGGAGGTCGATGTGGTGGGCATGACACAGCCCATTTCCAAGTGGAACTACCAGATACGGCGGGCCGAGGACGTGGCCTGGGCCGTGAGCCGAGCCTTCTACATAGCACGCAGCGGCCGGCCTGGACCCGTGGTGCTGGACTTTGCGCGCAATGCCCAGGTGGGCATGGTCGATTACGAACCGGCCCGCGTGGATTTCATCCGTTCCTACGTGTCGGCACCCAAACCCGACATGGAGGCCGTGCGCGAGGCGGCACGTCTCATCAACAACGCCGTCAAGCCCTTCGCCCTGATCGGCCAGGGTGTCGAGCTGGCCGGCGCACAGACGGAAGTGCGCGCTCTGCTCGAGAAGGCGCAGATACCGGCTGGCTGTACACTGCTGGGCCTGTCGGCGCTGCCCACCGATCACCCCCTGAACATGGGCATGTTAGGCATGCACGGCAACCTGGGGCCCAACGTGATGACCAACCAGTGCGACGTGCTCATTGCCATCGGCATGCGCTTTGACGACCGCGTCACCGGCAACCTACAGACCTATGCCCGCCAGGCCAAGGTGATACACTTCGACATAGACCCCTCCGAGTTCAACAAACTGGTGCATGCCCACTGCACTGTGCTGGGCGACTGCCGCCAGACCCTCTCGGCCCTGCTGCCCCTCATCGAAGAGACCACCCACCAGCACTGGGTGGACGGCTTCGCACCCTATGCCGAGCGCGAATATAACAAAGTAATCAGCCGTGCCATCCATCCCACCGACGGGCCGCTGCTGATGGGCGAGGTTGTGCGCGCTGTGAGCGAGGCCTCCCGCCACGAAGCCATCTTGGTGACCGACGTTGGGCAGAACCAGATGTTCGGTGCCCGCTATTTCCAGTACTCCAAGCCGCGCAGCATCGTCACCAGCGGCGGTTGCGGCACCATGGGCTTCGGCCTGCCGGCCGCCATCGGCGCCACCTTCGGCGCACCCGAGCGCACCGTATGCCTCTTCGTGGGCGACGGCGGCCTGCAGATGACCCTTCAGGAACTGGGCACCATCATGGAACAGGGCGCACCTGTCAAGATCATCCTGCTCAACAACAACTACCTGGGCAACGTGCGCCAGTGGCAAGCCATGTTCTGGAACCACCGTTACAGCTTCACGCCCATGCTGAACCCCGACTACGAGCTCATCGCCCGCGCCTACAACATACCCGCCCGCACTGTGGTGGAGCGTGCCGACCTCCAGGAGGCCATCCACCAGATGCTCAGCACCGACGGTCCCTTCCTGCTGCAATGCGCCGTGCTGGAGGAGGACAACGTGCTGCCCATGACACCTCCCGGCGCCAATGTGGACGAGATGCTGCTGGAAATTTAAGAGGAGAGTAGAGAGGAAAGAGTAGAGAGGAAAGAGTAGAGAGGAAAGAGTAGAGAGTAAAGAGTAGAGAGTAAAGAGTAAAGATAAGAGATGAGGAAGTCCGCCATCCCTCATCTCTTATCTTTTATATTTCATCTTTCATATTTCATATTTCATCTCTACTCTCTACTCTTTACTCTCTACTCTCTATTGTACCGATGTCTTCACCCCGTCGATGATATAGATGCCGCGCGTCATGTGGCGGGCGTTGCTGTCCACGCGGCGGCCGGCCAGGTCGAAGGTGCCGCTGCCGGGATGTGGCTTATCT
Organism: Bacteroidaceae bacterium; assembly: GCA_017526905.1. Lineage (GTDB taxonomy): Bacteria > Bacteroidota > Bacteroidia > Bacteroidales > Bacteroidaceae > Physcousia. Next base: position 4,030 of record JAFXQT010000034.1, on the reverse strand, counting down.
GTTCTGAGCAGGGGCACTTGCGTGAGGTCGTCGCTCTCGGCCAGCAGAAATTTCCAGTAGCCGCCCTGGCCGTCGGCGGGGTTGCCGTAGAGGTTTACGGCGAAGTTCATGGCACAGTTCATCCATAGCGCTGCGTTCTTGTCGCTGCGCAGGCTATAGTAGTAAGCGTCGCCGTTCTTTCCGTGTCCGTTGTCGGCCAGGATGAAGTTGTAGTTTTTCCGGCTCTTATCATAGCTCCACCGGCCATTGGTGCCAGCGGCCGATGGGGCGGGGCTGACCGACCCTTTGGGCTCAGCCTTGCACACCAGCGCGTACTTGCCCGACCCGGCCGGATCCAGTTCGAAGGCCCACAACTGGTGGGTGTATTCAGCGGCGCTGGCGTTGGCGGCAGGTGCGCTCCACAGCATGCCGGCTGCTGCACCCTTGCCGGCCTGTTCGGCCAGCAGTGCCGAGCCGGCGGCCAGAAGTTGGATGCAACGCCCGCTGCGGCCGCCTGTGGTGGCGATGGACACAAGCTGGTAGTAGTGCCGCAGGGTGGCGGTGGAGGCCTGTGGCAGCACCACCTGGACGGGTGCCTCGGGGCCGTCGTAGTCGATGTATTGCGGGTGGTAGCGGAAACCGGCCAGACGCAGGTAGGCGGTGTCCAGTTTCATGCGTTCGACGAACTGTGCGAAGTTCTTCCGGGCCTGCGGGGTCCAGCCCGTCTCGGCAATGGCGATGAGGCGGGGCAGTGCCAGGTGTTCCAGGTGGGCCGTGTCGGACACATGTTCGCACCAGAAGGTGCCCTGCACGCCGTGGTAGTATTTCTGCTGATTGGTGGGGGTGCCTGCGGGTACAGGCAGGTAGTTGTACATCTTTTGCAGGTTGTCGCCGCCGTTGCCGGCTCCGTAGTCGGCCTGGTTGGCGCGACGGTTGATATAGTAGCAGCCGTCCTGTCCCCAGTTGGTGATGATGGCGTTGAGCCCCAGGTTGGCCGCAGTGGTGGCTCCTGATTGGCAGGGATTCCAGCAGTAGATTGTGGCCTCCGATTCCTTGATCAGCTGAGTGTTGGCGCCGCTGGCCGTGACGGCCTCGTTCCACACGGCAATGCGCTTGCCCAGGCTGCGCAGGTGCTCGGCTATCTGCTTGGTGAAGCGGCTTTGCAACTGTGAGTAGTTGGTCATGCCTTCGGCCTTGTACAGGGCCTGGCACTCGGCGTTGTTCTGCCAAGCGGTGGTGGGCGTCTCGTCGCCGCCCACATGGAACACCTGACCCGGGAAGAGGGGTGCCAGCTCCGTCAGTATGTCCTTGGCAAACTGCACGGCGCGCTCGTTACCCACGTTGAGCACGTCGGTGGAAATGCCGCCGTTGACCCAGACCTCATGCTTGCCTTTGGGGTTGCAGCTGTACTCAGGATAGGCCGTTACGGCGGCGGCAAAGTGGCCGGGCATCTCCACCTCGGGCACCACGGTGATGTGCAGGCTGTCGGCATAGGCCACTACGTCGCGGATCTCGTCCTGCGTGTAGAAGTAGGGTCCGTAGGGCTGGCCTGTCCAGTAGGAGCCTGTTTCGAGGTCGGTGTTCCATGAGTTGGCGCGTGTGGCGCCGATGGTGGTCAGCTTTGGGTACTTCTTGATCTCGACGCGCCAGCCCTGGTCGTCGGTAAGATGCCAGTGGAAGTGGTTCATCTTGTACAGCGCCATCAGACGTAGGAATTTCTTGATTTCCTTCGTGGTGAAGAAGTGCCGGCTTACGTCGAGCATGAAGCCGCGGTAGCGGAAGCGCGGGGCGTCCAGGATGGAGAGCAGCGGCAGGGTGTAGGTGTCATTGGCCTGGTACACGCCGGCTGCCACATGGGCGGGCAGTAACTTCTTGAGGCTCTGGAAGGCATAGAAGAAGCCTGCGGTGGTGGCCGCCGTGATATCCACGCCGCTGTCGCTGATGCTCAGCTCGTAGCCCTCAGCATCCATGGCGGTGGTGGCGGCGTGCAGGCGGAAGAGGATTGGGGATTCGGGTTGCTGGTCTTGCGCAGGAGATTCGGACTCCTGCAACGTTACTTGCAGACCAGTGGTGCGGCCCAGCTCGGCTGCAAAGCGGCGTGCCTCGGTCAGTTGTGCCTGATCCAGCCCTTCGCCACTGATGGCGAAGGCGGAGGGCAGTGTCAGCTCACCGCTCTTGGTGTTCATGATTCTGGGGCAGGGCGTCAGGTTGATGGTGCGCGCGCAGGCGGGCAGGGCTGTGCCCAGCAGACAGAGTAGCAGCAAGACATAGCGTGATACGAGTTGTTTCATAGTGGCAGTTTTTTTTGATTGTGCGACAAAGATAGTCAAATTCTTCGTACGCGCGCATACTTTTCTCTTTTTTCTCAAGAAAGCGCTTTGGTATCAACAATTCTTCTTACCTTTGCCGCGCCAAACAGACAGAAACACGATGACAAGGCAAGAACAAACCCAACAGCTGCCCCTGTATTCCATACAAGTGTATTCGGAGAATATAGCCGGCGTGCTCAATCAGATTACCGCCGTGTTCACCCGCCGACAGGTGAACATCGAGAGCCTTAACGTGTGCGCCAGCTCTACGCCGGGCGTGCACAAATACACCATTACCTGCTACTGTACGGAGGAGATGGTGAAGATGCTCAAGGCACAGATAGAGAAGCGTATAGACGTGCTTCAGGCACGCTATTTCACCGACGAGGACATCTTCTACATAGAGACATCGCTACTGAAGATTTCCACGCCGCAGATGCTGGAAAACTCCGATGTGTGCAGCATTGTGCGCCACCATGGTGCCCGCATTGTGGAGGTGAACCCCACCTACAGTGCCATCGAGAAGACGGGCCGCACGGAGGATATCCTTTCGCTCTACGAGGCGCTGAACCGGCTGGGTGTGGTGCGACAGTTTGCCCGTTCGGGCCGCATTTGTATCACACGTGGCACGCGTGAGCAACTGGACGATTATCTGGCCGAGCGCGAGAAAGAAAGGGCGGAGATGGGAATGACGAATGAGGAATGACGAATGATGGAGAAGATTGAAACTTACCGTTTTGTGGTGGAGCCTTTCCACGTGGATTTCACGGGCCACCTGTTCATGGGCGTGCTGGGCAACCACTTGCTCAACGCCGCCGGGCGCCACTCGCACAACCGTGGTTGGGGCATCGACCAACTGAACCAGCGCCATTACACTTGGGTGTTGTCGCGCCTGAGCATAGAACTGACCGAAACGCCGGCGCAGTACGAGCATGTGGAGGTGGAGACATGGGTGGAGAGCGTGATGAAACTCTTCACGGAACGTAACTTCTTGATACGTAATGCCGACGATGGCCGTATCTATGGTTATGCACGCAGCATCTGGGCCATGATCGACGTAGAGACCCGACAGCCGTCCGACCTCCTGGAACTGAAGGATGGCGACATACTGCGCTATGTGATGACGGCCGCAGAGAAGCCGTGTCCCATCGAGAAGTTCAGAAGAGTGCGGAAGGCGGCCGCCGCACAGACAGTCCAAGACAGTCCCAACCTGGCTCCCTCTTCCACGACAATCGACACCCACTACAGCGATGTGGATATCAATGGCCACATCAACAGCATTAAATACATAGAGCACATACTCGACCTGTTCCCCCGCCAGCAGTATGAACATCATCGCTTGCGCCGTCTGGACATTGCCTACAAGGCCGAGAGCTACCTGGGTGACACGCTCACCTTCTGCCAGGAACCGACTGACGGCGTCTTTGCCGACGGTCTGCCCGTAGCGTGCCAAATTGAGGTGCGCAAAAATATGGGCGCCGATGCCAAACCCGAGGGCGAAAGTATCGTGCAAGCCGGACTGGTGTGGGAAGGAGAGGAGAGAGGAGAGAGTAAAGAGGAGAGAGTAAAGAGTAGAGAGTAAAGAGTAGAGAGTAAAGAGTAAAGAGTAGATACTTACTCATTCCTCATTTTATATCTACGCCCGAATTATCTCTACTCTCTACACTCTACTCTCTACACTCTGCTCTTTTATCTTTTATCTCTTATCTTTACTCTTTACTCTTTACTCTTTACTCTCTACT
>JAFXQT010000033.1 GCA_017526905.1 Bacteroidaceae bacterium | reverse complement strand
GCTGCCTGCACACACCTCCGGCAAGATCGGTGTCATCGGCACGGTGTTCGGCGGCGGCAACGCAGCCAAGGTGGCCGGTAACACGAACGTGAACATCGGCACCCTGCCCACCATCACCTACGTGTCGGGCAGCGACCACGAACCCAAGACAGTGGTTGGTGCCGACATCATCGGCAACGTGTTCGGCGGCGGCAACGCAGCCGAGGTGACGGGCAACACCAACGTGGAGATCGGACAGAAGAAGACAACGCCCTAATCGTAGGGTAACATCTATAGTTGCGCCCTGCGCTCGACCCTCGGTCGCTTCGATACGTGGAAGCTACCAAAGGTAGAGAGCAGGGCGCATTATCTCGGGCATGCGTGTTGGACGTGCACAACATGGCATATACATCATCAACGGCCGTAAGGTGGCCGTTAAGTGATCGCCGCTACCCTGCCCCTTATCATCCAGCCCGGAACCACACTGCACTGGTTCCGGGCTGATTGGTGATGCTGGCAAGTATAGCGGTGGGGTCGGCTGACTATGGCCAAACCATCATGGCCGGGAGTAGAACACGGCTAACAGATCTGAGACAACTATTCCAATAAACCATATCCTACCCCCTCCTTTTTGGATGGTAGTGTCGTGTAGCGGTCTTACTTCAGCACGCCCAGTTCCTTGCCCACCTTGATAAAGGCGGCAATGCACTTGTCCAGTTGCTCACGGTTGTGCCCGGCCGAGATCTGCACGCGGATGCGTGCCTGGCCCTTGGGCACTACGGGATAGTAGAAGCCGGTTACGTAGATGCCCTCGTCCTGCAGGCGGGCAGCGAAGCGCTGACTGAGCGGGGCGTCGTAGAGCATCACGGCGCAGATGGCACTTTGGGTGGGTTTGATGTCGAAGCCGCTGGCCATCATGCGGTCGCGGAAATAGGTGACGTTCTCCACCAGACGATCGTGCAGCTCGTTGCTCTCGTCGAGCATCTTGAACACTTCGAGCGAGGCACCGATGATGCCGGGTGCCAACGAGTTGGAGAAGAGGTAGGGGCGCGAGCGCTGGCGCAGCAGGTCGATAATCTCCTTGCGGCCAGTGGTGAAGCCGCCCATAGCGCCGCCGAAAGCCTTGCCCAGCGTGCCGGTGTAGATGTCCACACGGCCGTAGGTGTGGAAGAACTCGCTCACACCGCGACCCGTGGGGCCCACCACGCCAGCGGAGTGGCTCTCGTCCACCATCACCAGCGCGTCGTACTTCTCAGCCAGGTCGCAGATCTTGTCCATGGGTGCCACGTTGCCGTCCATGGAGAACACACCGTCGGTCACCACGATGCGGAAGCGCTGCTCTTGGGCAGCCTGCAGCTGACGCTCCAGGTCCTCCATGTCGGCATTGGCATAGCGGTAGCGCTTGGCCTTGCACAGGCGCACGCCGTCGATGATGCTGGCGTGGTTCAGAGCATCGGATATGATGGCGTCCTCCTCGGTGAGCAGGGGCTCGAACACGCCTCCATTGGCATCGAAGCAGGCGGCGTAGAGAATGGTGTCCTCAGTGTGGAAGAAGCGGCTGATGGCAGCCTCCAACTCCTTGTGTATGTCCTGCGTGCCGCAGATGAAGCGCACGCTGGACATGCCGTAGCCGCGGCGGTCCATCATCTTCTTGGCACCCTCAATGAGGCGCGGGTGGTTGCTCAGGCCCAGATAGTTGTTGGCACAAAAGTTGAGCACTTCCTTGCCGGCCACCTGGATGGCGGCGGCCTGTGGACTCTCGATGAGGCGCTCCTCCTTGTAGAGACCGGCCTCGCGGATTTCCTTCAGCGTCTGCTGAAGATGTTCTTGCATTTTACCGTACATGATATTTGGGGTTATGTAAATAGGTTTTGTAGCTTTTGGCGTCAAGAGCAGCACCCTATACGCCCTGTCGAGTGCAAAGTTAATGCTTTTTTGTGTAGCTAAGCCACAAAAGACCGACGATTTTGAAATAAAAAACGTTTCGCAGGCAAAAAGTTGACGTTTTGGAACACCATGTCCAAAGTTATTACTACCTTTGCGCCACATTTGAAAACTAACAACAACCCCGTAGTACAAACAATGAAGAATATTTTGGTAATTGGTTCCACCGGACAAATCGGATCGGAACTGACCACGGAACTGCGCAAGCGTTATGGCAGCGACCATGTCGTTGCCGGTTATATACCCGGAGCCGAGCCTAAGGGCGAACTGGCCGAGGGCGGTCCGATGGCCATTGCCGACGTGACCAACGGCGAGCAGCTGGCCGCAGTGGTGAAGGAACACCATATCGATGCCATCTACAACCTGGCCGCCCTGCTCAGCGTGGTGGCCGAGCAGAAGCCCCGCCTGGCCTGGAAGATTGGCATCGACGGACTGTGGAACGTGCTTGAAGTGGCACGCGAAAACCAATGCGCCGTGTTCACCCCGTCGAGCATCGGCTCGTTCGGCCCCAACACACCCCACGAGCTGACACCTCAGGACACCATCCAGCGTCCGCGCACCATCTACGGCGTGTCCAAGGTGACCACCGAACTGCTGTCCGACTACTTCTATCTGAAGTATGGCACCGACACCCGTTCCGTGCGCTTTCCCGGCCTGATCAGCTACGTAACGCCTCCGGGCGGCGGCACCACCGACTATGCCGTGGATATTTTCTATGCTGCCGTGCGCGGCGAGAAATTCGTCTGCCCCATTGCCAAGGGCACCCGCATGGACATGATGTACATGCCCGACGGCCTGCGCGCTGCCATCGAGCTGATGGAAGCCAACCCCGACAAGCTCGTCCACCGCAACGGTTTCAATGTCACTGCCATGAGTTTCGCACCGGAGAACATCTACAATGAGATCCGCAAGCGTTGCCCCGACTTCGAGATGGACTATCAGGTGGATCCGCTCAAACAGGCCATTGCCGAAAGCTGGCCCGACAGCCTTGACGATACCGCCGCACGCGAAGAATGGGGCTGGCGACCCAACTTCGGCATTGCCAGCATGACGCGCGACATGCTGGAGAAGCTGAGCGAAAAACTGCTCTGAACACGGTCTGACACCTGCCCCCTGCGCACAGGCAAGACGGAAGCAGCATGCGTCCTCAAAGCCTTACGCCCTAACTTTCACAAGTAGAATACGGAGAAAATACAGGTGATAACCAAGCCCCGCCCATCGGTTGATCCTTTTCATGCAGAAAGGGTGACCGATGGGCGGGGCTTGGTTTTGTGTGGCCGATGGGTGGGCATCAAATCAGCACAATGCCGGCTCGGCGGCACTCGGCACGCATCTCGTCGGGCCAGATGCTGGCCTGCGTCTCGCCCACGTGTGCCTTGTGCAGCAGCACCATGCACAGGCGGCTCTGTCCGATGCCGCCGCCGATGCTCAGCGGCAGCGTGCCTTCCAACAGACGGCGGTGGAAATAGAGTTGCTTGCGCTCCTCCATGTGCTGCATCTCCAGCTGGCGGCACAGTGCCTCGGCATCCACACGAATGCCCATGGACGAGAGCTCGACCGAGCGGTTCAGCACCGGATACCACACAATGAGGTCGCCGTTCAGACCGTTGTAGCCATCCTCGTTGGGAGTGCTCCAGTCGTCGTAGTCGGGCGAGCGCCCGTCGTGCGGCTGTCCGTCGCCAAGAGGTGCGCCAATGCCAATGATGAACACAGCGCCGTAGGCCATGCTGATGGCATCTTCGCGCTGCTTAGCCGTCATGCCGGGGTACATCTTGCGCAGTTCCTCAGCATGGACGAAATGCACCTCTTCGGGCAGGAAGGGCTGCAGCTGCGGGTACATCTCACACATATAGTACTCGGTGCGTGTGATGGCGTTGTATATTTTGCCCACCATCTTCTTTAGGAAGTCCAGCGTGCGATCCTCGCGCCGTATGGTGCGTTCCCAGTCCCACTGGTCCACGTAGATGGAGTGCAGGTTGTCCAGTTCCTCATCGGCGCGCACGGCATTCATATCGGTAACGATGCCGTGTCCCGGTTCGATATGGTACTCGGCCAGCGTGTTGCGCTTCCATTTGGCCAGCGAGTGTACAATCTCGGCCTGGGCATCGTTCATGTCCTTGATGGGAAAGGTAACGGGGCGCTCCACACCGTTCAGGTTATCGTTCAGGCCAAGCCCTTTCAGCACAAACAGCGGCGCGGTGACACGGCGCAGACGCAGCTCGGTACTCAGGCTGGTCAGGAAGAAGTCCTTGATTTTCTTGATGGCACGCTCCGTCTGCTGCAGGTCGAGTAGCGGCGCATAGCCTTCGGGTTTGATCAGTTTACTCATGTCGTTTCTCGTTACTTGTCATTTTGCGCGACAAAGATAGTGCTTTTCTTTCATATTGACAGCATTTGTCGTCAAAATTATTTACTTTTGACATACAAAAGCCCCCTATTCCTCCTTCAGCAGGAGTGAACAGGGGGCCTTGCAGGTATGTGTCAGCGCAGCCGAGGCACTTCGCCTGTGCCCTTGGCCCTACCAACCGCGTCCGCCAGGACCGCCGCCACCGGGCTGGCCGCCTCCGCCGGGTTGACCGCCGCCACCGCCCGAGGTAGATACGCCAGCCGTGGCGCTGCTGCTGTTGCCGCCCGTGTAGGTGCCGTCGGTGGCAAAGCCGAAGAAGTCGGTGCTGTTGCCGCTGAGCGAGCCACCATAGTGCAGCGTATAGCTCTGGCCGCTGGTAAGGTTAGGAGCCGAGATCATCACAGCTCCGCCCGACAGGCTGCGGATTCTCATTTGTGTTGATTGTTTTTGTTGAACGTTTCTGCCTATATAACGACCGGAAGAGCTTAATTATTCCTCAAAGCATGTTAAAAAACGCCCGAAACTTTGTTAAGAAATAAAAAGTTCGTAACTTCGCGCCGCATTTCGGGAGTTGAGCCAACGCTTCCCTCCCCATAGCAGAAACCACGGTCCCGTAGCTTAGCTGAATAGAGCGTCAGATTCCGGTTCTGAAGGTCTTGGGTTTGAATCCCAACGGGATCACGAAGAACGAGGAGGTCCTGCCATCCGAAACAAGCCTTTCGGACATGGTGACCTCCTCGTTTGCATTTCGCACCTTAGCTACCCTGCCTATGAACACACACTCCTGCCCCACCCTGCACCGCCTGCTTTGGCTGTTTATGCTTGGTATCTGCCCATACGTGTGCATGGCGCAGAAGACTGCCCAACCGCCGCTGAAGGTGATGGAATGGAACGTGGAAAACCTGTTTGACACGCGCCACGACGAGGGCAAGCAGGACGAGGACTTCACGCCAGAAGGGGCCTACCGCTGGACACGCACGCGCTACTGGCGCAAACTGACCGAGCTGAGCAAAGTCATTGCTGCCACAGCTGCCACCGACGGACAGATGCCCGACCTGATCGGCCTGTGCGAGGTGGAGAACGACTCGGTGCTGCGCGACTTCACCCGCCGCAGCCCGCTGCGACACCTGCGCTACCGATACCTCATGACCAACAGCCCCGACCAGCGCGGCATCGACGTGGCACTACTGTGGCAGCCTAATCGCTTCAACATGCTGGATTACCGCTGCATAGGCATACCCTGCCAGGCCGAGGGCCTCACGCCCACGCGCGATATATTATATGTACGGGGCATAACGAACAACTTCGACACGCTGCACGTGCTGGTAACACACATGCCATCAAGACTGGGCGGGACCATGGCCGACCGCAAGCGGCAACTGGCCGCTACGACGCTGTGGAACATTACCGACAGTCTGCTACACACACCATCGCCACACATCGTGGTGATGGGCGACTTCAATGCTACCGGCACCGACCCCATCTTCAGCCACACACCGCTGCATCCTGCCGACCCACCTACCGGCGGCACCTACTGCTATCAGGGCCAGTGGAGCTACATAGACCACATCTTGCTCTCGCCCACCCTCACCACATGCCGCCATACGGTACAGGTGGTGAGCCAACCCTGGCAACTGGAACTGAACGAGAACATGCGCATGCAGCAGCCGCGGCGCACCTACAGGGGTCCTGCCTACATGGGCGGCGTGAGCGACCACCTGCCACTGCTCCTGTATCTGCACCCAGCATAACGCCGGCAGGAATCGTCATAACCGGCAGGATGGCCGAAAAGAAGGGCGCACCCCCACCTGAGAGGCAGAACGAAGCCGCGCGAGGCCATCAGAAGCACTTTTATCCCCATTTTCTTGCGCACTTGTACAAAAAGAACTATCTTAGCAGCCGAAAATACATTTTTTACACCAAACGAACAAACATGAAACTGACACACCTACTAACCGGCGCAGCCCTTGCGCTGACAGCTCTGACAGCCCAGGCTGCAGACAACGTGATCACCGTTAACGCCAAGAAGGCAGGAGCACCTATCCAGCCCACCATGTACGGCATCTTCTTTGAGGACATCAACTTTGCTGCCGACGGCGGCCTCTATGCCGAATTGGTCAAGAACCGCTCGTTCGAGTTCTCGCCCGACCATCTGATGGGCTGGCAGGCCTTCGGCAAAGTTGACATCAAGAACGACGGACCCTTTGAGCGCAACCCGCACTATGCACGCCTCACATCCATGAACCACCGCGACCTGTGGACGGGCCTGCAGAACACCGGCTTCTTCGGCATAGGCCTGCACAAAGATGCCGAGTACCGCTTCAGCGTGTGGGCACGCGTGCCCGACGGCAAGCCCGTCACCCTCTGGGTGCAGTTTGTCGATCAGAACACCATGGAGGAACATCAGGAGTTTGCCGAGGCCGACGTGCGCGTGGATAGCCGCGAGTGGAAGAAATACACTGTAACCTTGAAGAGTCCCCGCACCATTGCCAAGGCTAACCTGTGCATCACCATGTGTGGCGACCGCCACCGCTCCAACATTGGCGGCACGGTGGATGTGGAGCACGTGAGCCTCTTCCCCACCGACACCTGGATGGGCCACGAAAACGGCATGCGCAAGGACCTGGCACAGGCATTGGCCGACATGAAGCCGGGCGTGTTCCGCTTCCCCGGCGGATGCATCGTCGAGGGCACCACTCTCGAATACCGCTACCAGTGGAAGAACACCGTGGGACCCGTGGAGAACCGCCCCATCAACAAGAACCGCTGGGAGAACACCTTCACCTATCGCTACTACCCCGACTACTTCCAGAGCTACGGCCTGGGCTTCTTTGAGTTCTTCCAGCTTGCCGAAGAGATCGGAGCCGATGCCCTGCCTGTGCTGAACGTGGGCATGGCCTGCCAGTTCCAAAACGATGACAAGGCCCACGCCCCCGCCACGAAAGAGGGACTACAGCAGTTTATCGACGACTGCATTGACCTGATCGACTTTGCCAACGGCGACCCCGCCACCAACAAATGGGCCAAGCTGCGCGCCGACATGGGGCACCCCAAGCCCTTCGGGCTGAAGTTCCTTGCCATCGGCAACGAGCAGTGGGAGCAGCCCTACTTCGACCGTCTGGCCATCATCGTGCCCGAGGTGCGCAAGGCCCACCCCGAGATTAAGATTGTGGGCACCAGCGGCCCCAACGCCGAGGACGGCCACTTCTACAACGGCTGGAAGGCCATGAGCGAACTGAAAGCCGACCTGGTGGACGAGCACTTCTACCGCACCATTCAGTGGTACCGCGACCAAATGAACCGTTACGACGACCGCAACTTCTACAAGAAGAACGGCCCGCGTGTGTTCGCTGGCGAGTATGCCTGCCACGACAGCGGCAAGAAATGGAACCACTCCGGTGCCAGCCTGTACGAAGCAGCCTTCATGATCAACATTGAGCGCAACGCCGACCTTGTACACATGGCCACCTACGCACCCCTCTTCGCCCATGTGGAGGGCTGGCAGTGGCGTCCGGATGCCATCTGGTATGACAACCTTAACTCCGCCCGCACCACAGCCTACCATGTGCAGGCCCTCTATGCTCAGAACAAAGGCACCAACGTGCTGCCCACTACGCTCAGCATTGACGGCGGCAAGGCTTCGGTCAACCCCGTAGAGAAAGGCAAGGACGGCGTGTTCGCATCGGCCGTGCTCGATGCAAAGGCCTCTGAGATCATTGTCAAGGTGGTCAACACTACAGCCGAGGCTCAGCCCACCACCATCAACCTGACCGGCGTGAAGAAACTGGCCGCCACAACAGCCAACGTCATCACCCTGGACCTGAGCAACTACGATGCCGACAACACGCCCACGGATCCTCACCGCATCGAACCTAAGCAGAGCACAGCTGCTGTCAGCGGCACCAGCCTCAGCGTGACAGTTCCGGCCAAGAGCTTCTGCATCTACAAACTGAAGAAGTAAGCACAGGCATCACGCCCTACCAAAAACAAACGCTTCCCCCTCAAAACGGCTCATGGCACGCTGAAGGGGGAAGCGTTCGTTTATGATGTGCATTCTCTCCACCCTTCTAAGCCTCTCCTACCCCTGTTCCAACCCCACGTCAGCCTGTCCCGATCCTCACTACTCACCAGTCCTCTCACACACGCATACATACATTTCCTCAAAAAAAGTATCACAAATCTCACAAACTCATGCAACACGCTCATTAACAACCTTGTACGGAGTGTTATTTCAGTGATATTTCGGTGATATTTCGAGCAAAAAGTGATACTTTTCTTGCAACTTTCAAAAAAAAGTATTATATTTGCAGTATGAAAGCAGCAGTATTTAAGTGTTGGGGACTCCGTGCTTGGCCGGCCTGTTCTTTTCCGCCGCGATTGCACATGCACCCTGGCTTGTCAGTCAAAACTGTGAGACTACAGCCGCAGTTGTGTCTCAGCGGTGAGACGTTAGTGTCTCAGCAGCGAGACGTTAATGTCTCAGCGGTGAGACATCCGAGTCTCATTGCTGAGACACGCCTGTCTCGTCCTTGAGACGCCCGCCTCTCATCCTTGAGACACCTCCACTCTCCTCACTTCTTACACTTAATTAGCTGAATTTATGGTCGCTTGGTTGGAATATGTCACGAAAACATCACGAAAATATCACGAAAATATCACGAAAATATCACACCAAATATAACTTGGCATTGTGTTGATATACAGTCGCTTTATCGGTATTAGTGATATTTGTGATATTTCTTTTTGGTAAAATATAGGGTATTGAGTCCACCTTAAAAGTGAACTCAGTAATATAAGGTGTGTTCTAATTAGAACACACCTAAAAAGTCCTGTAAGGACTATGAGCTCTTAGCACAGGGGGCGCCCTGTGTGGTAATAGAACAGGGCTGCGCTCATCACGCAGCCCCGTGGCTATGAAAAACATCTGTCGCCTTATGCTATCAAGGCAGTTTCTCTTCGAGCATCTTGGCCAATGCCTCGCCCCGCAGATCGGAAGCAACAACCTTTCCATCGGGACCAAAGAGAATGGTGCAGGGAATGGCGTGAATCTTGTAGAGCTGGCCTGCAGCGCAGTTCCAACCTTGAAGATCGCTGAGCTGAGTCCATGTCATGCCCAAATCGGCAATACCCTTAAGCCAAGCATCACGGTTGTTATCAAACGACACGGCAACAATGTCAAAGCCCTTGTCGTGGAAGTGCTCGTAGGCAGCCTTCACGTTAGGCATCTCCTGGCGGCAGGGACCGCACCATGAAGCCCAGAAATCGACCATCACATACTTGCCCTTACCCACAAAGTCAGAGAGTTTGTGCATGGTTCCAGCCTGATCGGCCATCTCGAAATCGATGAACGGGGCACCGGGAGCACGCAGCTTGGCCGACTCCAACTGTGCCTGCAGACGCTTCAGCGCAGGCGAATCGGCAAAGGCATATCCTTCCAGATAGTTGGAGAGGTATTCCGTGTCGAAGATATCACTAGCCTGCATCAGGCAGTACAGCGACACCTTGTTGGCACGCTCCGTCTGCATGGCCTGCTGGAAATCGGTTTTGATGGCCTCCTCCTCGGCACCCGCCTTCTGGCGGTATTCGTTAATCTGCGCCTCAGTAGGCTGTCCACCCTCGGGGATGGCGGCACGCAGGTCGGCAGAGAGTTTCTGCAGAACGGCAATGTGTGCCGAGAAACTATCGACAACGGCGGCCAGGCGCTGGTTCTGCGCCGAACCCTTGATACTGGCGCCACCCAACGGATTCTGTTGCGAACGCTTGGCGGCATCGAACTCAACCGATGTGTTCTCGCTGTCCAGAATGAAGGTGACATAGCCTCCCCGCATATAACGTGTGGGAGCAATAGTGGCCAGCACCGGCAGGGCAGCATAATTGCCTTCGAGGTGAGCACGCTCATGGCTGACAGCGAAGGAGTCGATCAAAGAATTGGTTTCGGCATTGAGCAGATACACCTTCTGCAAATCGGCACCAGCACCAGGAGCATAGAAATCAATAGCGTAGCGCTGTGCATAGACACATACTGACAGCATTGCGGCCAGCATGGCAAACATCATTTTTTTCATCTGTCTGTGTAAACTATTAATAAGGTATTTGATACAGTTCTTGTTTCCGACGGGCAAAGATAGGAAGAAGTATGGTCTGCACCAACGGATAGGGCAAGTTTTTTATTTTGTTAACCTTGCCGGCCTTCTTTTTCACACAAATACAGACGCAAGCCTTCTCTTCGCAACTTGCATGCCGGACAATGGCCGCAGCCATCGCCGGGGATTCCGTTGTAGCAGGTAAGGGTACGCTGGCGGACGAGATCGAGCACGCCCAATTCATCAGCCATGGCCCAGGTCTGAGCCTTGTCTATCCACATCAGCGGTGTGTGAATGACGAACTGCTCGTCCATGCCCAGATTCAGCGTCACGTTCAGGCTCTTTATAAAGGCATCGCGGCAGTCGGGGTAGCCACTGAAATCGGTCTGTGAAACGCCGGTGACCAAATGATTGATTCCGCGTTCGCGGGCAAAGACCGCCGCAATGCTCAAGAAAAAGAGGTTGCGACCTGGTACGAACGTATTAGGCGGGCCATCGGCCGGTTTCTCCTGATCCATTTCAAGGCTGCTGTCGGTCAGCGAATTGCGTCCCAACTGGCCGATGAATGACACATCCATCTGATGCCACTCCACATCAGCTTCCTGGGCAATGGCTTGCGCCATCTGCACTTCCAGCACATGCTTCTGCCCATACACGAAAGTTAAGGCCACCACTCGCCGGAAGTTACGTTTCGCCCAAAACAGGCAGGTGGTGCTGTCCTGGCCACCACTAAATACGACCAAGGCCGTTTCTTTATTCATTGGTTTCATAGGAAAGGAAGGGATTTGAAAAGTGAAAAGTGAAAAATGAAAAGTGAGCCTGAAAAGTGAAAAATGAAAAGTGAAAAGTGAGCCTGAAAAGTGAAAAATGAAAAAGGAAGGGTTCTGAATGGGAGCTGTGCACTGGGGGCATTCATTGCATGCCACTCATCGCGGGAAAACCGCGATGCACACTCATTCATCATTCGTCATTCGTCATCACACAATCTTGTAACTGACACCCTCGTCGTACACATCCAAGCCTTCGGTGCGCTTCAGCCAAGCCACCACACGAATGGTTACTGGCAGAATCAGTACTTCATAGAGGGTCTTTACTGCCACCTGGCTCACCATCATCAGCAACAGGTTCTCCTTCGGAACAATGCCGCCCAGGGCTACGGGGAAGAAGATGAGGGAATCGGACACTTCGCCCACAATGGTGGACACAATGGCACGCAACGAGAAGCGACGGCCCTTATCACGAATCTTCATGCGGCTCATCACATAGGCATTTAGGAACGAGCCTACGAGGAAGGCGGCAAACGAAGCCAAGGCCACGCGAGGGGCCAGACCAAACAGCGCATGGAAGCCCTCCTGGTTGGTCCAGTAGGGTGCACCGGGAATCAGATCGGCCAGCCATGCCAGCAGCACGAAGGCAAAGTTCATGACGAAGCCTGTCCAAATGATAAGCTTGGCGCGGCGGTAGCCCCACACCTCGGTAATGCAGTCGTTCACCACATACGAGATTGGAAACACCAACACACCGGTGGTGAGGTTGAGCGGGCCGAATTGGATTTGTTTGGTGGCAAGGAGGTTTGCCAGGATCAGGCAAACACAGAACGTGACGCCAAGAAGCATAAACGTCACGCTGACGGGTTTATTTTTTGTATTCATCCTTAATTCCGCAACACTATAATTTAACTTTATTTATAAGTTCCTGAGCAACAAAAAGTTGCCCAGGATTTTGCCATGTCAGAATTTTCACTTATCTTAGTGTTGCAAAAAGAAAACAAGCAAAACTCTAATATGACAT